>WRFD01000223.1 GCA_009778955.1 Desulfobulbus sp.
AATCTCTCCATTTTGGAGATATTAGAAGAGATTCGCACAGATTACGAGCAAACTGTTCGAGCCCCAATAATCTTCGCGAGGCCCGGCTTCAGGAGGCAGGAGCTATCTCTCTGCGGCCTTCGATGGTCAGAAAATTGAGGGTAGTGTGGATGGTGAACAGGGGGAAGAACAGGGCCATCAGGAAAATGTTCAAGAGCGGCACCATGCTGATCATGGCCGGGAAAAACCCCAGGCGGAAGGCCTGGCCGCTGTGCAGCCTCAGCCAGCCGAGTTTTTGTCCCAAGGTCCAGCGGTAGCGGGAGGCGGGATAGTCGACGAACATCAGGGCCGAATAGTACGAATAGAGCACGAACACCGCGGCCTGGCCGATCACCGGCACAAAATTGGCAAACAAGGCGGCGATGGTGACCACTATGCCCATGGCGCCGACCTTGATCCCCTCGCGGAGGTCGACCAGGGCGCCAGCCAGGCTGAACACCGCCTCGCCCTCCCCGGCCTGCCGGCAATAGCGGTTGCCGGCCCAGTTACTGAGGAAGGCATAGCCGGGTGTGGTCAGGCTATACGCCAAAATAAAGGCCAGATAAAAGGCAACTGTCCGGGTAAGGAGCAGGAAAACCCATTTCAGGGCGGTCCAGCCCCACAGCAGCGGCCAGCGCCAGAATTTCTCCACCGTGGGAGGGGTGGTGAAAAACGAGCCGGTGAAGTGGTTGATCAAGTCCACGGTGAAGAGATAGCCCAGCCAGGTGAGGGCGCCGGTCAGGAGCACCAGCAGCAGGCTGAGGCCCAGCAGACGGGGATGGCGGAACAGAAAGGCGCAAGAGGTGGAAAAAGGCACCCAGGAAGGTGGGCGCGGCAGGCCCCCGGGCCGCAGATTGGTTGCATCATGCATGGTAATTTCGCAAATCTCCGAAAAATAAAAGCGTCAAGGAGGGCGAAGCACCGCTCCTATCGGCTACCTGTCGCCTGCCCGCCGAGCAGGAAAAAGAGTTATCACCCCTGGTACACACAACTGACCAGGTCGGCGGTTTCGCAGTCGATCGCCTTGGCGCGCAAGGCCGCCACGATCGCCGCAACCTGATTTTTGCCGTCGATCTCCAGCACGGCGCCCCGTTCGTCGACGCGTACCGTGTAGCCGTCTGAGCGCAGGACCGACAGGGCATCCACCAGCCGGCTGACCACCAAGCCCAGCCGCGAAAAATCGTTCATGTAAAAAAGCGGCCAATCCGCATGGCAGTCCACTGGTTTTCCCTTCTCAATCATCGGCAACAAACCCATGGATTTCACCTCCTGCTTGTTGTATGCATTGCATCCGATCCGGGACATAACCGCCCTGGACGCTCTTTCGGCCCCGACCATTAACCTGCTCCGGGACCCGTCGCTCTAAGCCGCCCGCTTGCAGCTGGCGATATCAGCCACTTGGCCTCCGGCCAGCCGGATCAACTCTTCGACGGCGATCTCGAACATGCTGTCCCGCAAAAACTGCTGCATTTCACGGCAGCCCGCCGGTAGTTCGTCGTTCATCTCGCGCTCCATGACCGCTACCATACTCAATACGACTCGAAAAACCAAGAGGAGGCCTGGCTCACCGCCAGCGGGCCGCCCGGTCGAGCATCACCGGCAGGCCGCCATGATCGCCAGGGACGAAGCCGAACACATCCTGCCAGACAGCGTCGTTTTCCATGCAGAAGTAGAGGCAGGTCCGCAGGTGGACTCGCGGGCCTAGGGCGTCGACCAGCAGCCGGTACATCTCCACCCGCTGCGGACGGACATAGCGGCGCTTGCCGTCGAGACCGTCGATGAACTCCTGGTAGAAGAAACGCGAGGCAGGAAAGCGCCCGGCGGCGATCTGCTTGAGCGGCGGCAAATAGCGCAGGGCTCCCAGGCTGATCCAGGCGATGGCCTCCGCCGGGACCGTGGCGAACAGCCGGTCGATGGTGGCGCGGTACCCCTCCCGCCAGCCGGGATGGAGGATGATCGGGTCAAAGTGGAAGGCCAGGCTATATCCCCAATCGGCGCACCGGGCGGCGGCCCGCAGCCGCTCATCCAAGGTGGCTGTACGGATCTCCTCTTTTGCCATGACCTGCAGGCTATTGAGCGACCAGGCGACAAGGGTCCGGCCTTGATGATCGAGCCCTTCCAGGTTATCGATGTTGGCGCTCTTGGTCTTCAGCTCCAGCACCGCATTGGCCTGGCCGGCCATATAGGCGACCAGGAGCGGACTCAGCCGGGTGAGGCTGTCCAGGGCCAGGCTGTCGGTGAATTCGCCGGTGCCGATACGAAAAAAGCGCTGCGGCTTCGCAGTCAGCGTCCGGTCGAGGTCGGCGAACAGATCCTCGACATTGACGAAGAAGCTGAGCCAGGGGTTGTTGAGATAGGCCTGGAGGATGCAGTAGACGCAATCCATGGGGCAGTTCATGCCGATGTTGAGCACCTGGTAGTCGCAGCAGCGGTACTCGCGGGTGCCCGGACAGGGCTTGAAAAAGATGCCGTGGTTGCGGCAAAGCAGGAGATGGCGCTTGCCCACGGTGAGATTGGACGGATAGTCGCCGCCGATGGCGGGCGTCTCCCGGGCGCCGACCACGGTCACCGGCAGTTTAGCCCGGTCGATGATCTCCCTGGTGTAGGGCAGATCAAGGCAGTCTTCAGCCACATGGAGCCGAGTGATGAAACGGGCCGGGTCGCCGCAGGACGCCTGGTTCATGCGGGCAGATCTCCTGTTTGCTGATAGCGCGCGGCCAGGTTAAAATAACGCTCTCCCTCTTCCAGGCGGCCGTGTTTGCCGCACCCCTGACCGTAGATCCTGCATTTGCGCGCCAGTTCGGCCACGGCTGCGCACCGCTGATCCGGCCGCAACCCGCCCGCATCGAGCAGGGCGCACAGGGCGCGGATGCGAAAGACATCCATGCCCTGCCGGTGGATCGCGGAGAGCTGGTCGGGCCGGCCGCCGTCCTTGCCGGTCAGTCGCTCGGGGACGAGCAGAAAGGATTCACGGCAACCGATTCGCAGCCAGAGGTCGTAATCCTCGCAGCAGGGCAGCGACTCGTCGAACAATCCGTAGCGGTCGAACAGCTCCCTCCGGGCCATAACCGTGGACATGCCGACCACGCACATCCCCAGGCTGGCGGCAAAGATATCGCCGCCGGGCGGGTCGTGCTTCTTCTTTTGGTTGACCCGCTGTCCCCGGCGGAACCAGACTTCGCGGGTGTGGGCGACGAGCGCTTCCGGCCGGGACGCCATTGCCGCCGCCTGTACGGCCAGCTTGTCCGGCAGCCACCAGTCGTCGGAATCGAGAAAGGCGAGCAATCGCCCCCGCGCCAGGCGGATGCCGGTGTTGCGGGCCGCGGCCGCGCCCAGATTACCCTGGCGCACCAGCCGGACCGGCATGGCGGCGTGCACGGCCATCCGCTCGACCAGGGCGGCGGTGTGATCGGTGGACCCGTCGTCGACCACTATCAACTCGCCGCAGGCTCGCCGCTGCGCCAGCACCGAGCCAACGGACCGCTCCAGGAAGGGCGCCCGGTTATGGGTGGGAATGATGGCTGAAATCACTTGTTCCGCGCCGGAATCCCGGCCGCATCCGGCCCTTCCGGCAGGAGGAACACCGGGAGGGGCGCCGCCGCATCCACCAATTTATTATGGCGGTTTGTCCACGGTATAGTATAGTAACGCGCTTGATTCATAATCACTTCCGCGCCTTGGCGTTCGCGTTGCCAGCGTTTTGGTTACGCCCATAGAATTCGATCAGGTTCTCCTATGTACACAGTCATCCTCATCAATGCAACCTTCTACGAGAACCGGATCGCCCTGGTGGAAAACGGCAAGCTGCGTGAATTCCACCTCGACCGGATCTCTGAGCGGGGCCTGATCGGCAACATCTACCTGGGTCGGGTGGTCCGGGTGCTGCCGGGCATTGACGCCGCCTTTGTCGACATCGGCCTGGAGCGTACCGGCTTCCTCTACGTCGACGAGGCCTTCTACATTTTCTCAGAGAATTACCAACGGCTGGTCAATGGGCACAAACTGCGGTCCACCCAGCCGCCCTCCCTGCCCTCTGCCCCAGCGATCAACGAAATCCTCCGGGAAGGCCAGGAAGTCCTGGTGCAGATCGCCAAGGAGCCGATCGGATCCAAAGGGGCCCGTCTGACCTGCAACATCACCCTGCCCTGCCGCAACCTGGTGTTCATGCCGCTGACCGACCATATCGGCATTTCCCGCAAGATTGAGGACGAAACCACCCGCCAGCTGCTGCGCGACCGGATCGAG
>WRFD01000224.1 GCA_009778955.1 Desulfobulbus sp.
GACCGGATGATCTACCTGGCCAAGATCGAGCCGCAACTGGGCAAGGCCGATATGGCGCCGCCCCGAACCCTGGTGCGGAAGTGGCTGACCATCCGCCGGCTGCAGTACCAGCGGGAACAGGCGGCCGAGGGTACGCCATTGCCCGGAACCGTATGGAAAGAGCTGGCCGTCCTCTGCCAGGGGCTGTTGTTTGGCCTCGGTCTGTTTGCCGGCATAGGAGGGGCCGGTTCCCTGCTCTTCTACGCCGGGACGACGCCGCTCAATGTGTCGGTCTATTTCGGTCTGTTCGTGCTCCTGCAAATGGCGATACTGGTTCTCCAAGGGCTGGTGTTCGGGTATCGGCGGCTGCGACGGCTGCCGATGGAGACCTCGGTGCTCTATCTCTTCCTGGGTCGAATGCTGATGCGCGGGCTGGATGGCCTCCGTCGACGGCTGCAACCGGCCCTGACCGGGCGCCGGCGGCTTGACCTGGCGGCCATCTCCGGCGGCGTGCGTCAGCGCAAGGAACTGGCGGCGCTGCTGATCTGGCCGGCCTTTGCCCTGGTGCAACTGGGAGGCATCGGCTTCAATCTGGGAGTGCTCGGCGCCACCCTGACCAAGGTGACATTTGTCGATATCGCCTTTGCCTGGCAGTCGACCCTGCAACTCTCCGCCGAACCGGTGGCCGGCCTGGTGCGATGGATCGCCCTGCCCTGGTCCTGGTGGCTGCCCCAGGCGGTGCCGACCCTGGCCCAGGTCCAGGGTAGCCAGATGGTGCTTAAGGAGGGAATCGCCCATCTGGAGACCGCCAATCTTGTGGTCTGGTGGCCCTTCCTTTGCTGCGCGGTGGCGGTCTACGGCCTGCTGCCCCGCTGCCTGTTGCTGATCTTGGGACTGGCGCGGCAGCAACGCGCCCTGGCGCAGCTCCATTTCGCCACCTTGGATATCCGGCCTCTGGTGCAGCGGATGACCGCGCCCAGGCTCGACACCAACGGTCTGCGGGAAGAGACGCGAGATGGTTCCGCCCGGACTCCGGTGCCCGCGCCGGCCGCCGAACCAGAGCACATGACTGCCCATGGGCCAGGCCAAGCGTCGCAGGCAGCCATGCCTTTAGCAGAAGGCGGCCGCTGGGTCCTGCTGATTCCGGACGAACTGGACGAGGAGGAGCTGCGAGCCGCCCTGGCCGGGCGGTTGGACCCGGAGTTCGGCCCTGCTTTCGACGCTCTGCGCTACGGAGTGCCCGGCAAGGATGATGCGGAAATCCTGGCCTCCCTGGCCAAGGCCGCAAAGCCACCGGCGGGCGCGCTGATGTTGCACGAGGCCTGGCAGCCGCCGCTTAAGGAAACGGAAATCCTGGTCCATGGCCTTCGCCGCCTGCTGGGTGAGCAGGCGCCGATCGTCATCCTCCTGATCGGCCGGCCCGCAGCCGCAACCGTGCTGACCCCGGTCGATCCGGAACAACTGCGGGTCTGGCGCCAGAAGATGCAGGCCTTAGGCGACCCGCGGCTCTCGGTCCGCCCCCTGGTGTCGCCATGAAGTCCACGGTGCCTGAGTTCGCCATCATCGGCCACCCCAACGAAGGCAAATCCTCGGTGCTCTCCACCCTGGCCGAGGACGATTCGGTGCGGATCAGCTCCATCCCCGGTGAGACCGTGGTCCGCCAGACCTTCCCGGTGCGGATCGACGGCCGGGAGATCATCCGCTTTATCGATACCCCCGGATTCCAGAACCCGCGCCAGACCCTGCAATGGCTCAAGGAGTATCAAGGACCGGACGAAAGTATGCTTGCGTCCTTCATTGCCTCCCATCGGGATGATCCGGCCTTTCGCGACGACTGCGAACTGCTAGGGCCAGTGGCCGTGGGAGCGGGGGTGATCTTCGTGGTCGACGGCTCGCGGCCCATGCGCCATGTTGACCGGGCCGAGATGGAGATCCTGCGGCTGAGCGGAGCCCCCCGGATGGCGGTGATCAACTGCAAGGAGGAGGAAACCGGTTTTCTTGACCAGTGGCAGAACGAATTCCGTAAACATTTCAACGCGATCCGGCTGTTCAATTCCTGCCGGGCCAACTACTGTCAGCGGATCGACCTGTTGGAGAGCCTCAAGGCCATTGACCAGCGGCTGGCGCCGGTCCTCCAGGCGGTGGTCGAAGCCTTTCAGGAAGACTGGGAGCTGCGCAACCAGCGGGCCGCCGCTTTCCTGGCCGGTTTCATCCAGGAGGCCCTGGCCTACCGGCAAACCGTGCCCTGCTCCCCGGGAGACGAGAAGCGGCGGCGGCAGGAACTGCACCAGGCATACTGCGTCCAGGTCACCGCCTTGGAGCGCCGGACCCGGGAGGCGATCCGCAGCCTGTTCAAACACAATATCTTCAACCTGGACCTGCCGCCGCAGTCGATTTTGGAAGAGGATCTGTTCAGCCGGAAGACCTGGGAGTTCCTCGGATTGCGCGAGTGGCAGCTCATCGTGGCCGGGGCCGTGGGAGGAGCGGCCTTGGGAGTGGGCATCGACGCCGCCACCATCGGCGCCTCGTTCGGCCTGTTCGCGGGGGTTGGCGGTCTGATTGGCGCCGCCGCCACTGCCCTCAAGGGCAAAGAATTTCTCTCCGGGGTCCGGCTGCTGGGCATGCGCATGGGCGGCGACCAGTTGCAGGTGGGGCCGGTGACCAACATCCAGTTGCTCTACATCCTGCTTGACCGAGGGCTGCTCTTTTACGCCCATGTGATCAACTGGGCGCACGGCCGCCGCGATTACGAACGCATGAACCATCCGGTCCCGGTGACGGGCAAGGATGGTTTCACCAGCTACTGGAGCAGGGAGCAGCGGGCGGTTTGCGACCGGTTTTTTCAGGCGGTACGCAAGGGGCATGAAGGCGAGCTGGAAGAGGCATCGGTGGCCCTGCAGGATTTGCTCCGCGACCAATTCGTCGAAATCGCCGAGGATCGCCTGCCTGCCGGCGCACCTGGCGATAGCCCCGCCTGAGCATGCGCATGTCCGCCCGCTTTCTGCTGGTCAATTGCGCAAGTCCCTATTTTTTCTATATCCCCATGGGCAGCTTCGGCCTGTGCGATGCCCTTTCGCAACAGGGCATCGCCGCCAAGATCTTCAATCCCGCCCTGTACCCGGAAGCCGGGGTGCGGGAGCGGCTGCTGGCGACGCTGGTCGAGTTTGATCCCACCCATGTCGGGTTCGTCTGCCACTGGCAGGAGACGGTCCACGGCCTGCTGGCGACCCTGGCCGTGGTCCGGGAATGGAACCCGACAGTGCCGACCCTGGGCGGTGGCTTCACAGCGGCCTATTTTGCCGAAGACCTGCTGCGCACCGTGCCGGAGCTTGATTGCGTGGTGACCGGCGACCCGGAAGAGCCGGTGGCGTGCCTGCTCCGGCGCCAGCCGCCGGCCGAAATCGCCAACCTGGTCTGGCGCGAGCAGGGCGCGATCCGGCGCAGCGACCGTACCTGGCTGATCGACCGGCAACAACTAGACCAACTGGCCTTCGGCGACTGCTCGTATCTGATTGATGCCGAACTGTACATCCGCACAATCAATACCAAGCTAGGCTTTCCGCTCCTGCTCGGCCGGGGCTGCGCCTTCGACTGCGCCTACTGCGGCGGCAGCCGCCATGCCTTTCGCCTCCATTCCGGCCGCAGGCGGCCGGTCTCCCGCTCGATAGCGGCCATCATCGCCGATCTGCATCGGCTGAAGCCCTGGACCCGGATACTCTACATCTGTTACGAAAACGATCCGGGCATGGTCAAGCACCTGTTGCGGGCCATTGCCGACGATCCCCTTCTGCGGGGTCATTTCCTCCTGCACTACGGGGCCTGGCGCCTGCTCGACGCCGAATTTCTAGAGTTGTACCAAGGGGCCTTTGCCCGCGATCTGGCGCCGCCGATCATCGAATTTTCACCGGAAGTGACCGATGACCGCCACCGGGCGGCCATCAAGCGGGGCACAACCTACAACCTCGTCGCGCTGGAGGCCAACATCGGCGCCATAGTCGGGGCCTTTGACGGCCAGGTGCGGATCGAGGTCTTTTTCAGCCGCTATCATCCCGTGCTCGGCGCGGCGGAACTGGAACGGGAAGCCGGGGCAATGCTCATGTTCGCGCATCGGATGGCGCGGCAGGGGTTGCCGGTCCATGTGAGCAGTGACCATCTCTCCACTGATGTCGCCAGCCGCTACTGGGAGGAATGCCAGGACCGACCCCGCGATTTCGCCCGCTTCCTGGCGCGCAAAACCCAATTGGACGAGGGGAAGCTCTA
>WRFD01000225.1 GCA_009778955.1 Desulfobulbus sp.
ACCTGACCCATTTGACCAACAACGGCGCCGCCTTCGGCATGCTTGCCGGGCAGCCGGCGCTCTGGCGGCAGGCGTTCTTCATTGCCGCAGCCGCCATCGCCCTGGTGTGCATCTGGATAGCCCTGCGCAGTTTCAGTCAGCGCAGTTGGATATACTCGGCGGCCCTGGGCCTGATCGCGGGCGGAGCCATCGGCAACCTGATCGACCGGATTCGATGGGGATTCGTGGTCGATTTCCTGGACTTTTATCTGGGGCAGTCGCATTGGCCCGCCTTTAATGCAGCCGATTCAGCGATCACCGTCGGCGTCGCGCTGTTTATGGTGTACAACCTCCTGTTCGACCGGCAATAGAATCGGCGGACAGGTCAATTTAACGATTGATTTGCATGCGCATGAAAAAAACCGCGATTCTCTTTCCGGGACAAGGGTCCCAATATGTGGGCATGGGCCAGGCCTTTGTCGAGCAGGATGCGGAGGCCGCGGCCCTGATGGACCTGGCCGAGCGAATCTCCGGCTTCCCGGTCCGCGCCCTGTGCTTTCAGGGACCCTTGGCGGATCTGACCCGGGTGCTCTACCTGCAACCGGCCCTGACTGTGATCAACCTGATCTGCTGGCAGCAACTGCTCAAGACGCTGCCCGGCTTCACGCCCGCCTTTTTCGCCGGCCACAGCCTGGGAGAGTATTCCGCCCTCCACGGGGCCGGGGTGCTGACCCTGGAAGATACCCTGGCGCTGGTCACCAAGCGCGGCCAACTGATGGAGCGCGAGGGATCTGCGCATCCCGGCGGCATGCGGGCGGTGGTGGGGCTGGATATCGACCGGATCGAGGCGATTCTGGCCGATTTTTCCGGTCCGGGTGTGGCGGTGGCGGCCAACCATAACACCGCTTCCCAGATTGTTCTTTCCGGGGATGCGGCCGGGCTCGATGCCGTCTGCTCCGTCTGTGCCGCCCAAGGAGGCAAGATCCTCCCGCTCAATGTCAGCGTCGCCAACCACAGTCCGTTGGTGGCCGGCGCGGTCGGCGATTTCACTGCTTTTATGGCCAACATCACCTTCCGTTCCCCCCAAGTGCCGGTGTTGTGCAACGTCACCGGCAGCGAGGAGCAAGACCCTGATCAACTGAAAGAGATCATGGCCCGGCAGATCGCCTCCCGGGTCCGCTGGCTGCCGATTGTCGAGCGTATGATCGCCGATGGGGTCGAGGTGATGGTCGAATTGGGGCCCAAGAACGTCCTGACTGGGATGATCAGGAAGATTCTGCCGAAACAGTCCGCCATCACCTGCGTCCAGGCCGATACTCCGGAGAACGTGGCCAGGGTGGCCGAGATGGTGGCAGGATGATAAGCTCCCGGACCACCATGATTTCCTTCTTACTTGACAAGCGAAGGCATGTCGGGTATGTATCCCAATTTTCTGCGCGGAAAACCGTCAAAGGGCGGCCGTAGCGGCTATTGCCCAGTGAATCCTGCATGAAATGTCCCGTATAGAGCACCATGTTTGAGAATTTAACCGATCGTCTTGAGAGCGCGTTTAAGAAATTGCGCGGCCATGGCCGGCTGACTGAAGAGAACATTCAGGAAGCCATGGGCGAGGTGCGCACCGCGTTGCTCGAGGCGGACGTCAATTTCGGTGTCGTCAAGGAGTTCATCGCCTCGGTCACGGCCAAAGCCATCGGCAAGGAAGTGCTGGCCAGCCTTTCGCCCGGCCAGCAGGTGGTCAAGGTGGTGCACGACCACCTGGTCGAATTGCTCGGCAGTCAGGCCCAGCCGCTCAAGCTCGACGGCCGGCAGCCGGTGACCATCATGCTCGCCGGCCTCCAAGGGTCAGGCAAGACCACCACCGCCGCCAAGCTGGCGCGCCAGCTCAAAGAAAAGGGCCGTTCGCCCCTGCTGGTGCCGGCCGACGTCTACCGGCCCGCCGCCATCGAGCAGTTGCATGTTCTGGGCAGGCAGGTCGAGGTGCCGGTCTTTGCTTCGACCACCGAGCAGAAACCCGTGGATATCGCCCGACGGGCATTTGCCGAGGCGAGCGCTGGCCCCTATGATACGGTGATCATCGACACCGCCGGCCGGCTGCACGTCGACGATGCCCTTATGGCCGAGTTGCGCGAAATCAGCCGGGTGGTGCCCTTGACCGAGGTGCTGTTCGTCGCCGACGCCATGACTGGCCAGGATGCGGTCGCCGTTGCCGAAAAGTTCAACAGCGAACTCGAGATCACCGGCGTCATCCTCACCAAGATGGAAGGCGACGCCCGTGGCGGCGCGGCCTTGTCGGTCAAAAAGGTCACCGGCAAGCCGATCAAGTTCGTCGGCGTCGGCGAATCGGCCGAGGCCCTGGAGGTCTTTCATCCCGATCGCGCCGCCTCCCGCATCTTGGGCATGGGCGACGTCCTGTCGCTGATTGAGAAGGCTGAAGCGGTCGTCGACCAGAAAAGCGCCGAGCAACTGGCTCGCAAGATTCAGAAAAACGCCTTCACCCTGGAAGATTTCCTCGATCAGATCCAGCAGATCAAGAAAATGGGCACTCTAGAGCAGATCATGGGCATGATCCCCGGGGTCAACAAGCTCAAGCAGATGAAGGACGCCCCCAAGCCCGACCAGAAGGAACTGATTAAGACCGAGGCCATCATCCGCTCCATGACCTTCAAGGAGCGGCACAACCACAGAATCATTGACGCCAGCCGGCGGCTGCGGATCGCCAAGGGTTCGGGAACGTCGGTTGCCGAGGTGAATCGGGTGCTGAAAAGTTACGCCATGATGCTGAAAATGATGAAAAATCTGAAAGGCAAGGGCATCATGACCACCGGCAAGCGCCGCAAGCTGCCCAAGGGGCTCATGCGTTCGTAATATTCGTTACGTTTTCAACCGTGCCCGGCGTGTTGTCGGGACGATATCCACCGGAGGATAGAGAATGGCAGTTCGTATTCGTTTGACCAGGAAAGGCAGGAAGAAACAACCCTTCTACCGCATAGTCGTTGCCGACAGCGAAGCGCCTCGCGACGGCAAATTCCTCGATATCGTCGGCACCTATGATCCCATGCAGAATCCGGCCGCCATTACCCTCGACAACGAGAAGCTTGCCGCCTGGATGAAGAAAGGGGCCAAACCGACGGAGACGGTGGAGAGCTTGATCAAAAAAACCGGCGCTCAGGCTGCTGCCGCGTAAATGAAGGAATTGGTTGAATTCATTGCCGGTCGGCTGGTTGAACATCCAGACCGGATCGAGGTGAACCTGCAGGAAGGGGAGGACAATCTCACCATTGAGCTGCGGGTGGCCCAGGAAGATCTGGGCAAGGTGATCGGCAAACAGGGGCGGACCGCCAGGGCGATACGGGCGGTGCTGGCCGCCTCCAAGGCCGGGGACGGCAAACGCGCCCGGCTGGAAATTGTTGAGTAGTGACTGGGTCGAACCCGGAGCCGAGCGGCGGGTTCGTTCTGCTCGGCACGGTGATCAGGCCGCACGGAATCCGGGGCGAATTGAAGATCTGCCCGCACACGGAGCAACCGGACGGTATTTGCCGTTACCGGCGGGTTTTTCTTGCCGTTGATGATGCCAGCGAGATGATCGAATGCGCGGATGTCCGGGTCAGCGGGCGGATGGTCATTCTCCGCGTACCCGGCTGCGGAGACCGCGACCGGGCCGAGCAGTTGGTGGGGTGGCGGCTGTGGCTGCCCGCCTCGGACCTGCCGCCGGCTAGAGCCGATGAAGTTTATTTGCACACCCTGATGAACAAGCGGGCCCGAACCGTGGACGGCCGGGAACTTGGCACGATCAGGGAGTTGCTCGGCGGCGGCCAGGAGCGGTTGGTCATTCGGGACGGCGACCGCGAATATCTGGTGCCTGCGGTGCGGACCTTTATCGCCTTGGTCGACGACAGCGAGGTGGTGCTGGACCTGCCGCCTGGTTTGCTTGAGATGAACTGCTGAGTGTGCCGGGTTTGTTGTGCTCTTTTCGATCCTGACAATTTTTCCTGATTTTTTTTCCTCTCCCCTGCAGGAAGGGATTGTACGCAAGGCCCAAGGCGAGGGGAAGATCGAGATCGGCATTCATAACATCCGGGAATACGCCTTGGATAAGCATCGCATGACCGACGACCGGCCCTTTGGCGGCGGCGAAGGCATGGTGATGAAGCCGGAACCGCTGGCCGCCTGCCTGCGGGCCGCTGTCCGGCCCGATTGCTCCCGCCGGGTGATCCTGTTGTCGCCCAAGGGGGAGCGGTTTGACCAGGCGCAGGCGG
>WRFD01000226.1 GCA_009778955.1 Desulfobulbus sp.
ATCCTTAAATCTAGCACCAAAAAACATCGAATGTCAATGAACGAAAGCGTACTACAGTAGACAAGAAAAAGGCCGGAATCCTTGATTTCTCTCGGAAGTTCCGGCCTTTAAAGGACTCCAGCAAACCGCGCTGGATTATGTCTTGGTGGCGATGCAGGGACTTGAACCCCGGACACTACGGATATGAGCCGTATGCTCTAACCGACTGAGCTACATCGCCAGTATTTAGAAAAGCCGGGTGGCTTGAAGGCGGCAATATTCTAGATTTCCTATTGTTTGTCAACAAGAAAACTCCCCGCCGCCAGGCCCGCATTTTCGCGGAATCTCCCCCAAAAAAAATGCCCTTTCCCCCGAAAAATCCGCGGGAAAGGGCATCCGTTCGCAACAGTTGCCCGGTGCGGGCAAATCGGCTTACATCATGCCGCCCATGCCGCCCATGCCGCCCATGCCGCCCGGAGGCATACCGCCGGCGGGCTTGTCTTCCTCAGGCAGCTCAGCGACCATGCACTCGGTGGTCAACAACAGACCGGACACAGAAGCCGCGTTCTGCAGGGCGGAACGGGCCACCTTGGCCGGATCGATGACGCCCGCCTCGATCAGATCCTCGTATTTCTCGCTGGCGGCGTTGAAACCCATGGGACCGTCCAGATTCTTGACATGCTCAACAATCACCGAGCCCTCGCAACCGGCATTGGTGGCAATCTGACGAATCGGCTCCTCAAGGGCGCGGCGGATAATGTTCCGGCCCAGAGCCTGCTCGCCTTCAAGTTTGAGGGCATCAAGGACCTTGATGCAACGCAGGTAAGCCACGCCGCCACCGGGAACCACGCCTTCTTCCACTGCGGCGCGGGTGGCGTTCAGCGCATCCTCGACCCGGGCTTTCTTCTCTTTCATCTCGATCTCGGTGGCGGCGCCGACATTGATCACCGCCACGCCGCCGATCAGCTTGGCCAGGCGCTCTTGCAGTTTTTCACGATCGTAATCAGAGGTGGTGTCCTCGATCTGCGCACGGATCTGCTTGACCCTGGCGGCCAGTTTTTCCTTGTCGCCGGCGCCGTCGATAATGGTGGTGTTGTCCTTGTCGATCACCATGCGCTTGGCAGTGCCGAGGTCGTTGATGGTGACATTCTCGAGCTTGATGCCGAGGTCTTCCGTGATCACCTGGCCACCGGTCAGAATGGCGATGTCTTCGAGCATGGCCTTGCGGCGGTCACCGAAACCAGGAGCCTTGACCGCAGCGACGTTCAGGGTGCCGCGCAGTTTGTTGACCACCAGGGTGGCCAGGGCTTCGCCGTCCACATCCTCGGCGATAATGCACAGCGGCTTGCCCATCTTGGCGACTGATTCGAGGATCGGCAGCAGATCCTTCATGCTGGAGATCTTCTTCTCGTTGATCAGGATCAGCGGCTCGTCCATGCTGACTTCCATCCGCTCCGGATCGGTGACGAAATAGGGGGAAAGATAGCCGCGATCAAACTGCATACCTTCAACGACATCAAGGGAAGTCTCCATGGATTTGGCTTCTTCCACGGTAATGACGCCTTCCTTGCCAACCTTGTCCATAGCCTCGGCAATGATGTTGCCGATGGTCTCGTCGTTGTTGGCGGAAATGGTGCCGACCTGGGCGATTTCCTTCTGCTCCTTGGTCGGGCTGGCAATCTTGACGAGCTCGGCAACCACGGCGGCGACCGAGGCATCAATGCCGCGCTTGATTTCCATCGGGTTGGAACCTGCAGCCACCAGCTTGGCGCCTTCGATGAAGATGGACTGGGCGAGGACGGTGGCGGTGGTGGTGCCGTCACCGGCGACGTCCGAAGTCTTGGAGGCGACTTCCTTCACCATCTGGGCACCCATATTCTCGAACTTGTCCTTCAGTTCAATCTCCTTGGCCACGGTCACGCCGTCCTTGGTGATGACCGGCGCGCCAAAGGATTTCTCGATCAAAACGTTGCGGCCCTTGGGTCCGAGGGTCACCTTGACAGCATTTGCCAGGGCGTTAACACCGTTCAACATCTTCTCCCGAGCCTTGGCGCCATATTTCAAATCTTTTGCAGCCATTGTATTATCTCCTCAATAATTCGTTTGGATTAATCCTTTTTCTTACGCCTGCACCACACCAAGGATATCATCCTCGCGCATTATCAAAAAATCCTCTCCGTCCAGTTTCACCTCGGTGCCGCCGTATTTGGAGAACAAGACCCGATCACCAACCGCCAGGTCGATGGCGGCGCGCTCACCGGCTTCGTTCCGCTTGCCGGGACCAACGGCGACCACTTCGCCTTCGGCCGGTTTTTCTTTGGCCGAATCAGGGATAATGATGCCGCCAGCGGTTTTTTCTTCTCCTTCCAATCTCTTGACCAGAATACGGTCATTCAATGGACGAATCTTCATGAACATTCCTCCTTCTTCTTTTTTTAGATGTACACACAGAAACAAAGACGCTCAAACTTAAGAGGTGTGGTTGATGTCCGACGGTCGGTTCAAACCGCGTTGTTGGACAAAAACAAAGCGTCAGCCTTCAAACTGCGCAAAATAATAAATTCGGTTAATGAAAAATCAAGGGGAGGGTTGGACGAAAAAAATATATCGTCCAACTTTACAAAATGACAGCATTTAAGACAAGAGAGGATGGCCGGGGAGTCGCTTCACCCGACCCGGACCCGCCACTTGTGCGGATCTTCACGCTCTCCGAATTGAATGGCCTGCAACTCGTCGTACAACCGCTTTGACAAGGTGCCGGCAAGGCCGCCATTGATTTGAACCCGCTCTTCCCGATAGCAGAATTCGCCCACCGGGCTAATCACCGCCGCAGTGCCGGTACCGAAACTCTCCTGTAGGATCTCGCTCTTGCCAGCGGCAATGACCTCGTCGATGGAGATGCGGCGCTCGCTGATCGGATAGCCCCAGTCGCGCGCCAACTGCAGAACCGAATCCCTGGTGATGCCGGGCAGGATGGACCCTTCCAGCGGCGGCGTAATCACTTCGCCGTCGATCAAAAAGAAAATATTGGAGGTGCCCACCTCCTCGACATACTTATGCTCGACCGCGTCCAACCACAGCACCTGGGTGAAGCCTTTATCGTGAGCAAGGTTTTGGGCCTTGAGGCTGGCCGCATAGTTGCCGGCGGTCTTGGCGCTGCCGACCCCACCAGGAACGGAGCGGGCAAGGCTGTCCTCGACGTAGATTTTGGTGGGACTGAAGCCTCCGGAATAGTAGGCCCCGACCGGACAGCAAATGATGAAAAACAGATATTCTTCGGCCGGCCGCAGCCCCAAGGCCGCTTCCGAAGCAACCATGATGGGCCGGATGTAGAGGGTTGCGCCCTCCGTTTTGGGCACCCATTCCTGATCGAGATAGACCATGGCGCGCAGGGACTGAAGAACCCGATCCTGCGGAAAACGGGGCATGCACATCCGGAGCGCCGATTGATTCATCCGGTTGAAATTGTCCTGGGGCCTGAAAAGAAAGATCTGGTCGTCCTTGCCACGGTAGGCCTTCATGCCTTCGAAAATTGCCTGGCCGTAATGAAACACCATGGCGGCCGGATCCATGGCAAAGGTCCGGTAGGGTTCGATGGTGGCGTCGTGCCAGCCCTGCCGCCGGTTCCAGCGCATGGTGAACATATGATCGGTGAAGAACTGGCCGAACCCCAAATTGTCCTGATCCGGTTTCGGCTTCAGTTGATCGGTCGTGGCTTTTTGCAGTGTTACTTCAAGTTCCGTGTTGAACATCTTTCCACCCAGCGTGCACCGGTTCTTTGCCCCCGGTCTCCGATTTCCGAAATGATGGGTCCAGGCCGATGCCGGGACAGGGTCCGGAAACGCGGCCGCCCAAGCTCCAAGCTGCCAAGCTGCCAAGCTGCCAAGCTCCAAGCTGCCAAGCTGCAACTCCACCCGCAACGGTTTCGGGAGCATAATCGATTGACCGGCGAGAGACAAGCAGTAGTCCGACCCAGGCGATGAATTTTTTTCTCAGTCGGGCGAGTTGGCGCGCAGCTGGTCAGGCGGGCAACGCGGGGATAGTTGAGGAAAAAACCAAAGCCTTCCCGCCCGGGGAGCATCCGACAGTTATGCACCTCACTTGATCCTTTTGAGAATGACAGCGCAATGCTGAGGTTGTTTTCGATTGACCGCTTCATGCTGCTCGCACACATCGTCGAATTTGGAGTTGTATTTTGCGCAACGGAGCTTGAGGACATTGTTGGCATTGTCAATCTTCCACCAGGCGCCTGAAC
>WRFD01000227.1 GCA_009778955.1 Desulfobulbus sp.
CGGGTCGCCCGTCATGCGGGCTATGCGGTCAGCCTCAGGATACGCAAGCGGGTGGAACAGATCTTCGGCTGGATGAAGACCATCGCCGGGCTGCGTAAGGTCAAGTACGCCGGCGAGGAAAAGTTCGACTGCCTCTTTGCCTTCGCGGCAGCCGTCTACAATCTGGTCCGCATGCGCAACCTGGGGCTTGCCGCGTCCTGAAAACAAAAAAACCGATGGTTGATATCTTTTCCTGCGCCTGATCAGCTGAAAACAGCTGATCAGGGACCAAAAAACCAACGGACAACAGCAGAAAAAAGGTCATGCAATCGATGCCAAAGCGCAAAAGGCCGATTGCAATCAGGTTCCTGTTGGAAAAATGGGCTTTTTTTTCAACGTCCTGTTAAGGATTATGGGAAGTCGTTGCAGCGCACCGTGGGATTTATGCTTGCAGGAGAGCGTGTCGTCAGATGAGAAGGCTCACAAAATATCAGGATGAATTTTGCCCGCGGCGGGCATCTCACCGTATCTCCGGTAAAAAGAAAGTAGCAGTTTTCGCCGGAACCATTTCCGAGGCGATCAAGGTCGCGCCGGTTGTCTCGCTGCTCCAGGCCCACCCGGACTGCTTTGAGGTTTCCCTTTGCTCCATTGAGCAGCACCGGGAAATGCTGACCCAAACCTTTGCCGATTTCGGTCTGACGCCCGACATCAGCTTTGACGTCATGGCCCCCAGCCAGGGACTGAGTGCGCTCAGTTCTATGCTGTTTCATCAAGTGGGCGGGTTTCTGGCGACGTACCGTCCGGATATCGTTTTGGTGCAGGGCGACACCACCACGGTGCAGGTGACCTCCCTGACCGCTTTTTATGCCTCCATTCCGGTAGGGCATATTGAAGCTGGGCTGCGCTCTTGGGACATCGCCAACCCCTTCCCCGAAGAGTTGAACCACCGCATTGTCGGCTTAGTCAGTCGTTGGCATTTCGCGCCGACCGAGCTTGCCCGCAACAACCTGCTGCAGGACAAGGTGCCGGAAGACCGCATCACCGTGACCGGCAACACGATGGTTGACGCCCTGCTCCTGACCCTGAAGGCCGTCAGCCAGAATCCGCCGCCTCTGCCGACCCGGGTGGAAGAGGCCATCGCCCAGAAAAGGGATATCATCCTGGTCACCGGACATAGAAGGGAAAACTTCGGCCAGGGGATCCGCAACATCTGCCAGGCCTTGAGTCTCATCGCCAATGTTCAACCGGAAGCCCGGATCATCTACCCCGTACATCTTGATCCCAATGTGCGGGGGCCTGTTTTTGAGCTGTTGCGGAACGCGCCTAACGTGTATTTGGAGGCCCCCTTGCCGCATAAAGCCCTTGTCCGGCTCATGGCGGCGAGCAAACTGATCCTCAGCGATTCCGGCGGCATTCAGGAAGAAGGCACAACGCTTGGCAAGCCAGTGTTGATCATGCGTAACGTCACAGAGCGGCCAGAGGATGTAGAATGCGGCGCCAGCATGCTGGTGGGCATTGGGCCGGAAAGTATCCTGCGCCATACCGTGCGCCTGATGCGGGACGACGCGGCCTATGCCTCCATGCTCTCCCGGCCCAACCCCTACGGCGACGGCAATGCTTCCGAGCGCATAGTCTGCAGACTGCGCTGCGACATGTGCGTTTTGCGTCAACCCGCTGAAGCGGCCAGCTAGCCATCCTCTGTATCTCTACCTGTTTGCCCGGTGGGTCTACCTGCCCACAATCTGTTGTTCATTCCTGGTTCGGGTTCTAGGAAAAGATGGATGGGATACTGCTCTTGCGCATCTCAATGCTGTCTGCTGTCCCTGTGTGGCGGGCCAGCCGCTTTACCATGCATTTATTGCTCTTTCTGGGAAAATTGAGCCTGATTTCCGGGTTGCTGCCGCTGGTCATGCCCGTTGTCTACGGGCACATCGGCAACTTCACCCCTTCCTGCGAACCGGACATGGCCGCCATGCTGGACGGCCCCACAGGGCGAGTACAGCTCTTCTGTCCCATTCCTCTGCTCTTTTGCCTGCAGTTCGCGGTACACGGCGGCGGATTCCTTGGGGGCGTCTCGACCGCATTTTCAGCTGCGCTTGAATGGAAGAAAGCAGGGCGTTTTTGCAAGGAGTGAGGCATCATGTTGCCTGGCGGTGTGGATAAGGTGATGCTGTGAGGAGGGCGGTGCATGCGGATCATCTCATCGGCGACAATGGCTCAGAGCAGAGCGTGCCGGCGACAGGGAGCGACAGGACTTTGGACGGAAGTCCAGGGGATGCGATCACGGAGAGCGCTCTTAAAAAAAAATGATGATAAAGATAAATTATATTTAGTTTGACGTTGATTTTGGCAATCTTCTGAAGTATTATAAAAATAATCCCATATGCGGATCATGTGCCCCCTTTGCTGTGTGCTCCCCCTTACACGGCAAAGGGGCTTTTTTTTCTGATTACCATGTCCCGCCACGGACAATGTCGCCGCCAATTGCGCAACAGCTTGCGACACTGCGGTATTCGTTGACGAACAGCCGCCTATTTGTCATAACAAAGCTTATTAACTTCAGATCCTGTTTTCTCATTACGGAGGCGTTAATGGTCAAGGGCGTGCGTGTGTTGCGGACCTTGGGGCGTTGCGTGTTGTGGGGCTGTGTGGCCGCATTGCTCATGGCGTCGCCTGGCTGGGCCGCCGGAATCAAGATTGGAGCTATCCTCGCCGAGACCGGTCCGGCGGCATTTCTGGGTGGGCCCGCAGCCCGATCGCTCCGCATGCTGGTCGATGAGATAAACGCCAAGGGCGGCATCAACGGCAACCCCATCATCCTGATTGTCAAGGATTCGGGCAGCAACCCGGAAAAGGCGGTCTCATTTGCCAAGCAGTTGATCGACGAGGAAAAGGTTCTTGCCATCATCGGCCCATCGACCAGCGGCGAGAGCCTCAGCATCAAGAAAATTGCCGAAGACGGCAAAACGATCATGATTTCCTGCGCGTCGGCCGAGACCATTATCGCTCCGGTGGCTCCCCATGTGTTCAAGACCGCGCCCAGCGATTCCTTTGGGGCGCAGCAGATTTTCACGACCATGCGGAAGAAGGGAACGAAAAAAATCGCAGTGCTGGCCGGCAACGACGGTTTCGGCAAGGCCGGCAAAGAACAACTGGTCAAAAATGCGCCGGATTTCGGCATCACCATCGTTGCCGAGGAGGTCTATGACAAAAACGCCACCGACCTCTCCGCCATTGTCGCCAAGTTGAAGGCCACCCCCGGGATCGAGGCGGTGGTCAACTGGTCGATCGTGCCAGCCCAGTCCATTTTGGCGAAAAATATCCGCCAGGCCGGATGGAACGTGCCGATCTATCAGAGTTCCGGTTTCGCCAACATCAAATATGCCGAGGCGGCGGGGGTGGCCGCTGAAGGCATCATGTTCCCGGCCAGCCGGATTGTGGTGGCCGATGCCCTGCCCACCGGACCGCAGAAGGATTTTCTCACCAAGTACCGGGATTCCTACGAAACGAAGTTCAACGAGAAAGTTTCGACCTTCGGCGGCCATGCCTACGACGCCATGATCATCCTGGCCAAGGCCATTGAGGTCGGCGGCGAGGACCGGGAAAAGGTGCGCGTCGCCATTGAGAACATCAAGGGATTGATCGGCACCGCCGGCACATTCAATTTTTCTGCCGCCGACCACGGCGGATTGGATGTGGATGCCTTTGCCATGCAGACCGTCAAAAATGGTAAATTCGTGCTCTTGGAGCAATAATTGCCGATAGCCCGCCAGAGCGCTCCGTGGGCTGGAGGGAATCAATGATGGGATGTGTTCGGTTGTGACCGGGCCCATTTTTCTTTGATTCTCCCATGCTCCGCAAAGCTTATTGACTGTTTTCATATTGATGTGCTGGGGGATGCAAGCCCGGCTGTACGCAGGCAGAAGCCCTGATCTCGGCATGACGTTACAGTAAATATCGCATCTTGGCGTTATATCGTTCTAATATCTGCTCGTTTGAGAGTTCTGATAGCGATTGCATTGTTTGTCCGGCCGATATAAATATGGTAAATGATATGTCATGGCAAGCGTAGTCATCCTTTACTTTTGTAGTCATCTTTTACTTTTGGACCCCGAAGAGGACAAACCATGAAACAGCGCATGATGGGCAAAACCGGCGAGTCTGTATCTATTCTGGGTTTCGGCTGTATGCGTCTGCCTGTAGCCGGCCCGAACCCTTCCTGCATTGACGAAGATCTGGCTATTGCC
>WRFD01000228.1 GCA_009778955.1 Desulfobulbus sp.
ATGAACCAGCTCGCTTGGCTTGAACAACAAATTGCTCAAACCGAACGCCTGCTCGCTTCTCATCGGGCATGGCACGATCAATATCCCGACAGCTTCAGCGACAACCTTGTGTTCCGGGGGAAGAAATCCGCCTTTCGCAGCTGTTCTGAAGCCATAGCGCGGCACGGCCTGAAAAACGGCACATAAAAAGGGCGGTCCCAAACCAGGGGCGCCCTTTTTAGTTCTCTTGGGATATATGCTATCGATTGTCCAATGCTTCAGAGAGCATCCAGGGAGAGCGCTGCCGAGGGTGGTTCGTCATTGGCCGACGGCTCCGGCTGCTTCACGCCGATCCGCTCCCTTGCTATGCGGCCTTGGCGCTCCATGTGAGCTACTGTCGTCTGGGCCCGACGCTGTGCCAGGCGGAGCAGCTCCTCATCGCTTGCCTGCTCCTGTTCGACCAGGCGGGTGTACAGTTCTCCGGCCCGGAGCGCGGACTGTTCGGGGCTCCTGCCGCCGGGGATCACTTTGTAGAGGTGCAGGCCGCCGATCATTTTCGCGGCCATGCCGCGCTCCTTGCGCGGTCCGTCAGCCGACCATGCCGGCATTCTGGGCGTGATTGCCTTGGTTTCGATCTGCTTGTCCAGCGCGGCCAGGGCATCCTTGCCCAACCGTTTCCCATACAGCTCTTCCAAGGCATCCTGGGTGTCGGCATCTGAAAAATCGAGCAATTCCGGGATGCCGTCCGGATTGGGCTTGACGCCGAGGAGGACGGCCACGGCCCGGCGGATGTTACGCTCCCGCACCTCCAGGCCGTCGCTGCCAAGGCTGTAGCGCCCCTGGACGATCAGCTTCAGTTGCGGCCGCTGTTCAAGAACCTCGGTCAGCTTGAGTAACCGCTCCTTTTCCGGAGGGGCCAGGTCGTGGTTGCCGGGAGTAAAGCGAACGGTGTTAAATTGTTCGGTATCGTCACTGCTCCCGAACAGGCTCCCCAAGGCCATGAATGGCGCCGTCGCCGCCTTGGTGATCACGTTGCCCAGCACCTTCCAGATTAAAGAGCCGATGCTGAATTGCGGATCATTCAGGTCGCCGGTTACCGGTAGACCGATGTCGATCCGGCCATTGGCATCCTGGAGCAGGGCAATCGCCAAATCCAGGGGAAGGTTGCTCCCTTCGGAGTCCTCCACCTTGTCGCCCAGGACCAGGTTGTCAATCACCAGCTTGTTGTTCCCGGTCATTTTGCGGTCTTTCAGCATGTAGTTGAGGTCAGCGGAAATCTTGCCGCTTTTGATCAACCGTCCGGCAAATCTGCCGGAATAGGGCGAAAGGTTTTTCATCTCCAGGTTGTGAAAGGCCAGGTGCAAATCCGAAGCCTGGGTAAAATCGTTGGGCCTGAGCACGCCGCTGATTTTTGCCGTGCCGAACCGGTCGACCTGCCCCTCCATCTGCACCTTGGCCTGCCCTTCCTTCGCCGAAGCGAGCCCAAGCACCGTGCCTTGCAGGCCGAGGATGCGGGTCGCGAATTCAGGCCGCAGGCTGAGGTCAGTAAAGGCTATGTCGCCGCCCTGGATCCGGATCTTGTCGATTCGATAGCCAAACGTGTCCTCGTCCGCTTTCGGACTCGCTTTTTTCGGAGCGGGCGGCGCGAGCGGGCTGACTTGAGCAACCGGCTGATCCGGGATCATCTTGGCGAGGTTGAGCGTCTTATCCTTGCCGATGATAATGGCGCCAACCGGTTTGCTGACCACTATTTCCTTTGCTTCCAAGGCATTGGGTTGCAGGGTCAGCTTGAATTTGGGCAGTTGCAGGGCATCCCAACCCAGATACGGTTTACCCGCCGCCGAATCGGTAAGCCGCAGCTTGTTCAGGCTGAAACTCCCCTCGTAGCCGCCCTGCCGAGACGTATTCGGCAGTCCGTAGTCCAGGTTGCCGCGGGCAGAAACAAAGGCCGACTGCAGATAGGTCCTCACAAACGGCGCCAGATACGGCTGGAGCGGCATCAGCGCTAGGTCGCGCAGTTCGACATCGGCTTCCACCGCCGGAATCAGAGGATGCACGGTGCCGCTGAGCATCGCGCTCCCTCCCTGTTCGACCTCAAAGCCGATCTTGAACCCCATGGGAGAGCTGCCGTCGATTCCAGTCAGTTTGGCCTTGATATTGCGGACACTGACCACCGGCTTGTCCACAGCCGTGGTCAGATCGGTGAACCGGAAATGGAATTGTTCGACCTCAAAGGATTTGACCAGCACTTTCCATGCAGGATCTGTCTTGGCGGCAGCTTTCTTCTCCTTGATTGCCGCCGTCTTTTCCTTGGCGGCAGCTTTCTTTTCCTTGTCAGGCTCTTTGGCATCCTTGTCCAGGGCAAGTCGCTGCCAGCCGAAGGCCCCGTTGGCCTCCCGGACGACATCGGCATGACCTTTTTGCAGGACAATCCGGTCAACCGTCATCGCCTGCCTCTGGAAATCCAGTTGGCCGCCCTCCATCAGCATGTTGTCCATGGCGAACAGCGGCTCCTTGGCATGGGCGTCGTCCACCTTGATTCCCTTCAATTGGACCGCCATTTCCCTGAGCAAGACCGCAGGCTCGCCTTCGCCTAGTTCGAGTTGCGCCCGCAGGCTGCAATTGATGCTGTCCAGCGCCGCCTGGGCGGGGGTGAGGCGGCTTTGCTTATCAGAGCTGGCGGCGGTCTTCGCATCGCGGAGCTTGAGCGCCAGACCGGAAGCCGCAAGGTGGACCTCGCTCAAGGCAACGCGAGCCTTGGGATGCGCCGCATCCAGGTCATAGGCAAGAGCAAGATCAATGGCGCCGTCCGGCTGCTCCACCGGCAGGCTGTCTCTGGCGAATTGCCACAGGGTCGCCAGGCCGATGGCTTTAAGGTTCAGCTTGCCCTGCGCCCGAAGCGGCAGGAGCGAGAAGGCGCCCTCCGCCTGCACGGCGCCTTGATCCGATATGGCGGCGGCGAAACTGTAGGTCCCGGTCTGGTCGGCAAGCGTGGCAAGATTGCGCAGTTCCAGGTTCATGCCCTGTACGGCCAGGACCGCCGGGGTGGATTGGCGTTTATCGGTCAGGTTCAAGGCCGCCTCCTGGATGGCGAGCCGGTGCAGAAAAAACGGCAGGGGCGAGAAAGAGGGCGGCTTTGCTTCCGGCGGCGTAGCGGGGGCCAGTTGCATGAGGTTGATGGCGCCGTCGGGTTCGATCTCCAGGTTGACCTCGGGCTTGGTCAGCACCAGTTCGCGCAACACCAACGCCCAACGCCACAGGCTTTCCGTTTCCAGATCAGCAAAAAAACGGTCAAAGGACAGCAGGGGCTGACCCTTTGCCTGCCGCAGGTGCAGGCCATTGATTTCAACGGTCAAGAGGAAGGGATTGAGGCGGATCGACTCCACCTCTGCCCGACAATGCCAGCTCTGCTCGGCAAAGCGAGGCAGGTACCAGCTCAGCAGCAAGGGTAGCGCCAAAAAACCTGTCAGCGCATAGAGCGACACCAGGCCCACCGCAGCCACAAACCACTTGCCGGTCATCACCTTGCGCAGAGCCTTGAGCATGTTTCACCCGGGGAGAACGATTCAGGGCATCGTACGATACAGCAGGAGAAAATATCCAAGTGAAACAGTGAATAACATATTTGATCCGGATTGCCAACCGTCCAGCCAGGGACAAAAAGCTCCACTCAATGGCACGGTGCCGGGCGGAGCAGTCCTTCGTCCAGCAGCCGGGCCAGAAGGCGTTCGTGCAGCTCCACGTCGATGCGCGCCTCCTGGCTGACGGCCTGACGGTAGGCCGCAAGGGTCATGGGCTGCTCGAACCGCCGGAAGGTGGTTTGGTACACGGTGTGGGGCATGGTCACGATGCCGCTTTCCAAAAACAGGCAAACCGTGCGTTGATAGGGCGGGTTGCGGTTGAACTCGTCCAGGCGTTGCAGAAAGGCGGGCAAATCGAGATAATCCTGCTCGTGGATGGTGATCCGCTCCTGATCGAGCACCAGGCAGTCTGAGGCGGCATCTTGCGGGGGCAAAGGCGCACTGGCGGGACATGCAGACCGGGCCAGATGGCGCCAGCCGAAGCGGAGCAGATCGGCTAAAAATGGAATCCGCGGCTGTGCGCTTACGGCCAGGCGGCTCCCCAGTCCCTCCATCACCGCCGCTAGCGGCGGTTCAGCGAAGAAGGCCTCACTCCCCCACTCCTCCAGCCAGGGCTCGATCACCGCCGCCAACTCGCAAAGCCACTGGTCGCCCAGGCA
>WRFD01000229.1 GCA_009778955.1 Desulfobulbus sp.
AAGAATCTGCAGCCGGCGTTTCATGCTGAGCTCGCCAAAGCCGAACGGCTGTTGACGCAAAAAAGGCAGGATAAGAACAAGCTGCCTTCATGCGCCGTAGTGGAATGTATTGCCAAGGGCAAGGCGGACAAGAAGGACGAATTTGGGGTCAAGGTCAGCGTGGCCGCCGCCAATAGGGACAATTTGGTGGTGGGCATGCTGGCGGAGCCTGGCAATCCCTATGACGGTCATACCCTGGGGCCAGGCGATTGCACAGGTTGCTGCGCGGTGCAGCGCAGTTTTGTTGACCGGGGATATCGCGGGCACAAGCTCGAGAAGCCCCAGGTATTGATCTCCGGTCGCAAGCGAGGGCTGACGCCGCAGATGAAGAAAGAGTCGCGGAGGCGAAACGCCGTTGAGCCGATGACCGGTCACATGAAGAACGGCGGCAAGCTGGGCCGGAATTACCTGCTGGTCGCCTTGGGCGACGCCATCAATGCCCTGCTCTGTGGAGCAGGGCGCAATATCCGCCTGATCCTCAAGAAATTGAGGGAAATGTTGTTTCTTTTTTTTGCCGGCTTGCTTTTGGCTGCCTGGCATCGCTCTGATTGCCGCAAGTCAGCTGCCGCTTTGCCGGTGCCTGTCTTTTGAAATAGGGCTTCTTCAGGGACGACTATTGATCAAATCCACTTGAAACGACGAAGAGCCTAAAAAAAATCGAAAAAATTGGTTTAGAACCTGATCGACGAAAAAAAGCTATTTGGCGAAGCGGGGTTCGAACCTTCCCCGTTTGGCTTGGAAACAGAAAATGGCTTGAAGCGAAAACATTCAAGCCATTGATATTATTGGTAGACGAGGCGGGATTCGAACCCGCGGCCTTTGGCTTCGGAGGCCAACACTCTATCCAGCTGAGCTACCCGTCCACGAAAAAAATGTCTCAATAAAGTGAGAGGCAAATATACACTAATCGCATGGCGGTGCAAGGTATTACGAATTCTATCCGGCAATTATTTGCTGCGCAGTTTATCAGCGCCATGCATCCGCCGGACAGACCGCCTGATTCACGGATAATGCCGGACGGTTCATCCGCCCAGCGCCGGGACTGTCCGATGCCTCTTCACCGTTCCCTTCGGTTATCCAGTGACGGACAACCGGAGCGGCTCGCCTTTTAACGCCCATAAACAGGATAGCTGACCCGGTAGCGGGTGGCAAAATAACAACCAGTTGCTCGTGAGGATGCTTGACATCCATCTCCATTTTCTGTATACAGCGAAACTTATATTTTATTCATTCATCATTGATGCTTTTATAAGGAGTTAGGAATTCTCATGGCCAATCATAAGTCTGCAGAGAAGAGAGATCGTCAATCGAAGATGCGCCGTTTACGCAACCGGATGAACAAGTCGGCTATGAAGACCGCCATCCGCCAGGTGGAAGAAGCTCTTGCCGCCGGTTCCGAAGAACAAGCCAAAGCCGCTCTGCAGGCTGCCATTCCGGTGATTTACAAGACCTCCTCCAAGGGATCCATTCACAAAAAAACCGCTGCCCGTAAGGTTTCCCGCTTGAGCAAAAGGGTCAACAAGATGCAGCCCCTTGCCTAAGGAGGAGCGTCACTCCTTTGTATTTGACAGTCTTCAAGGCCATGGGCGCAGTGTGCTCCCATGGCCTTTTTTTATTGCATTCGGACGGCAATGCATTCGGATGGGGTCTCGCCAGTTACGACGGCTCCCAAACCTTCGGAGCGGCCTCACAGTGCCGCCATGATACCGCGCCAGTCCCGGTCGATGCTGTTTTAAGGGGGCTATTGTCAGGAAAACCGTATGCCGAATCCGGACAGCGTGACCCCCGCCACTGAAAGTCATAGGTTGTGTTCATGTATTTTCCCGAACCGCGCACCTTTACCGGAATGATTCAATCGTTCGACCTTGTTCCGGTGCATCGAACCATCATCGCCGATCTCGACACCCCGCTAACCATCTTTGCCAAGGTGGCCGCTGACGATCCCCACGCCTTTTTGTTCGAATCCATGGAAGGCGGCGAAAAATGGGGCCGCTATTCCTTTATCGGCCTCGACCCGCTCCTCACCTTCGCCAGCCACGGCGACACAGTGCGCATCGAATATCCCGGCCTGGCCATGTGCGGCAGCGAACGCTGGGGCGTCAATCCCTTGGATGAGTTGCGGCAACTGCTCGCCTCGTTCACGGTCAGCAATGTGCCAGGACTCCCCAGGTTTTACGGCGGCGCCGTCGGCTTTCTCGGGTACGACATGGTGCGATCAATGGAAAAAATACCCGACCGGCATCCGCCATTCGATCTGCCGGATTCCTCCTTCATGGCACCAAGGATCGTCCTGATCCACGACGCAATCCAGCAAACCCTGACCGTGGTCTGCAACGTGTGGAAAAAGGACGGCGCCGACAGCCAGCGCCTCTATGACGCCGCCTGCCGGCGGATCGACGACATCATTGGCAGGCTCGCCCTGCCGATTCCCCAGCAATTCGTCGCCCAGAACCAGCCCACCGAGCCGCATCGTTTCACCCCCAGCATGAACGAGACGGATTTTGCCGCCATGGTCGAACGGGCCAAGGAGTACATTCTCGCCGGCGACATCATCCAGGTGGTGCTTTCGCAGCGCTTTCACACCGATCTGCAGGTCAAGCCCTTTGCCCTGTACCGGGCACTGCGCCATATCAACCCCAGCCCCTACCTGTTTTACCTCCGCCAGGGCGATATGCTGCTGATCGGGTCCTCGCCGGAAATCCTGGTGCGACTGGAAGACGGCGACATCGAGTTGCGGCCCATTGCCGGCACCAGAAGGCGGGGCGTCACCCCGGCCGAAGACCTGGCCTTGGAGCGGGAATTGCTCGCCGACCCCAAGGAACGGGCCGAACACCTGATGCTGGTCGACCTCGGCCGCAACGATGTCGGCCGGGTGGCGGAATACGGTTCGGTGACTGTTCGCGACCTACTGGTGATCGAACGCTACAGCCATGTAATGCATATCGTTTCCGGGGTGCACGGCAAACTTCGCGCCGGCCTCAACCAATTCGACGTGATAACGGCCTGCTTCCCGGCCGGGACGGTGAGCGGCGCCCCCAAAATCCGGGCCATGGAGATCGTCGACCAACTGGAGACCGACCGGCGCGGCCCCTATGCCGGCGCGGTCGGCTATTTTGGATTTTCCGGCAACATGGATTTCTGCATCGCCATCCGCACCTTCGTCCTCAAGGACCAGGATTTATGGATTCAGGCCGGGGCCGGTATCGTGGCCGATTCCGACCCAAAAAAAGAATACGAGGAAACCATCAACAAGGCCATGGGATTGCGCCGGGCCCTGGAACTGGCGGAAAAGGGGTTTTGAGCCGTGATCGTCATCATTGATAACTACGATTCCTTCACCTACAACATCGTGCAAACCTTGGCCACCGCCCCGCCCGGGGCGCCTTCGGGATGGCGACCCCCGGAGATCAAGGTGTTCCGCAACGACGCCATCACGGTCAGCGGGATCGAATCGCTCAACCCGATCCGACTGCTCATCTCTCCCGGCCCGTGCACGCCCAGAGAGGCCGGCGCCTCCATGACCTCGATTCTCCATTTTGCCGGCCGCATCCCGGTGTTAGGGGTCTGCCTGGGACACCAATCGATCGGCGAGGCGTTCGGAGGCAAGGTGATCCGTGCCGCCCGGCTGATGCACGGCAAGACCAGCCCAGTCCACCATGACGGCCGAGGCGTTTTCACCGGAATGCCGGTCCCCTTCGACGGCATGCGCTATCACTCTCTAGTGGTGGAAGAACCGCTGCCCGACTGCCTCACGGCCACCGCTCTCACCGATCAAGGCGAATTGATGGGGCTCAGGCACACCACCTTGCCGATTGAGGGCGTTCAGTTCCACCCTGAATCGATCATGACCGGACCGGGCAATATCCTCCTGCACAACTTCCTCAGGCCGGACTACGAGCAGTTGCTCCGCGCCCCGGCATAATCCCGATCGCGACAAAGAGGTGATTCATGATTCGTGAGGCGATCGCCAAGGTGGTCAACCTGCGCCACTTGAGCGAAGTAGAGATGATCGAGGTCATGCAGGAAATCATGAGCGGCGAGGCTTCCGACGCCCAGATCGGCGCCTTCATCACCGCGCTGCGCATGAAGGGCGAGACCATCGACGAGATTGTGGGCGCGGTCAAGGTCATGCGGAAAAAGGCGACCTTCATCGATACCGGCATCGACACCGAG
>WRFD01000230.1 GCA_009778955.1 Desulfobulbus sp.
GTTCGTCGACGACCGTTCCCCGGACATCTACGATGTTCTGCGCAACCTGCTCGGGTGTCTGACGGCCTTTGCTTTTTGCATCCGGCCAAGGCTCTTCCAGACACGCTGGCGACAACTCGCTCTCCAGCTCTGGGTGTTCGGGCTGCTCGCGTTGGCGGCCTGTCCGCTGGCGCGGGCGGTATTCGACGAATCCGTGGCTCGTTTCCAATTTCCGGTGCTGGCCGATTTCGAAACGCCGTTTGAATGCGACCGCTGGAACAATGTCTCGCAGCTGCGGCTTGCGCGCGAATATGTTCGGCATGGCAGCCATGCGGCCCGGCTCCAGCTCTCGACGGCAGAGTATTCGGGGATTGCCCTGGTCCATTTTCCCCGTGACTGGCGCGATTATCACAGCCTGCATTTCAGCGTCTACAACCCCGACTCGGCGCCGCTCCAACTCAACAGCCGTATTCATGACATGCACCACAAGGAGCACGGCATGGAGTTCCAAGATCGCTTCAATCAGGCCTTTGCCTTGGCGCCGGGATGGAACGACCTGGCGATTGCGCTCGACCAGGTCAAAGCGGCCCCCCAAGGCCGGGCCATGGATATGGAGCACATCGAAGGTTTTGGCCTGTTTGTTGTCCGGCAGCCCCGGCCGCAGGTGATTTATCTTGATCACATCTATCTCGACAGGTAATACCGTGAACAGAATCTATCATCCCCGATCCTTTCTCTCGCTCCTGCTTACCGGCTTTATTTTTGTCGCCCTGCCCCTGATCGTGGCCTTGGGCAGTGCGATCCAGATCCTTGACGGATTGGTCCAGCATAGCGCGGTGGCCGTGTTTCGTTCCGCTGGCCGAGTTGACAGCTGCCGAGAGGCGGCTGATCTGCTCAATCGCGAGGAGCGGTCGGCGCGGCTCTTTTTGGTATTGGGCGAAAACGAGCACCTTGATGATGTCGCAGCCAGTCATCGGGAGATTGAAGAACTGCTAGGCCAGCTTGCCGCTCTGAATCTCAGCAACGAATTGACGGAACTGATCGAGCATCTCCAGAACAAAGAACGGTTCCTGGTCGAGGCATTGACGGATATCTCGGGTACTGCGGCCGAAAGAAAAAGACGGCATGAAAAGGCGCTTACGGGCTATAGGGAGATCGGATCGCTGGTGGAGCAACTGGAACGGTTGAGCAACGGCTTGATGATCAAGGAAGTCGATGCCCTTAAGGAACGGGTACAAAACAACAAAAACACCCTCACCTGGCAGATTTCGGGGTTGATCGGCTTCAGCGTGCTGCTGGTGGCGCTGTTCATGTCCCTCATTAGCAAGCCGGTCAGTCAGCTGGACCGGGGCATCGAACGCTTGGGCGAGGGCGATTTCTCAACGCCGATCGTCGTTTCAGGGCCCCACGACCTGGAGGCGATCGGTGAAAAGCTCGATTGGCTGCGCAAGCGGCTGAACACCTTGGATCGGGAAAAAGTTCGGATGCTGGCCCACATTTCCCACGAATTGAAGACGCCCTTATCCTCAATCAAGGAAGGGGCGGGGCTGCTCAAGGATGGCCTGGTTGGCCCACTGAGCGACCAGCAGATTGAAGTGGTGGGCATCCTCGACAACAATTGCAGCAAGTTGCAGAAACTCATTCAGAACATCCTTGACTTCAACATGGCGCAGGCCAAGGAAATACCACTCGATTTCCAGGATGTCAGGGTCGATGCGCTCGTGACCGAGGTGGCGGAGGATCACCGGAACGCCATGCTGGCCAGGAATATTCATTTGAAAACGGAATTGCTGCCCGTGCGGGTCAACGGCAATCCGCAGCAAATGAAGACGGTTATTGATAATCTCCTTGCCAATGCCGTCAAATTCACCCCGGATGACGGCGAGATCGGCATTGTCATGCGGCGGAAGGGACAGACGCTGCGGCTGATTGTCGAAGACAGCGGGACCGGCATCAGCGAGGAGGACCGGGCGCAGATTTTTCTTCCTTTTTTTCAGGGACAACAGAAGAATCGTTCCGTGGTGAAGGGGTCTGGCTTGGGGCTTGCAATAAGCAAAGAGTATATTCAGCACAGCGGCGGAACGCTTCGGCTGCTCCCCAGCGAGCAAGGGGCGCGTTTTGAGGTGGTTATGCCGTGTTGTCAGGATGAAGCGTCATGAGGAAAGCGTATTGGGTGAGCATCTTGATGGCGGGATTGATGTTGAGCGGTTGTGCCGGCCTTTTGAAGGAGCACGAACAGCCAAAAGAAATCATCAAGATCCAGGCGACGGAGACGGATGCTATCCTGGCTTGTTCCGCCGGGGACAAGAAATTTTCCAGCAAGGAATTCAATGGCGCCTATAAGGCCGCTCTTGCCGATGCAACCCGACCCAACAATGCCGAGATCTCTTCCTTGGCGTGCTTAAGCTTGCATCAACAGGCGACCTACAAGCAGTTCAAGGGAGGAGTTGAGGCGCTTGCCCGATACGTCAAGGCGCATCCGGAGAGTACGCCCAGCCTGCGGGGGCTTCTGCAGCTGTTGCAGCGGCTGGATCAGGAAAAGATCAGGAAATGGGCGCAAAACAGCAAAAAATTGGATGCAAGAGAAGAAAAAGAAGAACTGGAAGCTGAAAACAGGGAATTGCTGGAGCACATCGATGCCTTGGAAAAGAATTCAACCCAGGATCAGGCAAAGATCAAGGGATTGCAACAGCAGATTGAACAGCTGAAAAATATCGAGAGTATTATAAAAAATAGGTAACGGCAATATGGGGCGCCAATATAAGATCCTGCTGGTTGACGACGAGGCCGATCTGCTTCGTTTGTGGAAACTGCGCCTTGAAAGCAAGAACTACCAGGTCGCGATTGCGTCCAGCGGCGAGGAGGCCCTGGCCGCCTTCTCCGTGTTCAAGCCTGACGTGGTGCTCACTGACCTGCGGATGCCCGGCATTGACGGTATGGATCTGTTCGAGGCGGTCCGTTCGCTCAACAAGTCGGTGCCGGTGATCATCATTACTGCCCATGGATCCATCCCTGAAGCGGTTGAGGCCACCCGGCAGGGGGTTTTTTCGTTTCTGACCAAACCAATCGAGGGGGCGATCCTGCTTCAGGAAATCGCCAAGGCGATTGAGATGACCTGCGGAGGCGCCGGGGACGCCTCTGAAAACCGCGATGAATGGAGGCAGGACATCATCAGCCAGAGCGCGATCATGGAAGAGCTGCTTTCTCGCGCCAAACTGGTGGCCGAAACCGATTCCACCGTGCTCATCCGGGGAGAGAGCGGCACCGGCAAGGAGTTGTTCGCCATTGCCATCCACAAGGCCAGCCAATATCGCCAAGGCCCCTTTATTCCAGTGAATTGCACGGCAATTCCCGAATCCCTGCTGGAATCCGAGCTGTTTGGTCACGTCAAGGGATCGTTCACCGGCGCGGTCAAGAGTTATGCCGGACTGTTTCAATCCGCAGATAACGGCACGCTTTTCCTCGATGAAATCGGCGACATGCCCCTGCACATCCAGGTCAAGCTGCTGCGGGTGCTCCAGGATCGGCAGATTCGCCCGGTGGGCAGTCCCCGGCCGGTGCCGGTCAATGTGCGCATCATCTCGGCCACCCACAAAAACCTGGAGGAGGCCATCCGTGAAAACACCTTCCGCGAAGATCTGTTCTACCGGCTGAACGTGGTCAGCCTGGAGCTTCCCCCTCTGCACAAACGCAAGGAGGATATTCCCTTGCTGGCCAAGCATTTCGTCGGCATTCTCACCAAAAAAAAGGATGGCCAGGACAAGCGGTTCACGCCCGAGGCCATGAAAATCCTAGTCGAGGCAGAATGGCCGGGCAATATTAGGCAGTTGTATAATGTGGTCGAAAATGCCGTCGCCCTGGCGACCTCCTCCCTGATCACGGAGGACCTGCTGTTCGATGTCATCAAGCAGCATCAGAAGAAAATTCTGTCCCTGGCCGAGGCGCGAAGACAGTTTGAGCAGCAATATCTCATTCAGTTGCTGCAAACCACCCAAGGCAACGTTTCGCAAGCAGCCCGCCTAGCCCAGCGCAACCGGACCGACTTTTACAAGTTGCTGAACCGGCATCACATTGTGCCGTCCCTGTATAACAAGGATTGATTGTCGCCCCCTTGCTGTTGCTAAAAAGAGACAGGTGTTGCGTGTTTTTGGAAGAAGAACGTTAAAACAACAAGATTTTTTGTCTCTAAAAAGAGACAGCGGTTAAGGGGGCGGCTGGCATGCGGGGCA
>WRFD01000231.1 GCA_009778955.1 Desulfobulbus sp.
AGCAAACTGTTCGAGCCCTTCTCGGGGCAAAGAAGGAGGATGGACAGGAGGAGGGGAAAAAGGTGGAAAGATGATTTCACGCTGGCAACCTAAAAGCCTAGCCGCCGTTTTGCTTTTTCGGGCGGGATGATGAGTTGATGCAGTGTTTGAATGATGCCGTCAAGCGCCTCGTCGAGCTTGCCCACGGCTGCCTCAAGTTCCGCCGCCTTGGCGGCAAGTTTTTTTGTAGGCGGGCACGGTCTGCCGCAGCCAGACAAAGGTGCGAACTGTCAGCTGGCTTATTTCATCGGCCCGCGCTGAATTGAGCGCGCTCGAAAGCATGAGCGCCCCGTGTTCATGAAGGCCCAAGGGGCTTTCCGCGCGCCACCCCATGAACTTGATATCCCAAAAGTGGATTACAAGCTTGCCCACTCTTCAGAGGATAACTGGGACGCAAAGTCAGGTGGAAAACGGCCAGGGTCACGCTTGATGGCGCGTGGAACATATCATCCCTTCCAGACTCACATGGTTCAAACCATCCTCAGTTCTTTTGCCTCCACAACCCCGACAATTGTCAATGACCAACTGCTTGAATGTCGTTTCGCCATCCCCATTCCTGGCAATCACAAAACTGTCGTTGATCGCCTCCTTCCCAGGATCAACGATCATCGTATCCCCATCGCAAAACATGGGAAGCATGGAATCGCCCTTGACATGAGAGCAAAGGCGCCCTGGTGGTTCGTGGCGGTTGCATCAACCCACTCTTCCGCATCACTGGGATGAACTTGATCTTCTCTTCAGCCTCGCCCCAGTTTCCTGCCTGCACCCATAAGATGACCGGCACTCTCACAATCCCGGAGCGCCAGGTTCAGGGCATGCGGGGCTTGATCAGGCCGAGCCTGATCATCTCGGAGAGCTCTTCCATCTTGCGCTGGTAGCAGTCGGGACAAATGCCGTGGCTCAGGTCGCTGCCGGTGGTCTTACTGATGAACTGCTCGATGCTGACCCAGCGCTCCTCGCCATTCTCGTCGGGCTCGCTGTCGCGCATTTTTTTGCATTCGCTGCAGATGGACAGCATTGATTCGTACAAATGGGCCTTCTGCCGCAGGGTACGGCCGGTCAGCGACTTGGCCGCGCGCAGCATCAACTCGTCGTGGTTGTAGGGCTTGAGCAGGTAATCGTCAGCCCCCAGGCGGAGCGCCTCGATGGCCGAATTCAGCTCGCCATACCCCGTCAGAATGAAAACGATCTGGTTGACATGCTTGTCCTTGGCTTGACGCAGCACTTCCAACCCGTCAATCTCCCTCATGATCAGATCGGTGACGATCAAATCATATTCCTTTTCCTTCAGCAGTGAGCAGGCTTCCTCGCCACTGACCGCAACTTCCGTAAGATAGCCCATATCTTGGAAATCGAGGCGAAGGCTTTCCCGTATCAGTTCTTCGTCATCGACAATGAGAATGGACGCTTGCTGTGGCATGCCTGTCTCCTTGGCATTAACTTTAAATCCCCACCGGCAGGATAACGGTAAAAACCGCCCCTTGCCCGGGAGGCGACTCAACCAGAATATCGCCATCATGGGCCTTGACGATATCATGGGATACCGACAGGCCAAATCCGTTTTCCCCTGACGGGTTGGCGATGGAGCAAAAAGGTTCGAACAGATGGGGTAGTTGCTCTTGGCTGATGGCGTTGCCGGTGTCGGACAGAACGATCCTGACCTTGTCTCCCTCTTGGGCCGTCCTGATCCGGATTTCTCCGCCTTCTTCGGGCATAGCCTCGCCCCTGCTCTTGATCAGGTTGAGCACCATCTGCTTAATCTGGCTTTCGCATCCACATAGAACCAGGGGAGCGTCTCCGTATTCATTCACCACAGAAGTTTTTCTTATTTTCAGATATTTATCGAGCAAGATCAGCACCAAATCGATGGTATGATGGAGATCGAAGGATACACGCTCATCTGAGAACGGCAGGTTGAACTGCTGCAAATTCCTGATCAGACCGCTCATGTGGTCGCAATTATCAAGGGCCATCCGCAGCAAATCGCGGTCGGTCGTTCCGGTCGTTTTCCTCGCCGTCCGCTCGACCACCGCACGAATCCCGCACAGAGGATTGTTGAACTCATGGGCGATGGAAGCCGCCAAGGCGCCGATGACGCTCAATCGTTCCGCTTGCACAAGCTGACGGCGGATGGTCTGGAAATCGACCGACATCTTATCCAGTTTGTGGGTCTCGAAAAAAGCGCCCAGCACACCGCTCAACCGGCCCGCTCCATCCCGGCACGGCACGGCGTGAAATATGCAGGACAGATGTCGTCCTCCCTCCCTCTTATCGAGCAGATACGAACCATGATTTCTCCCGGCCTGCATCTGCCGCACGATGCATTCTCCGTTGCCGCAGGTCTCGCAGCCCCAGTCCCCCCAGAGAGACTCGCATCGACTGCCGACCGCCTCTTCGATCGTACAATGGAATAAATCGGCAAAGGCCCGATTGGCCTGCATTACCTGGCAATCCAAAGAGAGCAGGCACAGGGGGACCGAGACCTGAAAAGATTGCTCCACTGCTGAACCAGCGGGATCCCAGAAATCTTCCGTCTGTGTTTCCGGGGTGATGTCAATGGCGGTCAGCGCCACGTCGCCAGGCTTGCAGCCGTCGCCGGCCTCCAAGGGGGCCAGGTTCAGCCAGACCTCCGCGATCCTGCCGTCGGCGCGAAGCCAACGGGCTTTTACCGTCTGCTCCCGACCGGCTTCCGCAAACGGCCAGCCTAAGTCGCCGATGCCGTCTGCTGCCTCGAAAAACAGCGCGTTCCAATCGCGCCCGAGCAATGTTTCGGCCCCATAGCCGGTCATTTGGCTTAACCGTTCGTTGAGATACAGAAAGCGTCCCTGGCGCAGGATGCCAAGGCCGATGGCCGCGATACTCAGCAGTTTCTGCGCCGCCCGGCCCTGGATCAATGGACCTCCGCGTTTTCCCGGCGCCGCTGCCGACGGGCCGGGGAAGGCGCTCTCCGGCCAAGGCTGTCCGGATGCGCTGCCCAAGATGAGGCGCAATGCAACCTGCACGCCGGCCAGCTTCCCTCCCTCGTGCCAGAGAGTGGCGCGGACCCCAATCCGCGCCGATTTACAGTTGTTCCTGTGAATGCGCAGAACAAGCTCAATGGTGCGTGCGCCGCCCAGCAGGAGTTCGAACGCCTGCTGGGCGCGGTTTTGCTCCTGGTCGTGGACGAAATCGAGATAATGGCGCCCGATGATCTCCTCGGTGATCAGACCCGGAACAAGCCGGACCGGGGGCAAAAGGGCGACCACCCTTCCCTCCCGGTTCAGGCGCACCGTCAATTCCGGCGCGGCTTCAGCCATGTCGCGGCAGGCTTTTGCAATCTGTGGCTGCCGCAATCTTTGCCGAACCAGCTTATCTGCGGGCATGTGTTTTCCGGCCCTCGTCATTCCGGCCCTCGTCATTGTATTCATAAACGCCGGATATCCGGACGCAGCGCACAGCGCCACGCGACGCCAAATTATAACATATAGCAGACAGGCCGAAAAGAAAACGCCAATCAGCCAATCGATTATTTTTCATTGAATTTTATCGATATTCCACTGATATCAGTTCAGGTCATCCACATCTTCACCAAAGGCATCGGGCCCCGGATAGTTCTTGGGACATTGACGAAATGGACTGCAAAACCCCTGCCCATCGGGTATATAATTTTCGAGATTGGCAAAAATTACGGCGCCGACAACCGAAAATCCGCTCCGTCAGAGGATGCGCCTGACCAAGACGCGCGCAAACAAAACAAATGTGGAAAAAACGACCAACTCTTGAAGAAATGCAATCGGCCTGCACCTCGACGCTGGTGGCGAGCCTGGGAATCGAATTTACAGCTTTGGGCGAGAACTTCATCGAGGCGCGGATGCCTGTGGACGAACGGACCATGCAGCCCATGGGATTGCTGCACGGCGGCGCCTCCGCCGCCTTGGCCGAAACCCTAGGCGGGGCCGGCGCCTATCTCAGCGTTGCTGAGGGCACGATCTGCGTAGGTCTGGAAATCAACGCCAACCACCTCCGGCCAGCCGGCCGCGGCTGGGTTGTCGGCCGGGCCACCTCCCTGCATATCGGCAAGACCACCCAAGTCTGGCAGATTTTGATCCGCAACGCAGCCGGGAACCTGGTCTGCGTATCCCGGTTGACCGTGGCCGTACGGCCGGCGCC
>WRFD01000232.1 GCA_009778955.1 Desulfobulbus sp.
ATCCTCCTTTGAAGTTTTTCTGATTGCTCCTGAACTGTACTTTTTTGTGGTCCTGAATTCCCGGAATGTGTAACTATGACTCTAAACGTAGATCAAAAGCGTCAACGATGCCTTGCTGCAACGGAGCGATTTCTGAAATCGTGCTGCCGTACCTCCCAAAATACGTAATCCGCACGATACATTCCATTGCTTCCAAGATTTCCCGTGCCGTCATAAATCGCATCTTCTTGTTCTGCTTGGCGCTCGACGCAACCGTCCTTATCCTGCTCATGAGGATCAGCGCGATGAACTGGATGAACAGTCTGTTGTCCATTGTTGCCGAGGAATGAATCCTGAGCCGCTTCATATCCAGGCTGTTTTTCAAATCATCAAAGCAGTTCTCGACGACATCCTTTCTACGGCACGCCTCAAGCAATTCTCCGGAATCCGTCTTCACACTCGTCAGAATGCAGAAGAATCCGGCATGCCGCTTCCTGTATTTCTGGATCTCGGCCTCATCATATTTTACCGATAGCCCAAGCTTAGGCGTTCTCTTTGTCACAAAGAAGCGCTCGAAGAATTCCGGTTGGCCCTTCGCTGATCCTCTGTCTCAAGCTCCATTTTGCATTGGACAAGCCCTTTATTCAGTTCGTCAAAGTCCTCAGCGGCTCTTGAAGCGTTGTAATAAAGGTGCGCGCAACACCGGCTCTCTCCCCATTGGCACAGATGGCTCATCATATAGAGCGCTTCGTTTTCGCCAGTCTGCCGGTAATGTTCGGGTGAGGCGACCGCTTCATAGTATTGGTCAATGATGTTTCTCACCCAAATGCGTCCGGAGGGGATCATGATCGCAAAAACGACATCGTTTTCTCAAGAGCGCATTGACATTGTCCTCGCTGTAAAATCCCCGGTCCAAGACAATATGCAGCTTCACTTGCCCGAAAAAATCCAAGGTGCTGATGGCGTTCTCTAATGTGGCTGCGTCGGTTATGTTCTCCGGCATCCTGCGGTAATAGGCAGGTAGGCCGCTTTGCCGACCAAACAACATGACCAAATTGATTTGCGGGAGATCCTCGTTATCGCGGTTATAGTCCCAGCGGATGTATTCGTTTGCAGTCGCGTAAGAAGAAATTGAGGTTATGTCGCAGCGCAGGAGTTCGGTTTCGGACAACCGCTTCAGCCAGAGCAAGAGGAAATGCCGGCGCTCGTTCTCGGTTATTTGCTGAAGGATCTCGCTTACTCTTTGGCTCAGGATCGGCTTGTCGAACGGATGTTGGCGGCTCGTGCTCCATGCATCGCGCCGGGATAGGGCCAACCCCCTTCTGGGTTATGTAAAAGGCTAGACTGAGAATGACTTCATAAGCATCAGGAAAACATTTCTTCAGGGCTGCGGTCAGCCCCGTATCTTTTGCCAGCTTGGTTAACAGAAGCTACGGTCCGTATGCCTTTTCGGATGCGGTAATATTCGGCGCGGATGCAGCGCGTTGTTCGATGCGCCGCTTCCTGCTTGACAAAGTGACCTCACCTGTCTCTTCGTCAACTCTGCCAAGGCAAACTTGCTTGTTCCTGGACTGTTTCTTCTCTTTATCCCAGTAGCTTTCAACAGCGTAAAGATGCGCCGCGCCATTTGGTTTTCAATGGATCGTGGTTCCTTTTTCCCCAAGCTTCTTCTCTGTTATGCCCCACCTCGACATAGTTGTCTAACTCATGAATTAGAACTATAGAAATGAAACTTGTCGAGGCGCAATACGAGTACAACTCCTTTATTTACATCATGTTTTCGAGATTTCCCAGTTATACGCTCCGGGAATTGAGGTAGTGGCATGACGTTTTGGTCCTATCAACTAGGGCATAGCGCTCCTACCATTCACCACGAACGGGGCGCGCCATATCCAAAACACCATTCAGTTTCAAAGAGGAGTCAGCTAGCCGCAATCATTCTTGCTCTACGGCGCTGGGGGAATAACGCTACGCCATGCACAGAGCTTTGGATGCCCGAAGGGGGTCATGAGGGCTGTTGTGCAATCCGCAACCGCAAGATGAAGCAGTGCCGCCACTGACTCCTCAGATTTCCTTGATTCGGGGAACCATCTTCGTCAGCGCCAATTTTCGTTTATGGCCTGGCTGCTAAGCTTCTTTCTGGTCACACAAGCAAAAGACAACTGCAAAAGCTCTCTTTCATCCTTCAGCCTGACCAGAACTGTTAGGGGTTCCGCCAACGCCGCCCTGGGATGGAAGCACAAGTTGCGGCAGATAATGAAAAAAATCAGAACAATCACTCAACTCTTATTGAAGCTGGTTGAAGTTTGGAGATGGTCAGAAAGTTCTGTAATTTTTTTTACATAGTTTATCACTATCATGAAAAAAAACTATAAATAATAATGGCCGCCTCTAAAAAAAATCGGTTGTTTTAGTATTGCTATTATTACTCCTTAGTTTAATTAATTCATTTTTATCAAAAAAAATATTCTCATGGAATATGAACCTATTCCTGAATCAGTGACGTTCTCGGCCAAACCTCCTCGTTTGTGTCTGTCGGAGAGCGATTGCCTGCCTTACGGGCTGATGCTGTTGCTTATAAACTGAACCCCGCGGTCATCTTGGCGCCTTGTTCTTTGAAAAAACCGAATTTGGGCAAAACGAAGACGCAGTTATCCTGGGGAGCTTCAAATTGTCTGTGAATTTTGCTTATCCGGCCGGGTAGAGTCTTGATGTGGCGCGGCGGCCTTGGGCTCAGTTTCCACATCCCGCTCATCGAAGCGGATGTGCGCCTTTAACCCATTCGGCTCTCAGTCAAGACTTCATGCCTTCGCCCACGGAAAGCCCTGCGGCAGCTTCGGCATTTGTATGAGTCCTGATTTGTTATGGAAAACACCATGGTTTGCGCGAAAACTCACGGAAATGTTTGAAGATTTCTCCTCGCTGCGCTCATCGAAAAGACAGAAAGAGCATGGACGACCGGGTCGGTCGAACCTATTTAATCAGTCGTCGCCGCATGGCCATCAGGCCGACGACCAGAAAGATCAACGCAAAACACGCCAGATAGGCCAGACTGACCAAGGGGTTGGCTTCCATCAACCCCAGACAGCAGAAACGGCTCAACTCCACCAGGTGGTACAAGGGAAGTATGGAGGCGGCATGCTGAGCCCAGGTCGGTAGCGCTGCGGTCGGGAAAAAGGTTCCGCTGAAGAGGAACATCGGGGTGATGAAGAGGAAAAACGGCAAGTTGAACATGTCGATCGAAGGGGTGAAGCCGGTGAAAAACATGCCCACCGAGCCAAAGGCCAAGCCGCCCAGAAAGGCCAAGGGCAGGATCAGCAAGCAATGGGGAAAAGCTACGAACCCGAACAATCCCAACACCGTGGTAATGATCAGGGCCGCAGCGGTCGCCTTGGTGGCGCTCCAGACGATTTCGGCGAGAATGATTTCCTCCAGAGAAAGCGGTGTAGCCATCAGGCCGTCAAAGGTTTTTTGATAGTACATCCGCACGAAGGAGGCGTAGGTGGTTTCAAAAAACGAGTTGTACATGATCGAGATGGCGACCAGGGCCGGGGCCATGAACCTGGTGTAGGCCATCGGCTGACCGGCGTAGCTCAGCCCTTCGATCAGCCCTTGGAAACCGAGACCGAAGGCGAGGATGTAGAAAGCGGGTTCCAGGAGCGGCACCAGAAAATTGACTTTCCAGATTCTGCGGTAAACCACTAGGTTCCGCCGCCAGACCGTCAAAAAACGCCAGGAAAGGTTGGTGAAGACGAGCATTATTCGCGCAGCTCCCTGCCGGTGAGACGAAGGAAAACATCCTCCAGGGTGGCGGACCGGAAGGTGCATTGCCGGCTGCAGAACCCTTCGCGGATCGCCTGTTCGATGGCGACATCGCCGTTGTTGTAGATGATGAACCGATCTGCCATGTGGTCGTAGTCCACCTGGCGGGCGCGCAGGAATTGACCGAGTCCCTCCTGATCCGGGCTGGCTATTTCGATGATCGAGCGTCCGACATGGTTCTCGATCAGGCTGGCCGGCGTGCCCTCCACCAGGATCCGGCCATGGTCCATGATCACCAGCCGGTCGCACAACTGGGCGGCTTCCTCCATGTAGTGGGTGGTGAGGATGAAGGTTTTGCCGCGGGCGCGCAGGGCGTGCAGCCGTTCCCACAGCAGATGCCGCGATTGGGGGTCGAGTCCGGTGGTCGGTTCGTCGAGGATGATCA
>WRFD01000233.1 GCA_009778955.1 Desulfobulbus sp.
GAGCGGATATTGCGGCGCGCCCGTCCGTCCTGGAGCAGAAAGAGAAACTGGGAGGCGAGGTATTTCATGCCGACCGGGGTTGCATCTCTTCGGGTTGATGGTCAAGGAAAGCGCACCGGGGCCACGCCGCCAGAAACGATCGCATCGGGCGGATGACCGGAGTTACGCCTCCGGCGTGTGACGGAGCCGTTCCGGATAGCTGGTCATGCCGGCCGCAGCTTCCACCGGCAGGACCAAGGCGACTCCTGTCCCCGGCCGGTCAGTGGCCGGAACGCGGCTGATTGTACAACCCGGTCAGCCATTTGCAAGCATTACAGTGACCGCCGACCGCCTTCCTCGCGAATGCGGCGCGGACAAGCCAAACCCGGCGGGACCCGGCTCAACACCTTTTCGTGGTGCGGTCAAAAGGATTTATGGTAATTAAATACCTGCCAAGGTAATACATGCTCACGGCCCGCCCTGCCGTCGCGCACGGACAGGCAAACTCGTTTCCTGCCCATGGCGCGGCAATCATCTCAACCCGTATATCCCGTAACCAGCCGCATTCATGACAAGGAGCATAGTATGCGCTATTTTCGTAAAATTCTTTACGCCACCATCGGCCTGTGCGACGATCACGAAGGCCTCAAGCAGGCGCTCAGCCTTTGCCGGACCAACGATGCCCCCCTGACCATCCTGCTCGTTTACCCCAAACTGCCAGAAAGCCGGGAGGAATACCAGGAAAAATTCTGTGATTTCATGCGGCAGCAGACGGAAGACGCCGTCCAGGCTGCGCAGGCCGCCCTCTCCCTGGCCGACGGGGTAGTGCCGGTCAGGATCGAAATGATGAGCGATCACATGCCGCAGGCGATCAGCATCATCCGCCATGTCCTGCGGGAAGACCATGACCTTTTGATCAAGGAGGCGGAACCTCTGGAGGAGCCGAAGGGGTTCAAGGCCTTGGACATGACCCTGCTGCGCAAGTGTCCCTGTCCGGTGTGGCTGGCGCGGCCGATCTCGCGCCCGAGCCGGGAGATCCGGGTCGCCGTGGCCATCAATCCCGAAAACCGCGACCAGGCCGAGCATGACATCTCCCTCCGGATGCTCAACCTTGCCCGTTCCCTGGCCGACGTCTGCAGCGGCGAGTTGGAGATCGTGTCGTGCTGGAATTTCGAGTTCGAACGCTATCTGCGCCGCAGCTATCAGGCAAACGTCCCGGATAAAAATATCCAGGGGGCCCTGGATTATGCCCGCTCCTCCCACCATGCCGGCCTCAAAGAACTGATCCACGCTTCCGGCGTCGGCGGGACCACGCATGTCCATCGGCTGAAGGGACAGGCGGAGGAATGCATTCCGGCCTTTGTCCGGGCTAAGGACGTGGATATCCTGGTCATGGGTTCACTGGCGAGGACCGGGATCAAGGGATTCATCATGGGCAACACCGCCGAAAACATCATGAAGGAGCTGCCCTGCGCCCTGGTGGCCTTGAAACCAAGCGGCTTCGTCTCGCCGATCAGGGCCTACTGACCTTAAGCCGTCCCTCAACGCTTTGCCCGGCGTCAGGATGGGCGTTGCATTTCTACCATGTTTCCCGGTGCACGCGCTCCGGCTTGCTTCGGTTGACGGCATGAAACGGTCCGGCCGGCCAGCCCACCGGGATCAGGGCGAACGGCAGGACCTGCTCGGGGATGGCCAGCAGCCGGCGAAACCCTGCCATGCGCTCCTCAATCGGATACACGCCCACCCAAACCGTGCCCAGCCCGAGATCGCGAGCTGCCAGCAGGGCGTTCTGAGCGGCGGCACTGCAATCCTGGACCCAGAAATCCGGCCAGAGACCGCCGGCGGGATCGCCGCAGATGAGGATCGCCGCCGGCGCGGTGCGCACCATGTCGCTATAGGGGTGAAAGGAGGGGATGCGGTTGAGCTTCTCCTTATCAGTGATCACCACGAAATGCCAGGGTTGCTGATTGCCCGCCGAGGGCGCCAGCATGGCCGCCTCGATAATCGCCTGGATGTGCTCTTCGGCGACCGGTTCTTCCTGAAAACGGCGGATGCTTCGCCGTGTGGCAATGGCTTCGATGAGTTCCATGGGAGGCCCTCCTGCACAAAGATTGGTGAAAATGAACCCGGCGGCCGGCGCCTGTTGCCGCATCGCCAACCGTCGGGTCGATATTGATACGGTCTTTCATCAACGAACAAGGTTCCTTGCAAAGCCTGCACTTCATTTTTTGTCGACCGAAAACATCTTTTGTGGCGCGCCTGCACTGAGCGAGGCGAACGTGTCATTGCGAGCGTAGCGCGGCAATTAGCCGCGTCGCTACGCTCCTTGCGATGACAGAAACTGTGCGGGCCGCCAGGATGCCGCCCTCAAGAAAAAAACATCGTGACTTTAAGGGGGTAGAGGCGGCATTTTACCACCCGCAATGAACCGCACCACGATGTTCCCCGGTATGGGCAATCGACCCGGTCACCCGCCTGCGTTGACCGTTCCCACGCGCAAACGTTGAAACGCAAGCCTGATTTGATCGTTCCCACGCTTCGGCGTGGGAACGCCAGCCTGACTGAATCAAAGATTTCCGGTTTTTTTGGTCCGTCGCCGGAAATTTCAGCCTCGGTCTCCTCTCCGGAGGGGCTTTCTTTTCTTTGTTTAACCAAAAAAAAGAAACAAAAGAAAGTGTAGCCGGGCCGCCCTGACTACCACGGTCAACGTACTCCGCAACCGGCGGGACAAAAACTCGCTGAGTTCGAACAGTTCGCCCCTATTTCCGGTTGCGGAGCCCGCCGCCTGGCAGGGCGGCAACGGCTTCCCGCCCGCCCAGGTCACATCAAAGCATGAATGACCGTTCCTAACGCTTAGAGCGTTTTTGATTCAAGTCTCTACGAAACTGGATTGCTTCGCTTCGCTCGCAATGACGCCTAGCCTAGTTCTGTGCGGTCATTGCGAGGAGCAAAGCGACACATTCGCTTTGCTCAGTGCAGCAGACTCCGTAATCCAGATATGTAATTGTTTAAATCAAAACCGTTCTAAGCTTGGAAACTGCTGCCATATCGACTGCTTCATTTTTTGCCCGTTGCGGGAAGATATCCCCGGGCCTTACGCGAGAGCAGGCGCCAGGCGCGGCTTCAACGGATAAAGTTCATCCAGACCTTATTTTCACGGGCCGGCGGGGTAATCGTGCCCTTGCCGTGCTCGACCAACCGCAGCAACCAAGCCATGTTCTGGCCCAAGGTCCGCATGATCTGGATGCCCTCTTCGTCCTTGGTGGCCTCGCCCGGCCGCGCACCGTGGATCACGTTCCAGTAGCTGGATGTTGGGATCAACATCTCGGAATAACAGAGAAAGTTGTTCAACTGATTGAAGGCGGGCAGGCCGCCGGAACGGCGCACCGCCACCACGGCAGCCCCGACCTTGTGGCGCAGCATGCTGTCGTTGCAGCCGGTGACGTAAAAGGCGCGGTCCAAAAACGACTTCATGGTCCCGGCCACCGCCGAATAGTGGACCGGCGAGCCCAAGAGCAGGCCGTCGGCCTCCTTCATCAGTTGAATCCATTCGTTGACTGGATCAACGGCCTGGATGCATTGCTCGTTTTTCTTCTTGAAGCACTGACCGCAGGCCAGGCAGCCCCGAACCGCCTTGTTGCCGACATGGACGATCTCGGTGGCGATGCCTTCTTTCTCCAACTCGCCGGTGACCATCTTGAGCGCGTGCCAGGTGTTGCCCTCTGCATTGGGGCTGCCGTTGAATGCGACGACTTTCATCTCCTTTCTCCTATGGTGTCTGTGGTCTGTGATGCTCTTCCCTGCGCCCCCATGACATTATTCAGGCGCCCTGGGAGCGATCCGTCAGCCTGGTGGCGGGGTGAGCGTGGCAAACTCAACATATTACTATATACAACGAAGATAAACTGCAAATCCATGCTGAAATCGGCTACATTCGTGGGTCTTTGATTCCAACCCGCTCAACCAAACGCCACAAAGCTGTGTTTTGAATAAAGCAAGGCCAATGTTTACCGTTTGTAAATTTTGGCGAGATTCTGTCGCTGCCAGTTGATGCCACGGAATATCGGCAATACATGAAGAATGTTTCCGACTTTTTAGAGGCCCGCAATATACAGAATTGAGGGCTAGGCGCTGGAATACGCAGCTCCATTTGAATAGCTTGAGAATTGCACAACCGCTTCCATTAACGA
>WRFD01000234.1 GCA_009778955.1 Desulfobulbus sp.
GCACTGGTCCGGAATCTGCGCGCCGACTCTGCCGGTTGCCGGCTTTTGTTTATCTGGGGCAACATGGCGGACAAAGACATGGGGGCGCCTCTGTTCGATCTTTTGACCCTGGCTGCCACGGTCATGCTCACCCGCACCGAGTCACCCCGCTTTGCGCAGCCAGAGGCGCTTTATGCCGGCTTGCCGCCTGAAATCCGCACCAAAACCCGCTGCTGCGAAACTGCGGAACAGGCGCTGGAAGCCATGATCGAACAGGCACAGTCAGACGATCTGGTCTGCGTGGCCGGATCGCTGTACCTGGCAGGGCGTGTCCGTCAACTGCTGACCGAAGGTTTTACCGCGTGAAAATCGAACAATACTTTGCTCTCGACGCCCTCGATGAAGCCCTAATCCTGGCCGAACGCAACAAGGCTAGGGTTTTACGTAAAAGCCGTTGGTGGCAGCAAAAGACCGCTTCCGGCACCTGCTGGTACTGCGGCCAACAGGTCGGCTATCACAACCTGACCATGGACCATGTCATCCCCCTGACCCGCGGCGGCCGCAGCACCAAGGACAATCTCGTGCCCTGCTGCAAGGAATGCAACAACAAGAAAAAATCTCTGCTGCCAGTGGAATGGGAGGAATACATGACAAGCTTGCAGCAGCGCAAATGAGGCCTATCTCCCCCCTCGATTCATCTCGATCATTCTGGCGCTTTTCCAACCTTTTTGTTACAACTGATCATACGGTTCGCCATTTCGTGCCCTACGCCACTTTTTTGTGCGATGCCATGCAGCGGCGCCCTGCCGGTTTTCGCCGGCCAGCCGTGGCGTCGCAACGGATTCAGGCAGCTTCTTTCCCCTCAACCAACTGAGGGAGTAGAGACAGCACAGTCCTTTGGCAAATTTTGCGTTATTCATTCAAGCAGATAAATTTTCAATCTGTGATCGTTATTTGTGAGCCAAACATTTTACCATCTTCATATTCCAGCCGATCAACTCAGCGCCCGCCTGCAGGACACAGCCTCGACCGATGGCGACCAACGCCTCGATACGGGTGAACAACTCCACCGCTTGCTCCTCCGGCAAGGCATCGTCCACGGTCTCGACCTGACAGCCATCGATTTTGCCCAACAGCGAATCAATGTCGGCGAAGCTCTGGTCGAACCTATCACCGTGGCCATGGGCACCCCTACGGTGGTCGGACACAGTGGATTGCACCCGAGTTTTGACTCCTTGCCCCGACTCGTTGACGAAACCGACACCCTCGGCCAAACCCATCAGGTCGAGTTGCTGTTGGCGCCGCTGATACGCAAAGGTGAGGTGGTGGCTTCCCCTGGCCCTGGGATCGCGGCTCAATCCGGCATGAATATATACGGCCAGGAGGTTTCCTGTCCGTTCCCTGCGGAGCGAATCATCGAACCCGGGGCCAATGTCATCTTCGGCGCCGATGGCAAGAAACTGGTCGCCACGACCAGCGGCTATCCGCGCTACACTTCCGCCAACAAGCACTCCCTCGAATATCAATGTCTCAACATCGCCCCATTAGTCGACGTCACCCCGGGCCACATGCAGGCGATTTTGTCGCTCATTCCGCCTCCTCCCGGCCATACCCTGCCAACCCGTGACGCCATCCTCCAGGTCCTCGACGAGGAAGACATCGTTTTCGGCCGCCTTCCCCAAGCCATCGACCAGTGCCTGGAACGGTGCGCCCGCGAACAACTTCCCCAACATGAAGTCGTGGCCGTGGGCATCCGGACGCTCAACGGCACGGACGCCCATCTCCGTTTCGTTATGGAGGTCGGCCCCATGCCCGGCAAGATCATGGCTAACGGGGTAATCGACTTCCGCGAACGCAATATGTTCATCGGCGTGAACAAGAATCAACTCATCGCCATCAAGGTTCCTCCGACCGACGGGGTTGCCGGCCGGGATGTGTACGGGACGATCGTCACCCCCTTGCACGGCAAGGATATCGAGATCCGGACCATGGACGATGCCGTGCTGGACGAAGCGACCGGTGAAATCAGGGCCGTTCGTAGCGGCGTACTGTCGATGGTCACCGAAAATTCGGTGCGGGTCAGCTCCCAACACGTTGTGCCGCAAAATGTCGACTTCGAGACCGGCAATATCATTTCCCGACATGCCGTGGCAATTCGAGGGTCGGTCAAGCCGAGGTTCAAGGTCAACGCCCTGGGTGACATCCAGATCGTTGGCGACGTAGATAAGGCCATCGTGCGGTCAGACGCAAACGTGGTGGTGAAGGGTGGGGTCGTCGGCACATCCGCCTCAGTGAAAGCACGCGGCGACATCGATATCGGCTTTGCCAATCAAAGCAATACGCAAAGCGGCGGCAAGACTATCCTCCGCCAGCATGGATCTTACTGCCGGCTGTACGCCATGGGCGATCTTCATTGCAATCCTTCGGCCCGGATCATCTCATCCCAATTGGTCACCTACGGCTCGCTGACCACCGGCACCGTCGGATCGGACATCGCGACGCCATCCATGCTGGCCGCTGGCATCGTGTTCGAGCGATTGGATCGGTATTTCGACTTGCAGCGTATCATCACCGAACAACTCCAGACAATTGAGAAGATGCAGCATCGCAAGAGATCGCTGGCAGAACTCGAGGAGATGGAGGAATTGATCAAAGCCCATCAGGCAAACCACAAGCAGTTTGCGCGTCTCAACCTGGCCGTTCCTAAGGATCAGGAAGCCGTGGACAACGGGGTCACTCATGCCTTGTCCTGCTCCATTTTGGTCAAAGGTCAGGTGTTCGCCGGAACCGAAATCCGCATCGGCAACAGCCGCATGGTTGTAAACACAACCATTGGGAATGTCACTTTCCGTCTCCAGGAGAAGGCAGCCAACAAGGAGGGACTCCGCTACATCCTTGCCCTGCCCAACAGAAGGTCCAAATAATTTCCGGAGTCTATCATGTTCGTCAAACTGTGGATGACCAGCAATGTGCTCACCGCCACCAGTGACCAACCGATTGTCGAGGTCGAGCGCCTCTTGCGAGAGCATCGCATCCGCCGAGTGCCGGTGGTCGACGACGGCAAATTGGTCGGCATCATCGGTCAGGAAGATCTCTTCCGCGCCATGCCCTCTATTTTCGATCCCAGTTCCAACCCGGAAAGCCTGGAACGCACCGGTCACATCAAAGCTGGCGCCATCATGACCCCATCGCCGATCACCGTTGATCCGTCCACGCCGCTGGAGCAGGCGGTACTGCTGATGCGGAGCCATAAATTCGGTTCTCTTCCGGTGATACAGGATGAACAACTGGTGGGCATCATCACGGAAACAAACATCTTCGATGCCCTGCTCGAAATTTTTGCCGCCCGGAAACAAGGCGCCCGCTTCGAAATTAAAATCGACCGCAATCCCGCTGCCTTCTATGCGATGCTCCAGGTCTTCAAGAAATACGAGATAACGATTCTCGGTATCGCAGTGCTGCACGACTATTCCGAAGAGCATCAGCTGGTCACCCTGAAGGTATATGGCGATGACATAGACCGGCTGATCGACGGCCTGTGGGCCTCTGACCTGCAGATCAACCGGATGCATGCCGAGGGGCCGTCCCCGGAATCGTGACCTTGCGCGTCCGGACAAGGTCTGCTGCTCCTGCTTTTTAGTCGCCCCTGAAAAAGCCCTATTTCAATAGACATGAGCCGGCAGAAGAAGCCCAGGATCAGAGAAAGAAAAAGCGGCAGTGCTGCAAGACCAGGGGACCGACGGCTTCCGACGTGCAAGATATTGGCCCATTCTCAGCCGCTGTTTTCACTCCGTGGCGGCCATATACAACAACCAATTTGCAGAACTTGACACGCAACATACAATCGGCATATCCGATACTCACTCAACAATAACAAGGTTCTACTACAGAGTCCTTACTACAAACGGCTTGATTGTCCATTTTCAGCTGAGGCAATACAATACATGCAAGCCCTTATCCCTAACCGGACAGTACTGATTTTTTTAGTAAAAAATACTTGACCAATAAAACCGCACAAATATAAAATAATAACTATATACAACCATCTACAACCAATGCCATTTGATTATATCGCAATCAAGACACGGTGAGGACCATGATCAATAATCTACAATTACGGACTAAACTTTTTCTTGTTGGCATCACTCTGTCATTTATACCTCTTGCC
>WRFD01000235.1 GCA_009778955.1 Desulfobulbus sp.
CATCCCGCCGCCAACAGTTTTCTGAAATTTTAGTGATTACATTTTAGGCGGCCGGCAACCTCAATATTTGTAGATTATCTATAAAGTCATATGGTTGCCGCTGCAAGCCAACGGCCAGAGCCTTGAAATTTCGGGCTAACCACCTGACGGAAAGGCCGAGGGCGCATTGTCGGTGTGCGGACAAAAAGTTGACGGCGGATCAACAAACGAAAAAACAGTGCGCAATCATTGTTTCGTTCACGGATAAGGACAGGACTGTACGCGCAAGGCGCATTGGCAGCCTGTTTTACCCTACGCGGAACCCTGCCGGACCTGGGTCGCCGAAAACAAACAAGGAGTGCGAAGCAGTGCATCTCCCCGGCTGGACGGAAGTCGTCATCCCTGAACTGTGACTGATCACGGCTGGCGAAACAGGGCCGCCCCGGCCAGAAAGACAGTCTTAGGTTGCGGGTAAAGAAGGTTCAGCTTCGCCAGGGAGAGACGCTGCCATTGATCTGGGTGATCTGGCCGTTAAGGGTCCACATATCGTAGAGATAGCCCAACCCGTACAAGCCGAAGGTGCACAGGTAGATGAGGCCGGTCCAGACCTTGCCCAGATAGAAACGGTGGACCCCGAATAGCCCCAGAAAAACCAGGAGAAGCCAGGCCACATTGTAGTCGATCGGTCCGGGGATGGCGCGGATGCCTGCTTCCCGGTTCATCTCCGGAATAAGAAAGAGATCGACGATCCAGCCGATGCCCAGCAGGCCCAAGGTAAAAAAATAGATGGCGCCGGACACCGGCTTGCCGTAGTAAAAGCGGTGGGCGCCGATAAAGCCGAACAGCCAGGCGGCATAGCCGATGACCATGTTGTGGGTAGGGCGGGTTAGGTCCAAGGTTGCCCTCCTGTGATCTTTTCCTTCAACCCCGCGATGCGCGAAAGCGAAGCGTAAATCGCCTGCGGGTCTATCCGGCCGCTTTCCAGCAGGGCGTCAATCGCCTCGATGCCCTCCTGCACCGCATGTTCGGTCGGCCTGAGGTTGTTGCCGACCACTATCACATCCACTCCCGCCAGCACCGCCCGCTGCACAGCCTCCGCATACGGCCAGCCCTCGCTGATGGCGCGCATCTGCATATCGTCGCTGATCACCACCCCGTCAAACCCGAGTTCTTGCCGCAACTGTCCAGTCACCATTGCTGGCGACAAGGAGGCCGGAAGTCCGGACGGATCAAGCCTGCGGTTGATCACATGCGCTGTCATGATTCCGTCAGCATAGCCTGCGGCCAAGAGGCGCCGATAGGGTTCGAGCTCGTCCTCCTGCCATAGGGCGGTGGCGTCGACGAAACCAAGGTGCGAATCACTGCCGGCGCTGCCGTGGCCAGGAAAATGCTTGAGGCAGCAGCCAATGCCCCGACGGTGATGGGCCTCGATGAAGGCGCGGGCATGGGCCGCCACCAGGACCGGATCGGCGCCGAAACTCCGCTGGCAGCGGCCGATGATCGGATTGTCCGGATTGAGATCGAGGTCGACCACTGGCGCGAAATTGAGGTTGATCCCGCACTCAGCCAATTCCGCTGCCATGCGGTCGGCAGCCCGGGCCGTGGCATTCACCCCTTCGCCGGCCAATTCCGAAGCGCTGCGGGAAGAGGAAAAGCCATTTCCCGGCGTCAGCCGGCAGACCCTGCCGCCCTCCTGATCAATGGCGATGAAAGGTGGAATGGCGGCACATTGACGCAACCTGGCAATCAGTTGCTTAACCTGCCGGGGCGATTCGATATTTTGCACTGAGCCGGCGACATTACGGGCAAAGAGGATCACCCCGCCCAACCGATCATCGGCCAAGGCCCGAGCAAGCCAATGATCAGCCCCGAGTTCGCAGCCGAGAAAGCCAGCGATGAACATCTGGCCCAGATTCAATTCGCTAGCCATCGCCTCCTCCTGCCCGACCTGCCTGCCGCTCTTGCCCGTCGAAAATTTGACAACCTGATGCCCTCCACTGCCGACGACCGGACGCCATCAGCGCAACCAATTGTTTTAATTGAACAATTCTAATTATTGCACAATAGGCATAAAAATCGCTTAACTTCAGGCAAATGCTCACGGACGATGCGCGCAGCCCCAAGGCGCCGGCGCCTCACACCATGACTTCCACACCGATGACGGGACCGTTATGAACGTGAAAATACTCGATGATCAGGTTGATTTCCAGATTGCCTCCACGATGGAAAACCTGTTGTCCGAACTGCACCACTACCGGCATCAATCGGAAAAACTCCAGAAAATCAACACGCTCTACCAGAGAATGGCAGGAATTCTCGACCTGCCCTCCATGATCGAGGCCTATTCCATCTGGCTGATGGAATTTATCGACCACGAGCTGATCGGCTACCACAACCCGGCCCAGCAGCGCATGCACATGTTCTGCTCCCATCACGGACCCAAAAGACGGGAAGCCATCCAATTGGCGCAGGAAATCCTAGAACAACCAATGAATCAGACTCCGGATGGCGCCCAAGTTGGCGGCTTCAAGATCCACAAATGGGCGTTCAACTCCACCGACTGCGAGGGGGTGCTGGTTATCCTGATCAAGGGCAGGCCCCTGGCCGAGAACGAACTGCAATTCATCGACGAATCCCTGGTCATCCTGGCCGAGCTGTTGAAGCGGGCCCTGGAATACGAGGAAATCTTCGCCCAGGCCCGCCGGGACAGCCTCACCGGCCTACCAAACCGCTTTGTGTTCGAGGAGCGGATCGATTCCATCGCCGAACAGGCGCGCCGGCATGGTCACCCTCTCACTCTGGCCGCGCTTGACCTGGATCGTTTCAAGGCGGTCAACGACACCATGGGCCATTTCATGGGCGACCAGGTGCTGAAACAGGTTGCCGGCGCCTTGAAACGGGAAATCCGTCTCACTGACATGCTGGTCCGCATGGGCGGCGACGAGTTCCTCCTGGTCCTGCCCGACACAAGCCTTCAGGACGCCAAATTCCTGGCCGATCGGCTCTGCCTGGCGGTGGAGCAGCTCAACATCGAAACCAAGGACGGAAAACTGGCGATCAGCATCGGCCTGGCCGAGTGGCTGCCGAACCTGGCCATCCAGGACTGGCTCGAACAGGCCGACGACATCCTCTACCAAGCCAAGGCTAACGGTGGGGCGCAAGTCGCGGTCAGTTAACGCCGGCTGCCGACATTGTCAATGAACTGCCAGCCGGGAGCTTTTCCCGGCGCCAGCTTATTTCTTCGCCAGTTGGATCCGCAGCGGGATGGAGTGCAGCGAGCGCCCCTTTTGTTCAGTGCGGCCGAGCCGCCAATCCGCGCAGCGCAGATCGCCGCCGAGCAGCCGCTCAATCTCATCCACCAGCCCCTTGACATTGATCACCGGATGCCGGCCAAAGACCTCCGGCAGGCCGTAGGTCAGATTGCAGGCTAGGCAGCGCCCCGGCCGCTCATGCAGATTGAGGAGAAAATCAAGGGTGTTGGTTTGTCGATCATACCCGGCATAGGTCAAGGCGATATCGTAGGCGCCCTCGCTGGCGTCACCGAACAGGGCATCAAAAAAAGCGTTGGAGCGTTCGGGTGGAAACAGCGCCCGAAGAACCTGTTCCGTAAATATGTGTTCTGGCTGTATCATGGGCTGTGGCTCTTTGTCAAAAATCCGTCTGTATTGCGCATCAAACCGAATCCGCCGGGCGCGAGACGCCGCGACGGATCAGGGCGGTTGCGACTTTACCCACCGGCTGCCGCCGGTGTCAACAGACATTGCGCCCCTGTTCCCGCTGTGGTAGAAGAGCGGCTATGCACTCCCCCGCCCCTTCGCTCTCCGGTCAAGCCACGATGTCCTCTCCATCTTCGTTTGCCGAGCAGCTCCAACTCAATCGAGCCCAATACGCCGCCGTCACGCATGGCGACGGCCCCATTCTGGTAATTGCCGGCGCCGGATCGGGCAAGACCCGCACCCTGGTCTACCGGATGGCCCATCTCATCGACCGGGGCGTGCCGCCCGAATCGATCCTGCTGCTGACCTTCACCCGCCGAGCCGCCCAGGAAATGCTCGGCCGCGCCGCTGAACTTACCGCTGACTCCTGCCGCCGGATCATGGGCGGAACCTTTCACGCCACCGCCAACATCCTGCTCCGCCG
>WRFD01000236.1 GCA_009778955.1 Desulfobulbus sp.
AAGGGAAATTTCGGTGCCGCCCCCCAGTTGGTATCATAAGGAATGCCGGCACGGGCCGGGCCCCAGGACGGGCGGGACCCCCCCCCCCATTAAGCAAAAACAGTGCCAAAGGAGGTTGGCGTCAGAAGGGATGGAATATCAGGGGTGTGGATTTTTTTGGTCCGGGATGTGTTCATTTTGAAACGACTCCGGCCGGATTGTGTCCCAAAATGAAATCAGGGTCGGGCCCATGGTTGGCGGCGAGAAGGGGCAGCGAGACCGGGCGCCGCTCAATCGCGGCGCGGTCCCCGGCGATCCTCCGGTTCCGGCGGCAGCGATCTGGGCTGCATACGGCGGCCAAAGGCGCTTTGCAGCATCTGCTTGACCGCGATGCGGTCGCTGGCGGTCAGCGACACGATCTTGGCGCCGGTCTGCATGAGCGCCATGGTCAAAAAGGCGGCCGCCAGCACGCCGACGCAATACACCATCAAAGCGATGAGGTTGGCCGTGGGAATAGTCCGGTCCGGCAATTTGATGTCAAAGGCGCGACCGCCGAAGCTATCCGCCAGTTCCCGGACTGGTCCGGCCAGGGTGGTCGGCGATTTGAGCATGGTCAGGATGAGGTGAAAGATGTCCATGGCATAGTAGATGCCGATGACGATGACGGCAAGGCCAAGGCAGGTGGCCGCGATCTGGACGATTCGTTTCAATATTTCCATGATCGGCAAGGTGTCTTCATCTTCTGAAAACGGCATATTCTGGGCGCCTCCTGAAGGTTGCACGTAGCGAGCCACACCCGGCATTGCACAATGCCGGGTGTGGCTCGCGCTGGTCCGGTAGGCATACTATCTCGGGATCGCTGCCGGCTTGCAAGCAATTCTTTTGGCTGACGCAGAAAAATGCGCAGGTTTACCAGCGCCGGCCCGGACGATAAGGGGGTGATGGTTTGCCATCCTCCGCTGGACCTTCGGTCTAAACTTCGCATTCAGGAAATCAAGGGCGAACGCATCGTGTTCCCCAGCGCCAAAGCACAAAAGAAAATATTTGAGGCATTCGAGCTCGATGTGCCTGTGTAGTTAAAATTCTCGGCGGGAATTTAGGAACAAGATAACAAGAAGGCAACCATGCACATCGATCTCAACTGCGACATGGGAGAGAGTTTCGGCGTCTATGGCCTGGGCAGGGACGAGGAAATCATTGACTCTGTCTCCTCGATCAGCATCGCCTGCGGCTTCCACGCCGGCGATCCCCACGTGATGGCAAGGACGGTCCGGCTCGCCCGTGAACGCGGCGTGGCGGTCGGCGCACATCCGGGACTGCCCGACCTGATGGGCTTTGGTCGGCGGGACATGGCCTGCAGCCCGGAGGAGGTAGCCGATTTTCTCACCTACCAGATCGGCGCCCTTCAGGCTTTCTGCGTAGCCGAAGGCGTGGCGCTGTGCCATGTCAAGCCGCACGGCGCCCTCTACAACCGGGCCGCGCAAGACGAGCGACTGGTGCGCGCCATGGCCGGGGCCATTGCCCGCATCGACCGCAACTTGCTGCTGGTTGGTCTGGCCGGGCGGGACAACCGCCGTATGGCCGGCATTGCCGCCGAAGAGGGCATCGCCATGGTGTTCGAGGCCTTCCCGGACCGGGCCTACACTCCGGAATGCGCCCTGGTCTCCCGCCGTCAGCCCGGCGCGGTGATCCACGATCCGGATATAGCCGCACTACGCGCCTTGCGCATGGTAATGGACAAGACAGTGGAGGCCATCGACGGCACCGTCGTGCCCCTTTCGGCCCGCACTTTTTGTATTCACGGGGATAATTCCCATGGGGTGGCCCTGGCTGCGGCCATCCGCCAGCGCATGGAAGCAGCCGGGATAAAGGTTAGGCCGATGCGGCCAATCTGATGCCATGGGCATTCGGGACGACAGACCAGACATCCGCCTGCCCGCCGTCCGCTTCCGCATCAGCGGCGACCGGGCCCTGATCGCGGTCTATGGCGATGAGGTCGATCCGGCGGTCAACGAGCGGGTCCGGCGGATGGCCGCCCTGATCGAGGCTTCGCGCCACCCGGCCATTGAGGCGGTGGTGCCGGCCTATTGCACCCTGGCGGTCCACTACGATCCTGGCTTGATCAATCCGGCCGCGCTTGGTGAGTTGCTGCGCGATCTGGAGGCCCATGCCATTAAGGCGGCGGTGCAGCCGCAGGCCACGGTCGAGATCCCGGTCTGCTACGGCGGCGAGTTCGGGCCAGACCTGGCCACAGTGGCCACCTGCAACCGGCTCGCTTCGGACGAGGTGATCCGCTTGCACAGCCAGACCGTCTACCGCATCTACGCCATCGGCTTTGCCCCCGGCTTCTGCTACCTGGGCGGGCTCGATCCCCGGATCCACACCCCGCGCCTGGCCACGCCGCGCTCGCGGGTCCCGGCCGGCTCGGTGGGCATCGCCGGCGGCCAGACCGGCATCTACCCCTTGGCCAGCCCTGGCGGTTGGCAACTGATCGGTCGCACCCCGCTGGCGCTCTTCGATTGCGGCCGTACCCCGCCGGTTCCCTACCGACCCGGCGATGCTCTTTGTTTTCGACCGATTTCGGCTGACACCTTCTTCCGCCTGGCCGGGGAGTCGGACCGATGAACCCGGCCTTGCGCATCCTTTCACCGGGTTTGAGTCTCACTGTCCAAGACCTGGGTCGGTTCGGTGCCCGCCATCTGGGGGTGCCGCCCTCGGGCGCGTTGGACGACTATGCCCACCGGGTGGCCAACTGGCTGGTGGGCAACGCCGCCGCCTGCGCCACTCTGGAAATGACTGTGAGCGGCCCCCGGATCGAATGCCTGACCGAGGCCGATATCGCGGTTACCGGCGCTGACATGGGCCTGTGGCTCAACGGTTCGTCCCGGCGGCGGTGGGCCTCGCTGCGGGTTAAGCCAGGCGATGTGCTCGAACTGGGCCTTGCCGAAAACGGCTGCCGGGGGTACCTTGCCCTGGCTGGCGGCATTGCCGTGCCGGAGGTGATGGGCAGCCGGTCGACCTGCTTAGGAGGCGGTCTGGGCGGCCTTGAGGGGCGCGGGTTGGCGTCGGGCGATTTGCTGCCGGCTGGTCCCGGTCAACTGCTTGATGCGCCGCGCTGCCTGCCCTGGGCGCCGATCTACCCGCAACATCACTTGCTCCGCGCCATTGCAGGCCCGCACGACCTTTTGTTTTCATTTTCAGGTGGGCTCGACCGTTTTTTCGGGACGACATTCTCGGCCAGCCCCCGTAGCAACCGCATGGGCCTGCGGCTCAGCGGACCGGCGGTTGAACGCAATGCGGACGCCTCGACCGGCATCGTCTCCGAGCCGGTGGTGCCGGGCAATGTCCAGATTCCGGGCGACGGCCAGCCGATCCTGCTGCTCCGGGAGCAAACCATCGGCGGCTATGCCTGCATCGCCACGGTGCTTTCCGCTGATCTCTGGCGGGTCGGCCAGGTCAAACCGGGAGACACGGTGCGCTTTGTCCGGGTCAGCCTGGAGGCGGGGCAGCAACTTGCCGCGCAGTGGCGAGGCTTCCTGGCGGCCACCGAGCGCCTGCTGGCCGCCGGATAACCGTTTGCCCCATGCGTGTGGATTGAAGAGAAGGCGGGAGTTGAAGAGGAGGGCGGGCAACAGAGCATGTTGGTGAACGGCCTTTTATGACCGGGGACTTTCAGCGGCAGACCAGGGGAGCCGCCGCCGCACCCCTGAAGTTCACCTGGCTCTTCTTCAATTGTCCGTCCACATTTCGCACTGACCGATGACGGTGGCGATGGCGTCCTTCATACCTTCAGGCGGGTACTTGTATTTTTCCAGTAACTTTTTCGCCATCCGCCGCATTCCGGCGCGGGCCGATTCTTTTTTCTGCCAGTCGATGGTTCGACTTTTTGGTGAGCCAGAATCTGGTCCAGCTCCTCGGTGGTCTTCCGCGGAAGAGGCTTGCGGGCGGCGGTCTCCTTGGCCGCCATTAAGGGATTCTTGCACAGACAGTAGCGCAGGTTGCCGCCGGTCACCTCAATGATGTTCTTCTCGTCGAAGAGGCTCATTTGGATGGTCCCCTTGTCACAGAGTTCCTTGATGGCGGCATGGTTCAAGGCCAAGATGACCTTGAACCCCAGGGG
>WRFD01000237.1 GCA_009778955.1 Desulfobulbus sp.
CTTCCCAGCGTTGCTGCCAGCGCTGTTCAATGGTTTTGAAATAGTAGCGGTCGTTGGTCGGTGGGGAGGCTTGCATAAGATCCTTGTGGCTCAGTGAATGTCAAAGTCTGCGGCCGGTTCAGGCGCGAAGTCGATGGCGGGCAGGCGACCGGTATAGTTTTCAAAGGTGGTGTATTCGCCAAGAAAGGTCAGCTTGATCACGCCGGTGGGGCCGTTACGCTGTTTGCCGATGATGATCTCGGCCAGGCCGCGGTTCGGGTTGTCCTCAGCCCGGTGGTATACCTCGTCGCGGTAGATGAACATTATGACGTCGGCGTCCTGCTCGATGGCGCCCGATTCACGCAGATCGGCGAGTTGCGGCCGCTTGTCGGTGCGGGTTTCCAAACTGCGGTTGAGCTGGGAAAGGGCCAGGACTGGCACGTCCAGTTCCTTGGCCATGGCCTTGAGCGACCGGGAGATGTCGGAAATCTCCTGGGCGCGGTTTTCCACGCCGCTCTTGCCCTGCATCAATTGGAGATAGTCGACCACGATCAGGCCGAGGTTATGCTTCGCCTTGAGCCTTCTGGCCTTGGCCCGCATTTCCAGGACGGTCAGGCTGGCGGTGTCGTCGATAAAGATGGGGGCATCTGACAGCATGCCGGTGGCGCGGGTCAGTTTTGGCCAGTCGTTCTCGTGGAGTTTGCCGGTGCGGATGCGCTGGGAATCGATCCGGCCTAGGGAGCAGAGCATGCGCAGAGCCAGGGATTCGGTGGACATTTCCAGGCTGAACACGGCCACAGGGATCTTGCCGATCAGGGCGGCGTGTTGGACGATGTTCATCGCCAGGGCGGTCTTGCCCATGGAAGGGCGAGCGGCAAGAATAATTATTTCAGCCGGTTGTAAGCCGGCGGTCATCCGGTCCAACTCTTCGTAGCCGGTTGCCACGCCGGTGATGTGTTCCTGCCGGTCAAACAGTTTGGTGATCCGGTCAAAGGCCCGCGGCACCACCGCCGACATTGGCTGAAAACCCTGGCTCTTGTTGGAATGGGCGATTTCAAAGATGGCCTTTTCCGCCTGCTCGACCAGGTACTCAATGTCGTCCTGGGAATCAAAGCAGCGGGTCGTCACTTCGGAGGAGGTCTGGATCAGGCGGCGGAGAATCGATTTTTTGCGGATGATCTGGGCATGGTGCCCCAGGGTGCCGGTGAAGGGGATGATGTCGGTCAGAGAGGCGAGATAGGAAGCGCCGCCGATCTCTTCCAGTTTGTTCTGGTCGCCCAGTAGGCTGGTGACCGTGATCAGGTCGTGGGGTTCTTCCCTTTCGAACAGGACGAGCATGGCCGCATAGATCGCCTTGTGGGCATCGCGATAGAAGTCGCTGGGCGAAAGCACTTCGACGACATGCAACAGGGCCTTGTCCTGCAGGAGAATCGTTCCGAGAACCGCCTGCTCCGCTTCGATGTTTTGCGGAGGAATTTTGCTGGAAAGTGTGACGGCGGGGGGAACGGTCGGTTGCATGGAATTTTCTGGGGCGCGAATCATGGGTGAATGGATTGTTTCGCCGCAACTATACCTGTCAGGCCGGGGAATGGCACGTTGAAAAACGACGTGCCTTTCCTGGAACCAGGAAAGGCACATGAGCCGGGTTGCCCGGTATGGATGCAAGATAAAAAAAGATAAAAGAACTAGGCGGAAGGGCCTGGGGTTTTCTCAACACCTCAGCCGCACGATCAGACCCTCAAGCAGGCTGCGATCCTCAGGTTATTTACTGGACATCGCCGATGGCTTTTGGAACGACCTGGACCTGGATGGAAGCGGTGGTCTGATAGCCGGTCTTGACCGTTACGGTAAACTCGCCAGTCGTTTTGATCGCCTCCGGCAGGATCACGGCTTTTTTGTCCACAGTGATGCCCGCTACCTGGAGGGCCAGAGCAACATCGTTATTGGTGACCGATCCGAACAGGCGATTTTCCTCGCCAACCCGCTTGCTCAGTGTGATGACCTTACCCGCAAGCTGCGCGGCTAGGCCCTCGGCTTGCTTCTTCTGCTCGGCCAACCGGGCGGCGATGGCCAGTTTTTCCTTCTCCAGCTGCGCCTGGGAAGCCTTGGTGACCAAAACCGCCTTCTGCTTGGGAATAAGAAAATTGCGGGCATAGCCGGACTTAACCTTGACGATGTCACCTTCCTGGCCCAGCGTTTCAATGGTTTCTTTCAAGATGATTTCCATGGATCAGACCCTCTTTGTTGTATCGTGTATTGCAGTGGTCAAACGAGCCGAGCGAAGCTTGGTTTCGATGCAATCACCTGGCCGTCATGCATTGGTTTCTTTTGTTTTTCTGAAGTTGCACCAGACATCAATCAATCCCAGCACGGCAATCAGCATCAGGCCGTAGGTCTGAAAAAAGACGACGAAGTACAAAATCATTCGCACGAATGGAGGCACGCGCCACCGCTCGAGCAGGGCCATGAGCACGGCCAACCCCTGGAAGAAATAGAGCGTGCCCGAAATCATGATCAGCCAGCTGCTGGCGTTTTGCAGAGAACTCTGGCCGAACAGCGCGAGGACAACGGCTCCGATGGGGAGCCAGACCAGATGGTCCGGCAAACGCCAGGTCGCGTGTGCTCCCCAGGGGGCAATACTGGTCAACCGGCCGCACAGGCCGTTAATCAGCACCATGTTCAACCACACGGTGAACACGACTGTCACCGACAACAGGCCGGGGAGCATGCGGGGGATGGTTTCCCGCATGGTGGCCGTGGCCTCGCTCAATCCCAGAATCGTTTCCGGAGAAAGACCGGCTTCCTTGGACTTGGACAGTTCCAAGGTCTGTTCCAAGCCAAGGTCAAGCACCTTGAGCAACAGGTTGTAGGGATTGGTGCCGGTCAGCATCCCGTATGTTGCCCAAAACAGTATCCAGGTGATGCCAAGAACCGCCAGTCCTTTGACGCCGCTTTGTGTCGCGGAATTTCCAGCCCGGGCGCTGTAGAAGAGCGCAAGACCCAAGGGCGCCAGAGTCAGGGAAAAAATAAAAACCTCGCTCTGCTGAACCAGCAGAGCGCCCGCGCCCGCCACCACAAGGCTGACGGCCACAAGTCTCAACCCTCTCTTGGCGCCGTGCACAGCAAGCGGAATGAAAACTGGCGTCGCCAATAGCACTGTCAGCCACCCCAACACGGAGGGCGCCGCAACGGGCAAGAAAAACAAAGCGATCAGAAGCAAGAATTGGCCGGGCGGCAAGGAGAACAGTTGCCGCGCGGGCCTGGAACCATCCATCCCGAGGAAAATACGTTAGAACTGAGTATTCCCCATGTAGGGCAACAAGGCCAGCTGACGGGCCCTCTTGACTGCCTCGGTCAACTGCCGCTGGTGCTTGGCACAGGTGCCATATATCCGCCGGGGCACGATCTTGCCCCGTTCAGTGACAAAATTTTTCAGGGTTTTTGCGTCCTTGTAATCAATGACTATTTCCTTGTCGGTACAAAAACGGCAGACGCGGCGGCGGGAAAACACTTTTTTCTGCTGAGACATATGCGGAACTCCTTGCGTTAAACTGAGCACGAAAAGGCGAATTATTCTTCTGTGGCTTCCTCTTCCAGAGGCTCGCCGTCAAAATCGTCGTCTTCCGAATTTTCGGATTGCGCCTTGGCTCGGACTGCGGCTTTTTCCGCGATATGCTGTTTTTCGGCCTCAATGGCCTCAGCATTCATGTTGTCACCCAACTTGACTGTCAGATAACGGAGAACCCGGTCATCGATCCTGAAGATACGCTCGATTTCGTCAACCGTCTTGCCGGGGGCGGCATAGTTCATGTAGACATAATAGCCCTGAGTCTCCCGGTTGATTTCGTAGGCCAGTCGCTTGACTCCCCACCGATCCAGGCAGATGATCGCGCCGCCGTCGTTGGTGACGATGGCATTGGTGCGATCAATGATTTCGGCGCATTGATCCTCGCCCAGATTTGGGCGCAGAATATACGTGGTTTCGTAATGACGCATGATTCCTCCTCGTGGTCTGATTGGCCCTCGCTTCTATCCTGACGGTGAGAGCGAGAAGGGTATGTAAGATAAAA
>WRFD01000238.1 GCA_009778955.1 Desulfobulbus sp.
AAGATAGTGGACATCATAGTGTTATTCCTCCGAATCGTTGAACTTCCCGGAAGAGGCCTTTCGCCTCTTCCGGCGCAAACGAGTACAATCTCAATACGCGGCCTTGTCGGTGGTGTCCTCGATCCTGATCTTTTCCCGGTTCATCAGGTACCAGACATAGGCGATGTACGCCAGGACAAAGGGGATAGCCAGGGCCACATAGGTCATCACCGTCAAGGTATAAGGGCTTGACGACGCGTTATAGATGGTCAGGCTCGACTGAGGATCGAACTTGGACGGATAAAAGGCGGTATTGTTATAGGCCGGCAGCAGCAAAACCGTCAGGCCGATCAGCACCGTGCCGAGGAAGCCCAGCCAGATGCCGCGGGTTTCCGTGGTCTTGGCGGTCTTCCACGCGCCAGTGACCACCAGCCCCAGTCCCACCACCAACAGGCCCAGCAGCCAGGGATTGACCAGCAGATTGCGCAGGTATTTGAAGCTGACAATCTCAATCGTGCCCTTGGCGTCGACAATGCCGTAGCCGCGCATGAACAGCAGCGACACCACAACCAGCAGGCAGAACGGCAGGGAAAGCAGCAGGTTTTGCCAGCAGGCGGACCGCAGACGGGTTTCCACCTCCGGCGCCTCGCTCAGTTCCAGGTTGTTGACCAGGTACATGGCGCCCAGGGTGCGGGCATTGAACACCAGAAACACGCCCAGAGCGATGTTGAAGATCGATGAGAACGCGGGAGTTAAGGCCGCTTCCAGACCCCGGAGCGGATGGGTCCAGGTGACGAAGTTGTTGTCGTCGAGCTGAAAATTGGAGCCGGTGAAAAATGTGCCGACCGCGGCCCCGATCAGGAGGATGCCCACCACTCCGTTAAGGAACAAAAAACCCTCGTAGACCCGGCTGCCTAAGATGTTCCACGGCTTGTTGCGGAATTCATAGCTCACCGCCTGGACGACGAAGGTGAACAGAATCGCGATCCACACCCAGTAGGCGCCGCCGAACGAGGTGGAATAGAACTTAGGAAACGAGGCAAACAGGGCGCCGCCGAACAACACCAGGGTGGTGAAGGTCAGCTCCCACTTGCGGCCCAGCGAGTTGACGATCAGGTCTTTTTCGGTCTTATTCTTGGCCATTTGCCACAACAGGCTCTGACCTCCCTGCACAAAGGTCATGGCCAGGAACAGGGCGCCGACGACCGAACAGAGCAGCCACCAGAGGTGCTGCAGGGTTGCATAATCGAGACGTTCTATCATGTCAGTTTTCCTCCGGTCCGATATTGATCTGTTTGACCATGATGCAGATCTCGGCGATCAGCAGCAGGGTGAAGAGGACAAGGAACATAAAGAAAGTGGTCTGCACCGTGGCCGTGGTCAGATTGGTCCGGGCGATGGTCACCGGCAGCAGATCTTGGATGGCCCAAGGCTGCCGGCCCACTTCGGCCACGATCCATCCCGCCTGACCGGCGATCATACCCAGGACATAGGTGATAGTGCCCAGGCCCAGCAGCCATTTCTTGCGCTCCAGGCTTTGCTTGAAGGAGAAGTAGAGATAGCCGATAAAAATCAGCGGGAACAGGCAGCCCAGAATGACCATGACGTGGAAGGCGTTGAAAGAGAGGGCCACGGGCGGCACCGCCTCCTCGGGCTTGGCCAGATAGCCGTATCCGAGGTGCGCCTTGTTCTCGTTGAACGCGGCGAGCTGCACCTCGGCGGCGGCTTCGTCTCCGGCCTTCTTGGCCTGCCGGTAGGCATCAAGGTTGGCCACCGCCTTTTGACCGAGCGCCTTCCTCTGCACCGCTCCCAGAATGTTGTGCTCGGCGCTGCCGTAGACCAACTCCTTTATGCCCGGCACATAGGAGCCGAAGGACCGGTTGGCCATCAGGGACAACAGGCCGGGGATGTGAAGAGCGGGACCGGTGAAGGCGGGCTGGTCGTTGTAGACTTTCTTATCCGGGTTGACGATGCCGAAGGCCACCAGGCCGGCATTGGTCTGTCCCTCGTAAAGCCCTTCGAAGGCGGCCAGCTTCATCGGCTGCACCTTGGCGATCTCATAGGCCGCCTCGTCGCCGTTGACGATAGTGAAAATGGAGGCGATCAAGCCTAAGGCGGCGGCGACCACGATCGACCGCTTGGCCATGAGCACATGGCGGCCGCGCAACAGGTACCAGGAGGAAATCGAGATGACGAAGAGCGCCCCTATCATCATGGATGTGCTGGTGGTATGGGTGAATTTGTTGACCGCAAAGGGCGAGAGGGCGACCTCGAAGAAACTCTGCATCTCGAACCGGGCGGTGTCGGGGTTGAACACCTGGCCCACCGGATTCTGCATCCAGGCATTGGCCACCAGGATCCACACTGCCGACAGGTTGGATCCCACCGCCACCATCCAGGTGGAGAATAGATGAAATCCCTTGGAGACCCTGTTCCAGCCGAAGAACATCACCGCGAAGAAGGTGGCTTCGATGAAAAAGGCGACGATGCCCTCGACCGCCAGGGGCGCGCCGAAGATGTCGCCGACCATCCAAGAGTAGTTCGACCAGTTGGTGCCGAACTCGAACTCCAGGATGATGCCGGTGGCCACGCCGATGGCGAAATTGATGCCGAAGAGCTTCATCCAGAACTTGGTCAGCCGCTTCCACTCCTCGCTGCCGGTCCGCACATAAATGGTGTGATAGAAGGCGATAATCCAGCTGATGCCCAGAGTAAGCGGCACAAACATCCAGTGGTACATGGCGGTCAGGGCAAACTGCGCCCTGGCCCAGTTGACCATGCCGAGGTCCAAATTTTCAATCATGGGTATTCTCCTTTGATGGGTTGAACATAGCCGGGGGCGGAGCGCGTCAGCTGCTCGATCACGTAATCGGCCCGTTGCGCATCGGTGGCGAACTGGGTCGCCAGGAAATTAGGAAAGAAAAAAGCTTTCAAGACCGCAAACATAACAAACAGTTTTATGAATATTATTTTCCATAAGGCGCGGCCCACGGTCATCTGGCGGAAACCGTCGCGGTAGAAGCGGTAGATTCGGGTCATCAGCCAAGGGTGATCTGTTCTCTGAGCGATCATTGCATCTCGTTACGGAGCGGGTCGGCCCCTTCGAGGCTTTCCGGCTCCAGCAAAACCTCAAGGGGAGAAGTAAGACAGGTGGTCTCGGCGGTTAACTGCTCAAAACTGACCTGGCGCAGGGTGGCGCGCAGTTGTTCGCGGGCTTTACACCAGACGCGATGCACGGCGCAATTGTAGCTGGCCTTACACCCCGATGGCCGGGCAATGCAGTCATTGAGCTGGATTTCGCCGATCATGGTTTCCACCACTTCAAGCAGGCTGATGGCGGATGGATGCCGGCTGAGGGCAAACCCGCCGCGCGCCCCCTGGCGGATCTCGATCAGCCCCGCCTTGGCGAGATCCTGGGCGATTTTGGCCAGGAAGTGGGCCGGGATATCCGCCCGCTCGGCAATTTCCTGCCGGCTGACCAGGGCGCCCTCGTCTTGCCGCGACAGGTAGAGCATACAACGGATGGCATATTCGGCAGCACGGGTCACACGCATAGTCGGATCCAGAAAAAAGATAAATAAGACAATTTTTATCTTTTTTATATACAATCAGAATTGGGATGTCAACCATCAATCCTGCACCGGGGACAAAAAATGGACCTTCCGCTCCAGGCCATCCCCATGCGGTCGGTTGCGCCGCAGGGGTTGACTTCCCTCGAAGGCTCGAATAAAGGATAGGCACGCAGATCAACTGTCCAAGCATAAAGGCTTGCGCGTGGCCGTCCGCCTTGCCGGCCACCTGCGGGAGCTGGGCTGCGCCGCTTCGGGGACATGCTCCCCATGCGCTGGAAGCCCGCCATTTCCACAGCCGAACCGACGCCCTGCGCGCCGGCAGACTCGCCCGTCTCATAACGGCCTGGATTGAAGACCGCCAGGCGTCCCCGCAATGAGGAGAACCGCTGATATGTTCGTCAATCACAACGACCTGAAACCGATCGTCAATCTGGAAGGGCAGACCTGCTTCGGCTGCGGCAGCAACAATCCCGTGGGGCTGCACATGGGC
>WRFD01000239.1 GCA_009778955.1 Desulfobulbus sp.
ACATTTTTATCCATCTCCAGAGCAAGAACCAGGGCCGATCCAATTGCTTGTCCTGTGCTTTGTACGCTCATATGACCTTCCCCTCCCTTGCGAAAGAACGGACATAAATATGATCCAAGGCCTCCTCGGGCAATGGATATGGACTCGCATCAGCAAAGGCGACCGCCTCGTCAACCAGGGCTTTGGCTTGCTTTTCAAGAGCTTCTGTCGACTCAAGCACTCCGGCCTCACGCAATACTTGCGCGTAGCGAATAATAGGGTCGCGTTCAGCCCAGGCCGCCAGTTCGGTCTTGTCAACATAATGCTGGGAATCATGTTCGCCATGCCCATGCATGCGGTATGTCCGACATTCCAAAAGAGCAGGGCCTCGCCCCTGACGACAATCACTGAGAAGCCTGGCTGCTATGTGGTATACCGCTTCCACATCGTTGCCGTCCACGACCTCACCCGCCATGCCATAGGCCGCAGCGCGGTCCACTATACGGCTGATTGAGCAGTGTTCGGCGTGAGCCTGCGCTCCTGCCCAACCATTGGACTCACAAACAAAAAGCACAGGGAGCTTCCAAAGTCCGGCCATATTCATTGCTTCGTGGACGCTGCCTTCCGCGGCTGCTCCATCTCCAAAAAAAACACAGGTCGCAGCCTGTTCCTGGCGGTACTGCTGGGCAAAGGCGGCGCCCATGGCCAACAGCGGCGCAGCGCCAACGACTGTCGAGGTCATAAGTACATTATGACTTGGGTCAGCAAGATGCAGCGTGCCCGATTTCCCCTGATTGAGGCCGTCCTTTTTACCCATGATTTCCGCCAAAAGCGGTTTGGGGTCAACCCCTCGCGCCAACATATGGCCATGACTGCGGTGATTGGTGACAATGACATCAGAGCCGGTCAATGCCTGAACCACTCCTGCGGCACATGCTTCCTGGCCGTGACAAGTAATCTGCATTCCAGGCAAGCGTCCTTCCGCATGGGCCAATGCGGTAATTGTATCCTCAAATGCACGGATTAAAATCATGTTTGAGAGTAGAGCCAAACGCTGCTCTTGATCAAACTGCTTTTGCATAGCAAAGCCTCCTGGTTGTATATTCACCGGACCGGGGCATCGACCCGTGAGGGAAAAGCTGTAAGACCGGTCTTGTCCGGCAAGCTTTGTTGATCTCAGAATCCCCTTCCTTCAGGTGGGGGAGCATGTCAATTCTTCTTGTCTGCCGGCGCCATCGGCGAGAATTCCACCGGCACCCAGGCATAGCTGCCCTTGCCCTCGGCGCGGACATGGCCGATGCCGGGGAAGGGCAGGTGCATCCCGGCCACCAGGGACTGGCTGGCCGCCATCTCCTTCATGAGGGCCTTGCGAGTGGCGACGGCCTGCTTCCGGTCGGTATCGTACTCGATCGACACGCCCGGCTTGGCGAACTGCACCGCATGGGCATGGACCACATCTCCCCAGATCAGCAGCTTTTGTCCCGCCGACTCCACGGCATAGGCGGTATGGCCCGGCGTGTGGCCATAGGCCTTGACCGCCTTGACCCCAGGAACCAGAACCGTGCCCTCGGCGAAAGTTTTCCAGTGGCCATTGGCCAGATACGGGGCAGCGACGTCACGGGCCATCTTGAAGAAGGGACGCGCGGCTTCAGGGGCTGCGGCGGCCGTTTTTTCGGATAGCCAGTAGTCGTGGTCAATCTGGGCAACCAGGATGGCGGCCTGGGGGAAGAGCGGCTTGCCCTCCTGATCGATCAACCCTCCTATGTGATCGGCATGCAGATGGGTGATGACCACCGTGTCGACCTGGGCCGGCTCATAGCCGGCCGCCTTCATGTTGTCCACGACATGTCCCAGGCCCGGGCCAAGGAGTTGAGCCGCGCCCGCATCGATCAGCACCAGGTGCTCACCGGTGTTTATCAGATAGGCGTTCACTGCGGTCTGCATTGAGGGATTGCCGACGAACATCCGGGCCAGCAGGCGGTCCAGGTCCGCCGGTTTGGCGTCGTACAGGAGCTTGGCGCCCAGGTGTGTGGCGCCGTCATAGAGGGCGGTGATCTCGAACTGGCCCAACTGCATCCGGTAGTAACCGGGCGCTTGGATCTGCGCCAGAGGCGCCCGGGCATGGACAGTGGCAAGGAAACCAAGGAAAAGTGCGGCTGTCAGCAACAGAATTCGGGGCGTGGAACGCATAATCGTATCCTCCTTCGCGCAGGGTGAAAATGAACCGGCAACGGGCCGGTTGCGTGGACAGGCAAGGCCAATCCCAGGCCTAAAATAAAGGCGGGCGTCTGCCTCAGCTAGGCTCTCCGGCGATGCCGCGATCATTGCTCCGCATGCCTGCCAAGGGGCGGGCGAAGGGAGGCGCGGCATCCGGGTTCCGACCGGCAGGATATAATACTAAGGCCTCGCTTTGGACGCGACAACATAAAAGGCGCGTCCCCCCGGCCGGCTGATGCAGGCGGCGCCAGGATGAGCCGGTCTCAGCGCAAAATGAAACCGAGCGTCTTCAGGTTTTTGGCCCAGGGCGCCCAGGGGCCGGTTTCGAAGGTGGTGGTCATCTGCTTGGGGTCGAACAGCACCATGGCATCCTGGTCAAGATGGCATTTACGGTCATAGTTGGTGTGGCTGACGCGTATCTGCCAGGTGCCGTTCTTGTGTTTTTTCGTTTCCTCGACATAGACCAGGTGGCCGGTGGCCATGTTGTGGCCGGCATGGGCGGCAAGGACCATGATCGAGCCGGTGTGCGGATGGGAGGTGGTGTCTTTGTTCTTCGCGGCACAGGCAAACCACTGCACCGGGCTGGTGTCGCCGAGCCTGCAGCTGGTGAATCCCGTGCGGCAGCGGGCGTAAATCAAGCATTGCGGCTGGCAGCGACCAGTGCGCACCACTTTGGTTTCAGTGACCATAGGCGCCTTGGCCGTGTTTTCTGCATCTTTTTTCGCGCCATGGGCACTTTTAGAGTTTTTGGCCGGAACCTGGCGCTTGACCACCGTGGTCGTGGCCGGCTGGTAGTGGTAGCAGGCGGCCCGGTCGCGTTCGCTTCTGTGCAGCTTCGCCGGATCAAAATAACTTGACTGCTGTTTGTCCGCTTCTGCTGCTTCCGGAATGCCCTCGCCAACATGCGAAGGAGCGGCGACGGCCGAGGGAGAGATCTCCTGAGGCGCCGGCTGACTTTTGGACTGTTTGGCGGAACAGCCGACTAAGGTCAACAACAACAGGCCGATCAGGGGGAAGAGTGCGGAGCCGGGGACAAAACGATTCATGGGGGTTCCTCTCGCGATGCAGGGGGATGGTGAAGACCAGGCGGTGCTGAAGAGATTCACGCCTGGCCAAAGCATTTCCGACAGATAGGCAGGCGGTAATCGCCATTGCGGAGTTGTTTCTTATGGCGTGATAACGAGGGCTGAACCAGATATCTGGAAACTTCTCCGTCCGGAGATTGCCAAAGATCATGGAGCTATGATAGTCGTGGCAGCGCAGGACCTCATTGCCGCCATGGTCGATGGCGACCGGGTTGCCAGGGTCCGTGCAGCAGGGAGTGGTGTTCATCACCGTTGGCTGAACAAGTCCGTCACGGTTGTGCAGTGGGGTGGCCGCGTTGAAACGGTGGCAGCTGATTTTGTTCAACGGATTGCTTGGTCCGTCCAGATGGGCGAAGAGGGCTTGCATAGGGCTGCTCATTGATTCGCCATGCTGGGTGATGGAAAATTTCATATATTTTTTATAATTGCAAAAATATATCTTCTTAGTCCATGAAAAAATAAAGATCTTAAAAAATTTTCAACACATCGTTTTTCTGAATTATATTTAATGTAATTAGTGTATTCCATTTTGTATATTTCAAATGATAATTTTTTAAATAAATAGCGCAATTCATCCGATGTATATTCTCTATAATGTCCAGGATTGTAATGATTGGTTCGTATCATTTCATAGGGATTTTGCCCTTTAAACATTAATTTCATCCGTTTGGATAAGGATGCGGCATTTGGTGTTGGGATAAATATATAACCATTTTGTTTTGTTATCTTTTTTAAGAAAGATAAAATTATTTCGGGGG
>WRFD01000240.1 GCA_009778955.1 Desulfobulbus sp.
CCCAGAAGGATTTCGAGACCAGGACCGAAAAGGCCGGCTGGGACCGCCTGGGCCACTACGAATGGCAGGGCGCGCCCACCGAGGCGGACAAGGCAGCCATGCAGCAGGCTCTGGAAGCCTATTGCGACGCCCTGATCGCCTTTACCGCCCGCTGATCCCGACCCTGACCATGTCCCCAACGCCGGGGGCCGCGCCGCTGGGACAAGTAAAGCGGGCTCAGGACAAAACAGGAGTGCGGAGTGCTTATAATGGGCCGACACCTAGTGTTTGCGCCTGTGGCGACAGTCAGGTAAGGGAGGATTGTTATGCGTCATGCCATGCGCCGCAAAGACCGGCAGATTTCCCCTGAAGAAGCCCGCCAACTGTTCGAAGGCGGTGAATATCTCTTCATGGCCACCGTGGGCCAGGATGGCCGTCCCTACGGTGTGCCCATGTCCTATGCGGTCATGAACAACACCGTGTACGTCCACTGTGCAAGCGACGGACGCAAACTGGACAATCTCGCCGCCTGCCCTTGGGTCTGTCTGAACGTCGTCGGCCCCACCCAGCCCGTCTATGACGACGGCTTTTCCACCTACTACGAAAGCGCTCTCATCGAAGGTCAGGCCAGGCTGGTGACGGATGAGGAAGAAAAAAACAGAGCTCTGCTGGCTCTGGCTCAAAAATACCTGCCGGAACATATGGGCAAGGCAGAAAAAGACATTAAGCGCTCCTGGAAGCGAACCCTGGCCTATGCCATTTCCATAGATTGCATCAGCGGCAAGGCGAAGCGGAAAAAAACGGTCATCAACGATGAGTAATACCGGTTTTTATTTCCAATGAAATAACTTTGGAACGACAAAGGGTTATCAAAAAATTTCACATCGTCCGCCGGGAGCGCTTCTGAACCGCATCCATTACGCTTTCGAGGTTTGGGTGGAACTGGTTACGGAGGCTGTGCCCCATTTCAACCATTGTCAGAGCAGTTCAACAGATAGTTAAGCTCTGGCGAGTATGGAGGCAGATAAACAAGCTCTATGTTTTTAGGTTATGCTTTGTAGCCAACGCCTTCCCCGCCGCCATGCGTCATCCGGTTCCCGTCATCGTCCTCGCCCAACTGTTCGGCACCTCGCTGTGGTTTTCGGCCAACAGTGCCGCCGACGACTTGATCCGTGAGTGGGGCATCGGCGTCGCCGATCTCGGCACGCTGACCAACGCGGTCCAGCTTGGCTTCATCGTCGGCACCCTCGGTTTCTCCATCAGCGGCCTTGCCGACCGCTTCACCGCCAGCCGCATCTTCGCCGTCTGCGCCATTGTCGGCGCCTTGGTCAATGCCGCCTTCGCCCTGTTGGTCACCGGCATGGCCACCGGCGTACCGCTGCGCTTCGCAGTCGGCCTGTGCCTGGCCGGCATCTACCCGCTGGGCATGAAGCTGGTCGTCAGTTGGGTGCCGGAACGTGCCGGCAGCGCGCTGGCTCAACTGGTCGGCATGCTCACCCTGGGCACGGCGCTGCCGCACGGCATCCGCCTGGCCGGGGCCGGCTGGTCGTGGTCGGCCACCATTCTGGTTTCTTCCGGGCTGGCGCTGCTCGCAGCAGCGGCGATCCTGAGTCTCGGCGACGGGCCGCACCTGAAGCGTCGGCACGACGCACCGCCACTGCGCCTGGGGCGCGTCTTCCATACCTTCTCGATTGGCGACTTCCGTGCCTCGGCCTTCGGCTACTTCGGCCACCAGTGGGAGATTTACGCCTTCTGGACCTTGGCTCCGGCACTGGTCGTCCTGAGCGGCCTGGCTGTCCCCGGCAGCCCGGCACTGTCCGGCTTCGCCTTCGCCATCATCGGTATTGGCGCCCTGGGCTGCCTGGTTGGCGGCTGGTGGAGCCAACGTATCGGCAGCGCCCGCGTCGCCGCCACGGCCCTGGTCCTATCGGCTTCATGCTGCGCCCTGTACCCGCTCGGCGTGGCTTGGCCAAACTGGGCCAAGGCAGCCCTGCTGCTGCTTTGGGGAGCCTCCGTGGTCGCCGACTCACCGCATTTTTCGGCCCTGTCGGCATGCGCCTGCCCACCGGAGATCGTCGGTAGTGCGCTGGCCTTCCAGAACGCCATCGGCTTTGCCATCACCATGGGTTCGATCCATCTCGGCACGGCCTGGGTCGGCGACTGGCAGGCCGCAATCGCCTGGCTGCTGCTGCCCGGACCGCTGCTCGGCCTACTCGGTCTGGCGCCGCTGTGGCGTCGCCCTCCGACTTGAATGAAAAGCCTAACCAGATCACCCTGTGTTGGGGTTTTTCAACAGCCTGGCAGAAAGAAGCAGAACCGCCCGACCCAGCCGCCGCTCATTGCCGCAGGACCCTGAGACCGTTGGCCACCACCAGCAAGCTGGCGCCCATATCCGCGAACACGGCCATCCACATGGTTGCCTGGCCGGCCAGGGTCAAGCCGAAAAAAACGGCCTTCACCCCCAAGGCCAAGATGATGTTCTGGAACAGGATGGCGTGGGTGGCCCGCGACAGCCGGATGAAGCGCGGGATCTTCCGGAGGTCGTCGTCCATCAGCGCCACATCCGCGGTTTCGATGGCGGTGTCGGCGCCGGCCGCAGCCATGGCGAAACCGACATCCGCCCTGGCAAGGGCCGGGGCGTCGTTGATGCCGTCACCCACCATGCCGACCTTACCATTGCCGGCCAGATGGTCGATCACTGCCAGCTTGTCCTGCGGCAGGAGGTTGCCCCTGAAGTCGTCCACCCCTGCCTGGACGGCGATGGCCCGGGCGGTGTGCTCGTTGTCGCCGGTCAGCATCACGGTTCTGACCCCGAGCCGCCGCAACTCACTGATGGCCTCGACACTTCCCGGCTTGAGCGTATCGGCCACGGCGAACAGCCCCGCCACTCCCTGGTCGCCCACCAAAGCCACCACGCTCTTGCCCTGTTCCTCCAAGGCCAAAATACGCGCTTTCAGTTCAGGCGAGCACTGCCCCAAGTCCTCCACCAGGCGATGGTTGCCCAGATGCCAGAGCCGGCCATCAATAACCCCGCGCAGGCCCCGGCCGGCAAGGGCGACAAGATCGTCGACCTCGTGCAGGCGTATCAATCGGACCGCTGCGGCCTCGGCGATGGCGCGGGACACCGGGTGATCCGAACGGGCGGCAAGGCTGGCCGCCAGGGCGACCGTTTCCTCGCCGCCCATGCCGCTCCAAGCGACGAAATCGGTCTGCCTGGGTTTGCCGTGGGTGAGGGTGCCGGTCTTGTCCAGGGCCAGGCAGTGCAGCCGGTGGCCCTGTTCGAGGAACAGGCCGCCTTTGATCAGGATGCCGTGGCGGGTCGCCGCGGCCAAGCCGCTGACAATGCTGACCGGGGTGGAGATGACCAGGGCGCAGGGACAGCCGATGACCAGGAGGACCAGGGCGGTATAGATCCATTCGTTCCAAGCCCCGGCCATGAACAGCGGCGGCACGAGCGCCACCAGCAGGGCCGCCAGGAGCATCGCTGGGGTGTAGATGCGGGAGAATTGGTCGACAAAGCGCTGGATGGGCGCGCGGCTGGCCTGAGCCTCTTCCACCGTGTGGATGATGCGGGCCAGGGTCGAATCGTCGGCGGCGGCAGTGACCCGGAATTCGAACGAGCCGGCCTGGTTGACGGTGCCGGCGAACACTGGGTCGTCCACGGTTTTCTCGACCAGCATGCTTTCACCGGTGATCGGCGCCTGGTTGATCGTCGACCGGCCCTGGACAACGACGCCGTCGAGCGCGATCCGTTCGCCCGGATTGACCCGCACCCGGCTGCCGACCGCCACCTGCCTGCTTTCCATCTCCACCCAAACGCCGCCTTCCCGAAGGACAGTGGCCATCTCGGGGGTGAGGCTGAGCAGATGGCCGATGGCCCTTCTCACCCGGTCCAGGGACTTGGCTTCAATCGCCTCGGCCAGGCTGAACAGCACCATGACCATCGCGGCCTCCGGGTAACGCCCGATGAGGACCGCGCCGGTCACGGCCATGGACATGAGG
>WRFD01000241.1 GCA_009778955.1 Desulfobulbus sp.
CATGCGGGAGTGGGACTGCCCGGCCTGTGGAACCCGGCATGACCGCGACATCGATGCCGCAATCAACTTGATGAAAATGGCCGTGAGTTCCACGGCGTCAGCCTGTGGAAAGGAAGGCTCTGGTCCGGATCGCAAGATCCGGGTGAAACCAGCCTCAATGAAGCAGGAAGTCAGCAATAGATTTGCTCGGAAATGAGTAGATTTATGTAGGTATGACGGAACGGCCAAGCATACGGCCGGAAGTCCAGGGAAGCCCTTGCTGGGCTCGTCGCCGGGAAGGTAGTCGAAGTCGATCGCAAAGACGCTGACCGTGACAGCCGGACGGTGGGGTTGGTCTCTGTCGGCGGTCGGAACGCCAACGCCGAGATGGTCCGTACCGGATATGCTTGGGATTGACAATGGCGGCGGTTCGCGGCAAGTTGCTCCTGTTGAATCAGGTAGTTATCCGCGTAAACGCGCCAAGGGGCACGAGTGAAAAAATTAAGCAGGCAGGGCCGGATTGTTGTCATCGCCATAGGGGTGGCGGCCGCCGTGCTTGTCTTCCTGCCCTTCCTGTTTGGCAGGATCGTGCTGTCCCGGGCCCAGGATCTGGCTTCCGGTCGTCTGCACGGCAGCCTGGAGGCGGATTCCTGCTCCCTTGGCTGGTTCGGAGGGCTGCAATGCACGCAGGTGCGCTACCAGGATTCCACCCGGGGATTGCGCCTCGAAGCAGCCAATGTCGCCAGCGACAAGGGGATGCTGCTCTTGCTGATGGCCCCCTCCTTTCTTGGCGACATCACCGTCGACCAACCTGTCCTGACCTTTCTTCCTCCCCCTTCCGGCGCATCTGCCGCCGCTTACAGCGCCCAGGCCGCATCGGTCCCTGGGGGCGAAGAACAGCGACAATCCCAATCCGCCCCTTGGTGGGAACAGTTGACCTTCCGGCTTAAGGCGACAGGAGGGCGGATCGTCATCGATCACAGCATTGATCCGTCCCGCCAGATTGCCCGGCAATTTGAAGTCGACTCCAATCTGGTCATGGGCTCGGTCCGCTATGAGCTCAGCTTCCTTTCTCCACAGCAGTCCGGGCAGTTTCGGGCCTCGGGCTACGTCAACCTGCCCTTGGCCGGCCAATCGCTTCCGGAAATGCTTGTGGCCCATGCCGATGTGACCATCACTGATTTGGAAATAGCCGACTTCCTCCAACTGGCGGCGTCCCGAAGCCAGATTCCCCACGGCCATGGCATCCTCAACGCCGCCCTGCACCTGGACGTTGCCGGCGCCCGGAAATTCGAGGCCAAGGGAGAGACCTCCCTGCGGCATGCGCAATTCTTCGGGGGAATGCTCGGCCAGGACCAGCCCAAGATCGAGAAACTCGACTTCCGTTTTGCCGGAGGCCATCGCCAGGATGAAGGATGGCGGCTGGATGCCTTGGAACTGCACTCGATGCCTGTCCATTTGAGCGCCAAGGGCGGCTTCCGCGACGGCAAGGGCAATCTGTCCGCCACCGGCAGCGTCAATCTGCCGCTCTTGACGGAACAGGCGCCCAGGTTGTTGAACCTTCACCAGCAAACCGTGATCACCGAAGGCTCCGTCGATTTTTCCCTTGAGGCCACAGGCAACGGCCAGGCGCTGACTGTCCACACCGATTGCCGGACCGAGCATTTGCGCCTCACCCATGGCGGCCGACCCTATTCCTGGACCCAGCCGTTGGCCCTCTCGGCCGAGGCCGCCTACCAAGACGGCGACACGACGGTTCGCGCCCTGCGGCTGCAGACGCCATTTTTCGAGGCGAGCGGCGGCGGAGCGGTCGATGAGTTCTCCCTGCGGGGAAGCGGCGATCTTGGCCGGATGTCGCAGGAGTTGAATACAATTTTCGATTTCGGGGTCCAGGCTCAGGGCCGGTTCGAATTGACCGCCGCCACCAGGAAAGCGGACAGCGGCAAGATCGGCTGCGAGGGCCGGCTCGCCATTCGGGATTTCACCTGGGCGAGGGGAAACAAGGCGCCGCTGCCTGCCCATGACCTGCAACTTTCCGGTCAAGCCATCGTTGCTCCTCCTTTTTTTCAGGACAAATCGATCGACTCGCTGCAAATCGAGGGGGCAGCGTGGCCGGGAAACGTTTTCCTGCGGGCCGACGACATGCGGCCAAGCGGGGAGCAGGCGCAAAACGACTGCCTGCTTCGGGGAAATGTTGACCTTGAACGGCTGAGCGAAGTGGTCCGGAGCTTGCGCGATGATGCGCGGTTCCTGGACCTGAAAGGAAGGCTCCGATTCGACGGAACCGGCTTCTGCGCGGCTGAAGGGATGAAAATGACCCTGCACAACCTGCAGGGGGAGATCGACCGGTTGGCGGTTATCGGTCCGGGATACCGCATTCGGGAGCCAAAGGTGAACTTCGCCCTGGGCGACATCGGGCCGCCTCCCGGTCGGCAGGTCGGGCTGAGGGAGTTGACGGTGGCCGATAACTGGCAGGATATCGAAACGCAAACGCCGCCCCTCTTCCAGGTGGATGGCGCGCAACGGCGGTTGGCTGTACGGCGCCTGGGATGGGCATCGGCCGAGACCAACCTAAGGCTTAGCGGCTCGATCGAGGATTGGCGGCAGCCGGGCGCCGATTTTTCGGTTGCCGGCAAGGGAGAAACTGCGACCGCCCTGATGGGCTCCCTCGCCAAAATAGCCGGTTGGCTCCCCACGGATGTGAACCTGGACGGCAAGACGCGCGGCGCATTGACCGTCAATGCGAAGGCAGGCCGGAGCAGCACGGCCGAGCTGACCCTGGATCTGGCCTCCTTAGTCATGACGCGCGGCAAGAATACGCTCTTTGCCGATCCGCATTCGATGGTGCGCCTCGTGTTCGACAGGGAGAACCGGCCCGGCGGAGCCATCAACATATCCTCGCTGATTCTGCGTTCGGCGCCGCTCAGCATCGAGGGAACCGGATCGATTGCCGCCGCAACCACCCCCCCGATGCTGGAGATGCAGGGGCGGATAAGCTGCGATTACGCTACCCTGCTGCCCATGCTGCAACCTCTGGTCGGCCGGGATATCTCGGCCAGCGGCAGCCAGACCGGCGAGATTCTCCTTTCTCTGCCGCTGAAATGGCCGATGCCGATGGAACGGCTGACCTTTTCGGCTCAGTTGCCCTTTGATGCCCTTTCGGTGCAGGGACTTGGTTTTAAACCGCTGGTGGTGCCGGTGGATTGCAATCTGGGCCGGCTGCAGGGCCGCCTCGAAGGCTTACTCGAAGGTGGAGGTCGGGCAAACCTGGAACCTGTCTGGGATCTCACTGCGGCCCAACCTGTGTTGTCTCTGCCCGGCGAGGACCAATTGGTGGCGGATGTGCCCCTGAAGCCGGCGCTTGTCAGACTGCTGGGCCGGCTGCATCCGCTGTTCGGCGCCATGGCGCATCCCCAGGGGGTGGTCAGCATGCGGCCAAGAGCCTTTTCCTTTTCGTCAGCCGACAAGGAAGGCCAATGGCCCGAGTTTACGACCGCGATCACCCTGACCCGGGCCAAGTTCAAGCCAACTGGCGCTCTGCACGAACTGCTCAAGCTTGCTGGCGTCACCGAGGAATGGTTGTCGTGCAAGGAACAGGAGATGGTCTGCGAAGGAAAAAAAGGCCGGATGCATTGCGGGCCGGTTCGCCTCCTGGCTGGAAGCGACGAAATCAGCCTGCGGGGGGAAACCCTGCCGGATGGCTCGCTGCGCTACCTAATCCGCCTGCCAATGAGCCAGCAACTGGCGCAGAAGGCGCAGTTGACGGTGGAGGGCAAGGCGGTGGTCGAGGCGGAAATCAAGGGTAAGCGAACACAACCGACCTTTGATGCCGTGGCTTTTCTTGCTGGCCTGCCCGCGCAATTGCGGTCGGGCGTCGAGGTGAGCTCTGGACAGGCGGACAGCGATATGGCGGCCGATGTGCGCGGGGTCGGAACGAAACAAGAGAACCAGGCTGTGACCACTGCGCATGATGCGCATTGACC
>WRFD01000242.1 GCA_009778955.1 Desulfobulbus sp.
ATGCGCTGGCTCAAGCAGTTGGGAGGCGCGGCGGCCATCGAGAAGATCAACCGCGAGAAGGCGGCGCTGCTGTACGAGGCGATCGACAACCTTAAGCTGTATCGGGGCCACGCGGAAAAGGAATCCCGTTCCCTGATGAATGTCACCTTCAACTTGCCCACGCCTGAACTGGAGGCCCAGTTCATCCGCGAGGCCGGGGCCATCGGGCTCGACGGGCTCAAGGGGCACCGTTCGGTGGGTGGCTGCCGCGCTTCGATCTATAACGCCTTTCCTAGGGAAGGCGTGGAAAAACTGGTGGCCTTTATGGCCGATTTCGCGAAGAAAAACGGTTAATAACTTTCCAAAAGCCTGGACCGTGGCCACCCGCTGCGGTCCGGGCTTGCTCACTGCCCGTGGACTACCAAGGAGACATCATCCGCCCGCCCAGCGAGGCTTTTTCCCTGATCCTCCAAATCACGACCGGTTGCTCCCACAATCGCTGCACCTTCTGTGGCGCCTACCGCGACAAGCCCTTTCAGATCAAGCCCTGGCAGCAAATCGAGTCTGATCTCGACTTTGCCGCCACCTGGTGCCAGCGCCACACCACTCTGTTCCTTGCCGACGGCGACGCCCTTGCCCTGCCCCATGCGCAGTTGATCGCATTGCTTGCGCATATCCGATGCAAACTGCCGTGGATCCGCCGGGTGAGTTCCTATGCCTCCTGCCAGAACATCTTGGTGAAAACCGATGCCGAACTCAATGAGTACAAGCAGCTTGGTTTGAGTCGACTCTACATGGGACTGGAAACCGGTCATGATCCGACCCTGCGGATCATTGCCAAGGGCGTTGACAGCGCCCGCATGATCGAGGCCGGTCAGCGGGTGCGGGATGCCGCCATCTTTCTGTCGGTCACCTGCCTGCTGGGCATTGCCGGAACGGAAAATTCGCATGCCCACGCCCGGGCCACCGCCCAGGTGCTCAGCCGCATGCAGCCGCATCAAATAGCGGTCCTCACCCTGATGCTCATCCCCGATACTCCCCTGTACCGGCTGATGCGCACCGGGCGATTTGTCCTGCCTGCCCCTGTCCAATTGTTTCAGGAACTGCGCTGTATTCTTGTGCAAATGGAGCCGTTCCGCACCCAGTTTCATGCCAACCATGCCTCAAACTATTTCTCCTTGAGCGGCCGCCTGCCCAAGGATCGGGAGAGCATGCTGGCCACCATTGACCAGGCTTTGGCCGGCTTTCTGCCGCTCAAACCAGAGTTGCAGCGCGCCTTGTAGGCAGGTTTCAATCAACTTGCCCCGCCAGATAATCACTTCAAACACTGCATCGCCCGGATGAACAGCCACCCTGCAAAAACCGACCTGAAAAACCTCACCCAGAACCAACTGGTCCGCTTTGTCGAATCCTTGGGACAACCTTCTTTTCGGGGCCGTCAACTCCTGGCCTGGATTTACAAGCCCGGCATCACCGATTTTTCCCAGATGACCGACCTTGCCAAGGAGTTTCGCGCCGTTCTCACCCGCTCGGCCACCATGAGCAGGTTTGACGATTTCCAGGTGGAATGTTCCCAGGACGGTGCGGTCAAATTCGCTTTTCTCTTGGAAGACGGACAACTGATCGAATCGGTGCTCATTCCCGAAGAAGACCGCAACACCCTCTGCGTCTCATCGCAGGTGGGGTGCGCCATGGGTTGCGGCTTCTGTCTGACCGGCGCCATGGGATTTGTCCGCAACTTGAGCACCGCAGAAATCGTCAACCAGGTCTGCGCGGTCCGGGATTGGGCGCTGGCCAATGACCGGGGGCAGCTCACCAACCTGGTGTTCATGGGCATGGGAGAACCGCTGGCCAATCTGGATCGCCTCCTTGACGCCATTTCAATTTTCACCGAGCAGCGCGGCCTGGATTTCTCCAATCGGCGGATCACCGTCTCCACCTGCGGACTGGTGCCGCAAATGAAAAAACTCGGCGACCTCACCGACGTCAACCTGGCGGTTTCCCTCCATGCGGCCAGCGATGAGGTCCGGAGCCGGCTGATGCCGATCAACAACCGGTATCCCATCGCGGAATTGATCGAAACGTGCCGGAGTTACCGCCAGAAAAGGCGGAAACGGATCATGTTCGAATACACCCTGCTCGACGGCATCAACAACAGCGACCACGATGCGGAACAGCTGGCTGCGCTCCTACGGGGGGTGCCGTGCAAGATCAACCTGCTGGCGGTGAACCCTGCCGGCAATCCTGCCTTCAGCAGTCCGGAACCGGCGCGCATTTTCCGTTTTCAGCACATCCTCCGTAGTCGCGGTTATACGGTCTTTATCCGGCAAAGCAGAGGGGAAGACATTGCTGCGGCCTGCGGTCAACTGGCCGGTAAGGGGTGGCAGAAGGTGGAGAGAGAGGAAAAAGAGAAAATAGCGGACGGTCGGGCCGATGTTGGCGGCGAACAACCGCCGGTCATCCCTTGAGGAAGGTGCCGAACGTAAAATTCCCTTCATTCAGTTGAATTCGGCTGAGCAGGGAGTTGTAGTCTTCATCGGATGTGCTCATGCCTCCCTTGCCCCAGGAATATGATCCGCCGATCCGTTCTCCCTCGTTGAAAAACAGGGTGCCGCCGTCGTTTTTCTTGACCAACTGCACATCGATGAACCCGGAAAACTGTTTCTGCTTGAGGCGGAAGATGAGATCGGGCAAGGGGATTTCGGTTGATTTCAACGAAGCCTTGGCCCGCTGAAAGGGCTCCATCTGCGCCCAAAAGAAAATAGCATGGGCGTCGAGCTGAAAGACCTTGACCGAATACATGGAACCGTAGAAGGCGCTACTGGCGATTTCATGGGAGGCAGCAAAGCCCGCCGGCTGGCTTTTTTCCTGGATCAAATTGCTGATCACCTCGTATTCATTGAAGTAAATCATCATCTCCAGAACAGGCGACTGGCAGTGCAAGCCTCCTGAGCCGATTTCACCTTGCATGTGTTCGATAAATCGATCCAAATGCAGGTAATAGCTGTTCAATCCGTCCAGGTAGGGCTTTTCTCTCGGTAGCAGCATGGATTAACAACACGGATGCTGCCGATCTTTCCTAAAGGAGAGATCAGGCTGATTCATTGTCGGAACCGGCAAAATCGGACGCGGCGTCCGGGGCACGGGAATCGTCTTTCTGCTTCGCCACCACGACGATGTTGCCGCATTCCTGGCAGGAAAAACGAGCCCGCTCTCCTTTCATCTTGAATTCGTCAATGTTGTATTTTTTAGAACATTCTTCGCAAATCGCCAGCATGTTCTTCTCCAGTTGCTGAAATTCCGACCATGGCCCAGCGGTTCAGTCCGCGTGCCCACTTACCCATGTACTGGTATCAGTTATTGTTATATGGTGTTCCCCGGCGTCGGTCAAATTAATTTTTAACAAATCAAGAAGTTGCCTGAGTAGCCCGAATGACGGCAACAAACGAGGGCGTGGATTTTCCCCCACCACCTCAGGTTCGGCCGTGCATCTTTTGCAACGGCCTGGTCATGTGGCCAAGGGCGCAATGCCCTCCTTGTTTTCAGCGTCAGGTCGGGCTTGCCCTGATTGTCAGCAGGGATACGCGGCTTCCTCTGTTTTATCGGGAGTACGAAGGGAGTCGGCACGACTCCAAGCTCTTTTCCGAGGTCATTGACGATGTTTTTCAGTCTATGGCCAGCGCTGTCGGAAACCAAACAAACATGACCGTGGTCTTCGACAAGGGGATGAATGGAGGGGAGCATATCGCGGCCATCGACTCCTGGAGCGCCATTAATTTCATCACCACCTGCTCCACGCGCTACAGCGAAGATCTCATCCATGTTAGCCTGGACAAATTTGCTCCTGTGGACATCGAACACAACAAACAACTCCCCGACTCGGATCGCCTGCTGGCCTGGAGAATCAAGGGGGAATACTGGGGGCAAGAGCGGACCGTCGTTGTCGCCTATAATCCGTTCACTGCC
>WRFD01000243.1 GCA_009778955.1 Desulfobulbus sp.
CTGCTATAACATCACCCATACCCGGCTCAACCCCGAGGCCAAGATCATGTTGACCACCCGGCCTACCGCTCTACAGGACAAAGCTTTCCAGCTCCTCGGAATCAATCCAGCCTGTACCCAGTAGGCGCAGGCTGTCGTTGCAAGAAAAAACCAACATGACGCCGAGTTGCGTCAAATGTTGATCCAAAGTTCGGGTTAGTGCCCCAAGCTCTGCTATTTTTTGAGGCAGCATGTGCATAGAAATGCCCTTGGCTCGCTCAGGTGTTGTGGCCCAAACGGTTGTTGCTGCCACTGTGAGAAGCGCGAGAATCAGGATTATCGGAAGGCATCGCATTGGCGTTACCCCAAGGGCAGAGCGGATGGATTTCTTGTTTCGGGTAACCGGTCGGGTTCTTGATTTGGCGATACGGGATCCGGCGTAAGTCTACCTAGGTTGATTCGGAAATGGAACAGAGGAACCGGCCTTGCAGCCTGCGGAAAGTTTAGCGAACAAAAAAATCCCCTTGACGGCGGCCTGGTGCTTCAGGTAATGGAAAAACAATATTTTGGGTGCGCGTCTGTGGCGCACATTGACAACCAACAGGAAAATATGAAGATTTCTTCCCGCTGCGCCGCCAATTACGTCTTCTCAGCCCTTCTCGTCGTCGACGTGGTGGTCGTGGTACGCGTACCCATAGGGGCGCCGTAGCGGGAAAGTTCTGCTAGATTAAGATCAATCACCCTGCCGGCGCCAGTCGGCAGGGTTTTTTTTTGTCCATTTACTTTCACCACAGGAGGAACACGCCATGCCCAGACTCAGCGGCGCCCAGATCATCATCAGCCAATTGGAACGACAAGGCATCCGGTTGATCACCGGCATCCCCGGCGGGGCCAATCTGCCGATCTACGACGCCTTGGCCCGCAGCACGACCATTCGCCACATCCTTACCCGCCACGAGCAGGGCGCGGGGTTCATCGCCCAAGGCATGGCCCGGTCCACCGGCCAGCCGGCGGTCTGTTTCGCCACCTCCGGCCCAGGCGCCACCAACATCCTGACCGCCCTGGCCGACGCCTACCTCGATTCGATCCCCCTGGTCTGCATCACCGGCCAGGTACCCCGTACCCTGCTCGGCACCGATGCCTTCCAGGAGGTCGACACCTACGGCATGTCCATGTCGATCACCAAGCACAACTACCTGGTGCGATCGGCTGCCGATTTGCTGACCATATTGCCCAAGGCCTTCCGTCTGGCCGGTTCCGGCCGACCCGGTCCGGTGTTGATCGACGTGCCCAAGGACGTGCAGACCGAAATGGTGGAGTTTGTCGCCTGGCCGGAACCTTTCCTGGCCGCCGATCATCTGCCCAGCGACCTGAAGTCGGTTGGGCAGGCGGCAGCGATGATCAATGAGGCGGCCCGGCCGATTCTGTATCTGGGCGGCGGCGTCATCCACGCCGGGGCGGCGGCCGAGGCCAGGCAACTGGCGGAACAATCGGCCATCCCCACGGTCATGACCCTGATGGGGCTGGGCATCCTGCCCACGGACCATCCGTTGTCACTCGGCATGCTTGGCATGCATGCCTGTCGCGCAACCAATCTGGCGATGGAGGAATGCGATTTGCTGATTGCCGCCGGAGTTCGTTTCGACGACCGGGCCACCGGCCGGATCAGCGCATTTTGTCCCAACGCCAAGGTCATCCATGTCGATATCGATGCCAGCGAAATCGGCAAGCTGCGGCCAGCCGACGCGGGCATCACCAGTGACGCCCGGCATGCCTTTGCCGGTTTGCTGCCGTTGGTGCAACCCCGGCAGCGCCGCCGGTGGAACGACCGTATCCAGCGGCTGCAGAAAGATTTTCCTCGGTTCCCGCCGCAGAGTTTTGCCCCGGGCAAGCCATTCCAGCTCATCCGGCGCCTCGCTGAGCTGGCCGGTCCCAAAGCCTTGATCAGCACCGATGTCGGCAAGCACCAGATGTGGGTGGCGCAGAGTTATCCCTTCACCACGCCTCGCCAGTTGCTTACCTCGGGTGGTTTGGGCGCCATGGGTTTCGGCCTGCCGGCGGCCATCGGCGCCTCGCTCGCCTTTCCCGGCCGCCCGGTGGTCTGTTTCAGCGGCGACGGCAGCCTGCAGATGAACATCCAGGAATTGGCCACTGCGGTCGAGCAGCGCACCTCGGTCAAGACCGTGGTGTTCAACAATCAAAGCTTGGGACTGGTGCGCCAACAGCAGCGCCTTTTTTACGAACGCCATTATTTCGCTTCCTCCTACAGCATCAGTGTCGATTTTACAGCCATTGCCCGCGGATTCGGCATGCGAGCCTTCGACCTGAACGGCGCCGCCGACCCGGACCACCTGTTGCGGCAGGCTATGGTCGAACCTGGTCCATGCCTGATCAACGTGCCGATCGACATTGAAGAGGACGTAACCCCCATGGTGCCGCCAGGCGCCGCCAACACCACCATGATAGGAGACGATCATGCCAGCAACTGACGCCGACCTCACGGCGGCAACGCTCGCCAGTCCCACGACCATTCTACGCCTGACGGTCAATAACCATCCAGGCGTTATGCTCCAGATTTGCGGTCTTTTTGCCCGCCGCGCCTTTAACCTCGAAGGGATTTTATGCACCGCCATCGGCCAGGGCGACGCCAGCCGCATCTGGCTGACGATTGATGCCGCCGACAAACTCGACCAGATCGTCAAGCAACTGGCCAAGCTGGAAGATGTGCTGGCGATCGAGGAGCGGCCCGACGCCCGTGAACAGGTGGGGGACATGGCAGCGATGATGGCCCGCATCGGCTGAGAAGGATGCGCGTTTATGGCCGGAGCCGTTGACAACCCGGTCGATTCACGCTAGAAAATGATCAAGGCGCACACCGCGCCCCCGCGTATTCAACAGGATAGCTCCATGATGCAACGATCACGCGTGGCCGCGGCGGCGTAGACCCTGTTCATTGGCGACCGCTTGCCGCGTAATCCACAGCAAAGAACTCTTTAACCCGCTCGCCATGGACAGAAACTCCGGTCCATGGCGTTTTTTTTTTGCAGCCTGGACCGGACGGTTTAGGCTGTTCCTCTTTGGGGGAAGTGCGTCGCTGCACCCCAGAATTCTTGGCCCCGGACCATCTACAGGAGGAGATCACCATGAGCAACGACGTGACCATCCGCTTTGCCGAACGTATGCAGCAACTGCCGCCCTATCTGTTCGGTATGATCAACAAAATCAAAATGGAAAAACGGTGGGAAGGCATCGACGTCATCGACCTGGGCATGGGCAATCCCATGGACCCGACGCCAACCAAGGTGACCGAGAAACTCTGCGAGGTGGCGGTCGATCCCAAGACCCACCGCTATCCGGTCGCCGGCGGCATGAAAAACCTCAAGCGGGAGATCGCCCTCTATTATAAACGCAAATACGGGGTGGAACTGACCGGCGAGGATGACGTCATCTGCACCATCGGTTCCAAGGAGGGCATTTCCCATCTCTGCCTGGCCCTGCTCGGACCGGGCGATACCGTCCTGGTGCCTTCGCCGTTCTTTCCGATCCACGTCTACGCCGCAGTCATCGCCGGAGCCAGTGTTTTCCGCTTTCCCCTAGGCTCGGAAGAGGCATTTCTTCGCCAGGTGAGCGCCATGTGTCGGTCACTCTATCCCCAGCCGAAACTAGTGATGCTCAACTATCCCCACAACCCCACCGGCACCCTGGCCTCGAGGGATTTCTTCGTTGAGATGGTCCATCTGGCCAAGCGCCACAGTTTCATGGTGATCAACGATTTCGCCTACGGCCAGATCGTCTACGACGACCTGGCGGCGCCCTCGCTGCTTGAAATTCCGGGGGCGCTCGAGGTCGGGGTCGAGTTTGGCTCCTTTTCAAAATCGTACAACATGGCCGGATGGCGGCTGGGCTACTGCGTGGGCAACAAGGAGATGGTCGGCGGTCTGGCCA
>WRFD01000244.1 GCA_009778955.1 Desulfobulbus sp.
TCAGCCGGACATTGAGTTCGATCATGCCGCAGCGGTTCAGGCCGGCGGCAAATGCGGCCAGGGTGTTTTCCGGAAAGCAGGCGCCCCAACCCCGGTGGGCGCCCAGGAGCGGACCTGGGGCGAACCGGTCGAAAAAAAACAGGGCGCCGTTGCTCTTATCCGGTCACTGATTACTTGCCCGGTTCATTTGCCCAGTGGGCCGCATTACTGTTGCCGCTCAAGAATCCATTGCACGGCCATGGCGAGATCTTCGGCCACATGGGCAGGCTGCACCGCCTGGCCCGGACCGATGTATAACAAATCGCCCCGGCCATAACCGGTCAGCACCAGCAGGGGCGTGACCCCGGCCGCAGCCCCGCAGCGCAGATCCGACCAGCGGTCGCCAACCATGTAGGAGCGGGTGAGATCAAGCCCCATGTCGCGGGCCGCCTGGGTGAGCAGCCCGGTCTTGGGCTTGCGGCAGGAGCAGGCCAGGCGGTATTGCTCTTCCTTGGCTTCGGGGTGGTGCGGACACACATACAAGCCATCGATCCGGGCGCCGTCCAAGGCGAGGAGCCGGACCATCTCCGCGTGGACCGCATTGAGCAGGGATGCGGGGAAATATCCCCGGGCCAGACCGGATTGATTGGTCGCCACCACCACCGGCAGGCCGTACTCGTTAAGGAGACGGATGGCCTTGCCGACTCCCGGCAGCAGGCGAAAGCGGCTTAAATGATTGATATAGCCCATCTGCTCGTTGATGGTGCCGTCCCGATCAAGAAAAACAGCGGGCCGCAGACAAGCCGATTGGTCTTGTTCCTGGCCTTGTCCGGTCATCACGCCTCCTTGAGCATGCGCAGGACGGCCTGGCCGACCTCGTCGCTGTCGATCAGTTTCATGCAACGGAAATGCTTTTCTGGGCAAAGGCTTTTTTTGCAGGGGCTGCACGGCAGCGGCTTGCGGATGACCACCGCCTTGTCCGAAAAGGGGCCGGTGGCGACGTGGTCAGTGGAACCGAAAATGGCCACCAGCGGCGTGTGCAGGGCGGCGGCCACGTGCATCAAACCGGAATCGTTGGTGACAAAGACATCGCATTCCGCGATCAGGGCCATGGCTTCAATCAGGCTGGTGGTCCCGGTGAGATCGATCATCCGCGAAACCGCCTCGGGTCCGGCAAAGTTTTTGACCGCCACAGCGGTTTCACGGTCGGCCATGCTGCCGAAAAGCAGAATGCGGCAGTTGGTGAGACGACACAGCATCCGGGCCAGGTGGGCGAATTGGTCCGGCGGCCAGCGCTTGGCCGGGCCAAAGGCGGCGCCGGGATTGAAACCGATCACCGGCGCGCCGAGCGGAGAGGCGTCGATCAGTTCGCTCAACCGGCGCTTGGCCGCATCGACCTGGCGACCGGGGATGAACAGTTCCAACTTGTTGACCGCAGTTTTCAGCCCCAGCCCCTGCATGATCCGCTGGTAATAGTTGACCTCGTGCTTCTTGTTCAATTCGTTGATTTTCTGAACTCCTCGGGTCAACAACAAGCCCCGGCCATCGGTGGCATAGACGCCCCGCACCGGAATGCCGGCCAGCAGGGCGATCAAGGCCGCCTCAAAGGCGTTCTGCAGGAGGATGGCGCAGTCAAACCGCTCCTCACGCAGTTCGCCAGCCAGGCGCCACATGCCTTGCAGCCCCTTATGGCGGCCCTTTTTTTCATAGATGACCAGCCTGTCCACCCGGGGGCTGTAACGAAACACGTCGCTCACCCAGGGGTGCACCAGCATCACGATTTCGCTTTCCGGAAAATTCTCCCGGATGGTGCGGACCGCTGGGGTGGTCATCACCGCGTCGCCAATCCAATTGGTCGACCGAACCAGAATTTTCTGCGGATGCTGCGGCCAGGGCTTCACTCCATCCCTCCTCTGGCATCCGCCTCGTTTTCGGTCAGCAATCTGGTCAGCCGTTCGAGGGCAAACTCGATGGTCGCATCCTGGGACAGGGCGATTTCATAGTTGGCGATGGCCGCCTCTCGTTCGCCCAGCAGCTCCAGGTTGAGGGCCAGGTTGGCATAGTCGATGGCCGAGGCCGGGTTGAGTTCCACTGCCCGGCGGAAATGGTCGGCGGCATTATTATGGCGTCCGAGCTTGTAGCAGCAGACCCCCAAGGTGTTGTAGATGTCCGGCCGCTCCTCATCGTAGTCCAACCCCTGCGTGAGCACGTCGATCGCCTCTTCGTACCGGCCAAGGTCGCGCAGGCACGAGCCTTGGTAGGAACACAGGTAAGGCAGGTCTTCCGCTGCCGGTTGCAAGGTGAGGGCCTGGCCGAAGCAGGTCAGGGCCTCATCGACCCTCCCCTGCTGGTAGAGATGGCGTCCCTGGTAGAAATGGAGATAGTAGGCGTCGGGAAGGACCCGCTGCATATCGGCCAGATGGGCATCCAGCATCGAACCCGCCAGCAGGTCGGCCGCCAGCTTGGCGGCGAACATGGCGGCGTTGCCGCCCATGGCCCGTTCACGAAAATGGGCGCCCGGAATGATGGTATAGACCGCCGGGATGCCTAATTCCGGATGGGTGGTGTCGACCACCAGCACATCCATTTCTTGCCGCTTGAGTGCCGCCACGCAGTTGTTCACCTCCTGAAAGATGTCGTCTGCTTGCAAGTCAGTCATTGCATCTAAGCGAATAGAGCAATCGCTGTCGACCACGTAGTCGACCTCGGTAAGGCTGAACGGCTTGGGCAGTCCGCTGGCCACATAGTTGGAGCCGCTGTTGAAATCGCCGGCCAACTGCGCCACCTCGGTGAGGGCGCGGATCAAGGCCTTGGCGGCGCCGGGGGTGGTGCCGGCGGTGTAGACGATTTCGCTCAACTGGGGAAAGGTGGACGGGTCCCAGGCCAGGGCGCCGACGGTGGGAATGCTGGTATCAAGAGAAAAATCACGGAGATGGATCTGGATGCCGTTTTGGCTGAACTTGGCCAGCAGATGACGGGCCACCGGATCGGTGATTGAGGCGGGATCAATGGCCGGGGTGACGATCCGGTCGCGGGTGATCAGGGCGCAGACATGGCGTTCCACCACCTCGCTGATGCCCTGCAGCACAGCCTCCTCATAGGTATTGCCCGCGGACGGCCCGTTGAACTCGTTGATGGCGTAAAACCAGGAAAACGGCACCAGCAGTTGCGCCTGATCGCTCAGGCGTAGCGCCCAGGTCCAGCGCAAGGGCAGACCGGCCAGCAGTTGCCGCAGCAAGGTGGGCGACAGGGTGGCGTCATGGACCGATTGCAGCAGGGACTCGATCGGCAGGACCGGGTATCCCGAGGCTTCCATGGCGGCGTAGTCGCCATGGAGGAAATTGTCTTCTTCGCGGAGGAAGCTGAAAAAACTGAATCGTTCTCCCAGTTCCATGCAGGCGCTGGCCCGCGCTTGTTCCGGGGTCGACCCCTTGCCCATCTGCTTCTTGTTGCCGATGATCTTGAGCGCATCCTCGCCGCAGATCGAAAAATAAACCGGGATGTCAAGACGGCCGTTGTCGATACGGCGGATCTCCTTGAGCACATCCAGCCGGGTGGCGCACAATTGCTCCTGGAACCGGGCCACGGTTTCCCCAGGCGTGCAGGCCTTGTCCTGGTCGTAGGTGTAGTGTTTCGGGCATGGCCCCAAGGTAAGGATTTTTTTCTTCATGGTTTTTTGTATTTCACGCCAGTACTGTCCGGATAGCAGGCTGTTGAAATAGCCGATTTTTGTTTAAACGGCGGTGCTGTTCCGACTGATATTTGATCTTTGAGCTTGTGGCTATAATTCTTTTTGCCGCGGCTGCATCCTGTTTGAATCGCCCAACAGTGCAATGCCGCTTCAAAAGGAGGGTTTTCTCCTTATCCAGAGGCAACCATGCCCAGA
>WRFD01000245.1 GCA_009778955.1 Desulfobulbus sp.
CTCGGTGGACAAGGCCAACGTGCTGACCTGCATGGTCTTCTGGCGAGAGGTGGTCAAGGAGGTGGCCAGGGATTTTCCCGATGTCGAGCTGAACCACATCTACATCGACAACGCCACCATGCAGTTGGTCAAGGACCCGCACCAGTTCGACGTCATGCTCTGCGGCAACATGTTTGGCGACATCATCTCCGACGAGGCGGCCATGCTCACCGGTTCCATGGGCATGCTGGCCTCGGCCAGCCTCAACAGCTCCAAGTTCGGCCTGTTCGAGCCGGCCGGCGGCTCGGCTCCGGACATCGCCGGCCAGGGCATCGCTAACCCCATCGCCCAGATCCTGTCGGCGGCGATGCTGCTCAAGTACAGCCTTAGCCAGGAGCGGGCGGCAGAGGCCATTGAGGCGGCGGTTGCGGCGACTCTCGACAGGAAGATCATGACCCGTGATATCGCCACCTCCGGCGTGACCCCGGTCTCGACCTCGGCCATGGGAGAGGCGATCGTCCGCGAAATTCTGGCCTAGCCCGGCCGGAAAAGGAGGTGCGGCATGTCGTGCCGAGAAGACATTGTCCTGATCGCCAACCGTTCTGCTGCCCGCATGGCCGCCGATGTGGCCCGAGAGCTGGACATCACGGTGACCGAGATGATCACCAAGCGCTTTGCCGACGGGGAAGTGTACCATGCCTTTCCCCGCGACATCGCCGGCTGCGACCTGGTGATCATCGCCACCACCGAGGACGACGCCGCCCACCAGGAACTGATCGACCTGATTGCCGGGGCCCGCTACTGGAACGCCCTGTCGGTCAACGTGGTGATCCCGTACCTGGGGTATTCAACCATGGAGAGGGCCAAGCCCGATTCCGGCGAGATTCCCAAGGGGATCACCCGTACCCGGCAGATTTTCCGTGCCCGTCCGGATTACGTCGCCTTCCTCGATTTGCATTCCGAATCGGTGATGCACGCCCACACCGGCGAGGTGCGCACCCGCCATCTGTGGACCGAGCAGATGGCAGCGGAGAAGATCCGCCGGATGGGGCTTGACAACATCGTGCTGGTCTCGCCGGATTACGGCTTCTCCAAGCGGGTGGCCCGTCTGGCCGGATTGCTTGATTGCCCGCACACCGCCGCCAACAAGGACCGCTACGATGTCGACCAGACCATTGTCAGTCAACTGTCCGGGGCGGTCCGGGGCCGCAACGCCATCATCTGCGACGACATGATCCGCACCGGCGGTTCCATGCTCCAGACCGTGGACCGCTGTTGCCAGGCCGGGGCGGTGAGCGTGATGCTGATGGCGACCCATCTGGTCCTGGCCGGCGACGCCCGGGAGCGGTTCATTGAAAAGGGAATCGACTGCATTATCGGCGCTGATACCTATCCGGGCAGGGTGAGTGACGACCTCCTGCGGGTGTATTCGGCAGCCCCAGTGATCGCCGATGAATTGAGAGGATATTTTCGCCTGCACTGAGCTAGGCGTAACATGATGACCACAAAGGGGGGGAGGACTATGAAAAAGGTTGGTATTGTCGGCTGGCGCGGCATGGTCGGTTCCGTGCTCATGGAACGGATGCGGCAGGAAGGGGATTTTACCGGGTATGAGCCCCGGTTTTTTTCCACTTCCCAGGCCGGGCAGGCGGGACCAGAAATCAATGGCACGGTCCATGAACTGCTGGATGCCAACAATCCCGGCTTGCTGGCGGAGATGGACATCATCCTCTCCTGCCAGGGAGGCAGTTATACCGGCGAGATCCATCCCCAGTTGATGGCCAGGAACTGGCAGGGCTACTGGATCGACGCCGCCTCCAAGCTGCGGATGGACGCGGATTCGATCATCGTGCTGGACCCGGTCAACCGTAAGGTCATCGATCAGGGGCTGGCCAAGGGCATCAGGAAATACATCGGAGGCAACTGCACCGTCTCCCTGATGCTGATGGCCTTGGGCGGCCTGTTTGAACATGGGTGGGTCGAGTGGATCAGCAGCCAGACCTACCAGGCAGCCTCCGGCGCCGGGGCCAAGAATATGCGAGAATTGGTCAACCAGATGCGGCTCATTGGCGAAAACGCCGAACATTTGCTGGATAATCCAGCCGCGGCCATCCTCGACCTTGACCGCAACGTGGTCAGCACCCTGCGCAACCCGGCCTTCCCGACGGTCAACTTCGGAGCGTCGCTGGCCGGCAGCCTCATCCCCTGGATCGACACCGCCATGGACAACGGCCAGACCCGCGAGGAATGGAAGGGCGTCGCCGAGACCAACAAGATCCTGGGCCTGGCCCCCGGCCAGATCCCAGTGGACGGCTGCTGCGTCCGCATCGGCGCCATGCGCTGCCACAGCCAGGCCTTTACCATCAAGTTGAAGCGGGATGTGCCGCTGGCCGAGATCGAGCAGGCCATCGCCAACCACAACCAGTGGGTCTACCTGGTGGAGAACACCAAGGAACAGACCCTGAAGGAACTGACCCCGGCCAGGGTCACCGGCACCCTCGACATTCCGGTTGGTCGCCTGCGCAAGATGAACCTGGGGCCCGAGTACTTAAGCGCCTTCTCGGTGGGCGACCAGTTGCTCTGGGGCGCTGCCGAACCGGTCCGGCGGATGCTGAAGATCGCCTTGGAACACATTGGTTGAGGTGATCGGGTAAAGGGCGGATCGCCGCTCAATTCCTCAGAAACGTAAAGGCCGCTTCCTTGCCGGGAAGCGGCCTTTTTTTGTGGCGTTAGCACAGGGTCACGGCAAAATGGCTAAAATTGACCACAACTGGTTAGATCAAGTCAGAAAGTTGAGTTAATAATTCGTTATGAAACCAGTTGGCGTATCGTTTGCGCCACTGTGTCGACTGAAGGCTTATAAAACTTTTCCTGAGGCGGCGTGAAAGGCACTGGTATATCTGGAGCTGCAATGCGACGCGGCGGCGCTTTAAGTTCCGCAAAGCAGGACTCGCTGACCAGAGCCACAAGCTCTGCTCCAAAACCGCAAAAGCGTGCGGCATCATGGAGACTGACAAAACGACCGGTTTTACATACTGAAGATACTACTGTGGCCGTGTCCAAAGGCGACAGGCTGCGCAGATCAATGACTTCCATCGATATGCCCTTGTCCGCCAAGACCTCAGCCGCCTTTAAGGCTACATGCACCGCGCCGCCATACGTAGCCAAAGTGACGTCACTTCCGGCGCGTGCAATATGCGCCTGACCCAAGGTAACTCGAACATCTCCATCAGGCGTCTCGCCATGAATACTCCAGTATAAAGGCATTTCTTCAATGAATATCACTGGATCGGGATCAAATATGGCAGACAGCATGAGTCCTTTGGCGTCGGCAGGATTTGAAGGATAGACCACCTTCAGTCCAGGCGTATGGGTCAACCAAGCCTCCAAATAGTGAGAATGCTGACAACCCGCTGAAAAAATGCCGGTCTTGATGCGCACGGTCAAGGGAAAGCTCGATAGCCCTCCGCTTAAATAGCGAAGCTTTGCCGCATGGTTAACGATCATATCCGACGCCAGGGTGACAAATGGAAAAAACATCACTTCAATGACGGGCTTGAGCCCCATGCAACTCGCGCCCACGGCAAGGCCGGCAATGCCCGCTTCGCTGACTGGCGTGTCGCGCACCCGGTCCGGTCCAAAACGTTCTAAGAGTCCGTTGGCTGGCAGGTGGGGACTGACGTGGATAGAAGTGCCGATGCCTTCGCCGGCCAAAAACACATTTTTATCCATCTCCATAGCAAGAGCCAGGGCCGATCCAATTGCTTGTCCTGTGCTTTGTACGCTCATATGACCTTCCCCCCTCTTGCGAAAGAACTGACATAAATATGATCCAGGGCC
>WRFD01000246.1 GCA_009778955.1 Desulfobulbus sp.
AGTATATCGGTCGCTTGGCCCGGATACAGCAAGCCGACAGGCGGCATATCGGGAATTATTTCGTTCCGAACTGGAACCGGGTTTGGTCGATGAAATACGGAAGGCAACGAATGGAAATTTCGCGCTGGGTAATACGCGATTTGCGGAACAAATCGAGGTTGAGTTGGGAAGGCGTGTTACTCATGGAGAACCGGGGAGGCCGCCCAAAAAGGCAGAGCCGGAATCGGGCCAGTTATTTTAGCCTTGGTGAGGGTAATGAAAGACATCAATCGTATTAAATCGTGGTCTGTCCCCTATTTTGTGCGAACTATGATTTCGTTGCCAATCCGGATGATATGATTGCCAATAATTATATTATTGTCCAGTCGGGAGCTTGGTATTGGCGATACGGTGCTGCTGGCAATTATGGGGATTTAAATAATGTTATTGATAGAACACAATTTTCTGACAAAATAAATTTTGAAAGAGCGAACGCGGGAGTTCATGGGAAGCCTGACAAAGACAGGGCTGAGTATTGGGATAAGGTCGGAAAGGAGACTGTCTACAACCAAAATACTTTTGGAAATATGGGGGGTATGCTCAAGGCGCTGGGTATGACTGCTACGAATCAGCGTGACTACAATACAAAATTTGGAATTCCGCTTGCCAAGCGTGATCCAGTGCCGATCAAGAGCAGTGGGTCTCTTTTGTTGTCCTCAAATGTTTTGGAAGCTGACGAAGCTCCATCCAATGCACTGCTTCAAGAATTGATGAATGATTTTGGTATCTTTTCGGAAGAGGTTGATATGCTGATATTGGACATGCCCCAGGGATTGGCGCAGGACCGTCCGGCGGTTGTGCAGGTGGCATCCTCGGAGAAGGCCAAAAAAAATAGCCCCCGCTCGATTGGCGTTTGCTTTTTGAGTCCGACTGCCAAGCAAATTGATGACCCCAATGTTCCCGGAGGATCCAATACTGGATTTTCTCCAGAATATGATGCCAATAGGCCATTTCTCAGTAATATTCCAGCGGTTGATAGATATGCTAATCCGGTATTCGATGAGGGTGCGCATGTCGAAGTGTTGAAATTTCCAGATCATGGAAAGATGGAGCCAGAGCTGGGGGGGATAGGTTTTTCTTACCATCCGAATCCCGGCTACACAGGAAAGGACAGAGTCATATTTCTGGTCACCAATCCGGTAAGGCGTCAAATGAAGGTTATTTACTTCATAGATGTCAATGAAAAATATGCTGAAGAAAATCCATATAAAAAATACTGCCCAAGAGAATGGTGGAAAATCTCCTATCCCACCCAGCCCGACGCCTCCACCAACGACTTGGCGTCTTGGCAACGCACTTCCGATCTGATGACCCTCTTGGCCAGCGCCCGCCAGTCTGTAACCGGCTTCACCGACCTCCCCGGCGCCGCCCTAGCCCAAACCACCGGCACCTACAACAGCGGTCAAATCGTGCTCGACACCACCGCCGCCGGCCACACCTGGTACCTTGACCCCACCCCCTTCGACAACACCGACGACTACCTCCCCACCGCCGACCCCAACATCTGGAAAGCCATCCCCGGCAGCGCCGCTGATGGCAAGATGGACCTCCTCTCCGTCCTGCTCCACGAATACGGCCACGTCCTCGGTCTCCAGCACAGCGGCGACCCGCGCAACTTCATGGCCGCCACCCTGCAACCCGGTGAGCGCCGCCTGCCCAGCGCCGCCGAACTGCAACTCATGGCCAATCTGGTCGCCCAGATCAAAGCGGAACCGGACAACACCCCCAACCCCGCCAGCGGACAAGGGAACAACCCCGCACTCCCCACCGGCCAACGCACCCCCAACCAACCCTTGGCCCGCCGCCGCCCGGAACTGAGCGAAGCCCTTGCTGGGATGATCAGCTACCAAGGCGCCGTCAACCCCACCCTCCTCAACGGCACCTTCGGCCAAAACAACACCGACGGCTGGGTCGCCCAAGGCGACATCACCGTCAGCGGTTCCACCGTCACCCTCAACGAATCGCTCACGATGCAAACCCACCTCGCCCAAGGCTTCATGGTCAATGAAGGCGACCACACCCTGAGCTTCACCCTCACCGACCAACACCTCACCCCCAACGCCAGCGGCCCCAGTGACGCCTTCGAAGTCGCCCTGCTCGACGCCAACACCGGCCTGCCGGTAGTAGGCACAGTTGACCTCACCCGCAGCGATGCGCTCCTCAACATCCAGACCGACGGCGCCGAACGCCTCGCCCAAGGCGTCAGCAAAGTCATCAACCCCAACGGCAGCGCCACCTACACCATCACCCTGCCGGATTCCCTGGCTGGTACGCCCGTACTCCTCTCCTTCGACCTCCTCGGCTTTGGCGCCGCACAAAGCCGCATCATCCTCGCCGACATTCACCTGAATGGGTGAAATTGATGGGAGGGCATGAACTTACGTGTGAATGACTGTGGTTTCAGGCGCTATGTGCCGCGCATGTAGCGAGACATTGGCGTAATATGCCAATTTCGCTATGATTCAACTGTTTTCATTGCAGGAGCCGACGATCATGCCGACACGTAATGTAGTGCTCAGCGAACGCCAACACAATTTCGTCGAGACCATGGTGCAATCAGGGTGTTACCAAAATGCCAGCGAAGTATTGCGCGAAGGACTGCGGCTGATCGAGCAACGCGAACGGTTCGAAGCGGCCAAATTCAAGGCGTTACAGGACGCAGCCGACAAGGGCTGGGCCGACATCGCCGCCGGTTGCTACTCGGATATCGCCGACGACCAGCTTGAAGACTTCATCGGACAATTGGGGTGGCGGGCTACCGCCGGGTGCGGGTGACGGGTTATCGGCTATCTGCCACGGCTCAAGCCGACCTCATCGAGATTCTGGCTTGGACACACGAGCGGTTTGGCGAATCGGCTCGCGAACGCTATGCGGCCTTGATTGTGGCCGCGTTGCGTGACATTTCCGCCCAACCGGATCGGGCCGGCAGCATTGAACGTCCAGAGCTTGGCGAAGGTGTTCGTTCCTGGCACTTGCGTCTCAGTCGGGAACATGCGCGCATGACTACGGGTGTTGTGCGTCGCCCCAGACATTTCTTGATCTATCGAACAGAAAACGGCCGGGTCGTCATCGGTCGAGTCTTGCACGATGCCATGGAAATGGCGCGGCATATGGAATCCGACCATTCATGGAAATAACCACCGGACTTCCCGGAAGCTGTTGCCCCGGCATTGGCAACTACAACGATACCCGTTACCGGGAAGCGCCGGCATACGAGAGGCGCGATTTCAGAGTGAATCCAGAAATGGCGCGCTCTACTTGCAGGATTCTGCCACGATCTGGCGAGCGCGTTCCATTTCCTGTTGCCGCTGGTTGTCGTCGATCAGATTGGGGTTGCCTTTTTCGTCCAGCTTGGTCATCGGCCGCTTGGATTCCAGGGCTGCCAGATTGCGCTGGGCGCGTTCGCAGTTGTCTTTGCGGTCGGCCTCGGCTTTTTGTTCCTTGGCTTCCTTGTCGGCCTTCTCGCGGGCTTCCTGCTGGCGCTTCTTGAATTCGAGATCTTTTTCCGCCAGGGTTTTTGGCGCCTCGGACGCTTCGGGCGCTTTGGCAGCGGCGCTTTCGCCCCTGGCGACTGGCGGCTGGCCGCCGATTACGCGCGTTTCCTTGCTCTCGGCGCTGCCCGGCGGCGGGGTGTCGGAGATCACGGTCTGGCCGGAACTGTCCTTCCATTGGTAAATCTCGGCTTGGGCCGCGCCGAGGGCGAGGGTGGCGATGATTCCGAAAACGAGCGTGGCAGCGGGCTTCATGGTAATCCGGGAGGGC
>WRFD01000247.1 GCA_009778955.1 Desulfobulbus sp.
ATCGACGTGATCATGTGCCACGAAATCACCACCCCCATCGCCATCATGGACCTCATGGAAAAGGGCATGGACCGGGTGTGCGATCCAAAGCGGATCAAGGCGGTCATCGATCACGTCACCCCGCCCAAGGACTCCAAAACCGCCACCCAGGCCAAGATCATGCGCGACTGGGCCCGGCGCCACCAGATCAAGGACTTTTTCGATATTGGCCGCAACGGCGTCTGCCATGCCCTGTTCCCGGAAAAAGGCTTCATCCGTCCGGGCAACACCGCCATCATGGGCGATTCGCACACCTGCACCCACGGGGCCTTCGGCGCCTTTGCCGCCGGGGTCGGCACCACCGACCTGGAGGTGGGCATCCTCAAAGGCGTCTGCGCCTTCCGCGCGCCCAAGTCGCTCAAGGTGGAGGTGACAGGCTCCTTGTCCAAGGGTGTGGTGGCCAAGGACATCATCCTCAACGTCATCAAGCAGCTCACCGTGGGCGGCGGCACCGACATGGTGATCGAATTCTGCGGCCCGGTGATCGACGCCATGAGCATGGCCTCGCGCATGACCCTGTGCAACATGGCGGTCGAGGCCGGCGCCACCTCCGGCGTCTGTCAGCCCGACCTGGTCACCGCCCGCTATCTGTGGCCGTTCATCAAGGATGAACATCAAAGCCCGGAAGCGGCCGCCGCCTCGTTCGCCAAGTGGCGCTCCGACCCCGACGCCAGCTACGAACGGGTGCTGACCGTCGACGTCACCTCTTTGGCGCCCCAGGTCACCTTTGGCTACAGACCGGACAACGTCAAGGATATCACCGAGATGGAGGGAACGAAGGTCGATCAGGTCTATATCGGTTCCTGCACCAACGGCCGCATTGAGGACCTCCGCGAGGCCGCCGCCATTGTCCGCGGCAAGAGTGTCGTCGACTCGGTCCGCGCCATCCTGACGCCGGCCACGCCGGCCGTCTACTCCCAGGCGCTGGAGGAAGGACTGATCAAGATCTTCATGGACAGCGGCTTCTGCGTGCTGAACCCCACCTGCGGCGCCTGCCTGGGCATGAGCTGCGGCGTGCTGGCCGATGGCGAGGTCTGCGCCTCGACCACCAACCGCAATTTCAACGGCCGCATGGGTAAGGGCGGCATGGTCCACCTGATGAGTCCGGCCAGCGCGGCCGCGGCCGCCATCACCGGCGCCATCACCGACCCGCGCCGTTTTCTGCACTGAGCAAGACTAAAAACCTGAGATAAGGATTTGCCCTATGAAACAGTTTGGCGGCCCCGCAGCCTTTATCGATCGCAACGACATCAACACCGACGAAATCATTCCAGCCAAATATTTGACTGAAATCACCAAGAAAGCCCTGCAACCTCATCTCCTTGAAGACCTGCACCTGGAGGGCCAGAAATTCGACCCGTATGGACCGGAAATGCAAAGCGCCAAGGCGCTGGTGACCCGCGCCAATTTCGGCTGCGGCTCCTCCCGCGAGCATGCGGTCTGGGCCCTGGAGGTCAACGACATCAATTTGGTCATTGGTGAGAGCTTCGCCCGGATCTTCCGCCAGAACATGTTCAACTGCGGCATCCTGGCTGTAGAGTTGAGCAAGGCGGATCTTGACCGTCTCTTTGCCCTCAAGGGCCAGGTGAGTATAGCGGTAGACCTGGAAGAGGAAAAACTGACCGCCGCAAGCGGAGGCGCCACGGTGGAGTGCTCCTTTACGCTCAACCCCTTCGACAAGAAGCTGATCGGCGCTGGCGGCTGGCTTGCCTTTGCCGATGCGAATTACTGATGGATGGGCAACGGCGGGCGCCCGGCGTGCCCACTCCTCGTAACCGCTGAAGATGCATCCGGCAATCACCGCCCGTATCCGCCAAGATCCCTTCGCCAACTGGCTTGGCGCCACTGTCGAGACCATTGAACCCGGCTACAGCCGGGTTTCTCTGACGGTGACCGAAGCAATGCTCAACTTCCACGCCATGACCCACGGCGGCCTGATCTTCGCCTTGGGCGACATCGCCTTCGCCGCAGCCAGCAATTCTCACGGCCAGACCGCCGTGGCCACCAACGTGGCCATCAGCTTTCTCCGGTCCACCGGCCACGGCGACCAACTGGTGGCCGAGGCCAGGGAGGTGCAGCGGGGCGGCGCCACCGCCCTGTACGACATTGTAGTCACCGAGCGCAACAGCCAGCAACTGGTCGCCAAAAGCCAGGCTGCGGTCCACCGTAAAAAAGAATTTTTCGCGTGAGCGAAGCCCTGGCTCGCCGTACGCTTCTCCCCGTTTGTCCATTTTTCATTCAAGCAACTGTTCTTCCCCTGCAGGAGGCCCCATGGAAAACGCCTTTTCCGACCGCATCACCGATGTCCCCAAATCCTTTATCCGGGAAATCCTCAAGGTCACCATCGACGATTCGATCATTTCCTTTGCCGGCGGCCTGCCCAACCGCCAGTTCTTTCCGGTCAGGGGATTGCAGAAAGCGGCCAACGACGTCTTCGAGGAAGCCGGCAGCGAGATCCTCCAATACGCCAACTCAGAGGGCTATCTCGGCCTGCGCCAGTACATCGCCGACCGCTATCGCCAGCAAGAAGGGCTCGACATTCCGGTGGAGGACATCCTCATCACCACCGGCTCACAGCAGGGGCTCGATCTCTTGGGCAAAACCTTCCTCAACGAAGGCGACGACCTAATCATCGAGGAACCGGGCTATCTCGGCGCCATTCAGGCATTTTCCCTCTATCGGCCCCGTTTCCATCCGGTGCCGGTAAGCGAAGGCGGCATGGACACCGCCGCCCTGGCCCAAGTGCTGCGGGAACGGCGCCCCAAGCTGCTCTACACCGTCACCAATTTCCAGAACCCGAGCGGCATCAGCTACACTGACGAAAACAGGCAGGCTGTGGCCCTGCTGATCCGCGGCCGGTCCTGCCTGATCATCCAGGACGATCCCTACGGCGACCTGCGCTTTACCGGCAGCCGCAGGGTTTCCTTCAAACGGCTTCTGCCGGAAAATACGGTGATGCTCGGCTCCTTTTCCAAGACCGTGGCCCCGGCCCTGCGAATGGGCTGGTTGGTGGCGCGACCGCAAATCATGGAGAAAGTGATCGTCGCCAAACAGGCCGCCGACCTGCACACCGATTACCTGGCTCAGCGCATCCTGTACCGGTTTCTACGCGACAACGACCTCGACGCCCACATCGCCACCATCGTCCGGCAGTACGGTAAACAGAAGGAGGCGATGATCGGCGCGATCAAAGAATTTTTCCCGGCCGAGGTGCAATCCACCAACCCTGACGGCGGCATGTTCCTGTGGATCACCCTGCCCGAAGACATGTCGTCGATGCGCCTTTTCGAGGCGGCCATTGCCAAAAAGGTAGCCTTTGTGCCCGGCACGCCCTTCTACGTCGACCGCAAGGACAGCAACACCCTGCGCCTCAACTTCTCCTGTTCGGACGAGCCGACCATCGTCGAGGGCATCAGGAGGCTGGGCGCTTCCATCAAGGACCTTCTCTCATAAAAGGAGCGCAACCAATGCATTCGGCAAAAACCCACATCCACATTCTGTTGGGCTTGGCCCTGTGCCTGTTTGTGCTCGGCGGGTGTTCGGGCGACCAAGGAAAAAGGGAAGAAAAAAAGGCGATGACCGTCCAGGAACAGATGGGCGCGGACGCGGCCCAAGCCATCAAGAAGCCGCTGGAAGATGCCCAGCGGGCCGCCGCCGGAGTTGAGGCGGCGCAGCGGGCCGCCCTGGAAGCGGGGCGCGCCTCGCAACCGGTCAAGGAGAAGTAAAAATTGGAAGGGCGAGGCAACCAGCCC
>WRFD01000248.1 GCA_009778955.1 Desulfobulbus sp.
CCAGGGTATGACCGTCATAGGGGATTGCCAGGCTCCGCCGGCATGCCCACCACCAAATTGTCCCTATTGGCGGCCGCCACGCTGACCTTGACCCCAAATTCGTCCTTCTTGTCCGCCTTGCCCTTGGAAATACGCTCCACCTCCGGCGCATGAAGGCTGTAAAGCTTATTCTTATCCTGCCGTTTTTGCGCCGACAGCCGTTCGGCTTTGGCGAGCTCGCCATGAAACGCCGGTTGCAGATCCTGCCGGCCTGCAATCTTGCGCCCAATATCACGAACCACCCGGCCCAAATAGGTCTTCAACCGCTTGATCTCCCGATAGGCCCTGCGCATCTGCCGGGCGTGAGCATACCGGCCCGCCTTCAACAAAGCTTGGGGACCAAGGCGTTGATAGCTCTGGCGAAGACGAATCCCTTGCTGCACAGCCAGTTTCACCAGCCGCTCACGGCTCCGGTTGTACAGACGGGAATCAGTCGGATACGCAATCGCCTTCTCCTGAACCGCGGCATCAACGATAACCCTCTCCAAGCTCGACGGCTTCATTTGCCAAACCTACCGTCACGGTGAGCTTCAAAATCAACTCAGCGCCCTCTTTCCCTATCCGCTTCCGCCAACGGCTCAAGGAAGACGGATCGATCGGAAAAGCATGCTGGAAATGCTCCTCGCCGCAGAAATATTGGTGGTACGGATTTTCCACCCACCGCCGAACCGTCTCCTCATCCGAGGCGTTGAAGGCGTGGCTCAGTTACGTCAGGCCCACCATCATGCGGATTGGGATGCCAGGACGGCCTTCCTCCGAGTACAGTTTGCCAAATTCCTGCTCAAATAAGATGTTGGCCTCCCCCCACATATAGGCGGCATAGCCAAAGCCGGTACAAATGTTATCCTTTTAAGGAATTCAACAACGAGGCAGCGCCTCAAACCGTGGCGAAGGAGGCCAGCATCATAAGCAAGGTAACAAGAAAGGATGGCAAGGGAAAGCGTAATCAGATCAATTTTGAGGGCAAGAGCTGCTTGATCGGGGTTGACGTGCACAAGGCCAGCTATGCGGTGGCGATCCTGGACGAAGAGGGGCAGCGGCTGGAGTTCTCCACAGTCGCGAGACCAAGGAAGCTTGTGACGCAACTGCTGCAGATGGGCATGACCATCAAAGCCCTGACCTGTGAGAGCGGACCTTGTGGATACGGTTTAGCCTGAGCTTGCCTGGAGATGGGGATCAAGGCGGTGGCGGCAGCCCCGAGCCGTATTCACCGGCCGGCATCCAAGACCGGCAAGACAGACCGGCTGGACAGCAAGAAGCTGGCGGAGTTCCTGGCACGGGGCATGCTGCAGGGGATAGTTGTCCCAAGCCGGGATGAGTTATTAAACCAGGGAAGACATTGAGTACATGCCGCATTGGTTTCCGGTCTCATGCGACATCAAAAGCGGCAGGTCCAGGCCCTGCTAGTTCTTCGACCCTGGGTTCAGAGACCGGTTCCGCAGGAAGCAGAAAAAAGGTCCTGAAGGCGTCCCTGGCCTTGCCGGAGCCGATGAGCGCCACCTGATCCTTTTCCTGGAAACAGTACTGTGGTCCCGGATTGGGATCCAGACAACCGTTGCGGAGCACGCCAACCACTGACACTCCGGTCTTCTTGCGTATCTCGGATTCGCCGATGGTTTTGTTGATCAGGCAGCTGTCCGGCGGGAGAGCCACCCATTCAAGATCGAATTGTTGTTCAGCCTCGCGGAATTGGGCCAGGGTCCGGTAGGCGGTTTCCTGGTCGATCCGGCTGGAGTAGTATTCGCGCCGCAGGACTTCCGTCTGCCGATGAATTTCGGTCACCGGCACGTTCAAAGTGAGCAGGGTCTGGCGGGCCATTTCCAGTCCGGCCTCAAGTTCGGGATAGACCAGGTCGATCACTGCGAGTTCGTTGAAAACATCGAGGAAATCAGGGTCAGAGAGGCGGGCCACTATCGGCAGGGTACTGTTGAGTTTGCGGGCATAGCCGACAATGGTCTGCGATTCGACCATGCCGGGAATTGTGACCACCAGCAGCGAGGCTGTGGCGATGGAGGCGGCGTTGAGCACGATTTCGTGGCTGGCGTTGCCATAGACCACCGCATAGCCGGCCATTTTGGCCTGTTCGATCCGTCGCTGGTCCAGCTCGATGATCACGAACTGGATACTCAGCCGGTTCAAAGTTGTTGCGATCTGCAATCCTACTCGGCCGCCGCCAGCGATCACCACATGGTGTTCAAATCCCTCGTCGGGAAAGTTGATTGATTCCAGCGCCTCTTTCTGGAACCATTTCTTTTTCAACGCGTACAACCGGGAGGTCTGGCCCGAAACCAAGGGGGTCAAGATCATGGTGAGCACGGCTGTGGTCAGCACCATGTTATACAGGTCGGCGTCGATGGAATTGGTAGACAGGCCGATCCGGGCAAGGACAAAGGAAAATTCCCCGACCTGGAACAGACCCAGGCCCACGGCCAGCGGGATGACGTTGCCGTAGCGAAAAAGCCACGCAATAGCGGCAAAGATGCATCCTTTGCCCAGGCTGACCAGCACCACCAACAGCAGGATGGCGCCGAAATGGCGAAAGAGAAAACCGGGATCGAGCAACATGCCCACCGAGGCGAAAAAGAGCAGGCCAAACACATCGCGTAGGGGGATGATGTCGCTTAAGGCTTGGTGGCCGTAGTCGGATTCGTTGAGCACCATACCGGCTATGAAGGCGCCCAAGGCGAAGGATAGGCCGACCAGGTAGGTGATGTAGCCGATGCCCAGGCCGATGGCGATGATGGCCAAAAGAAACAACTCGCGGGAACCGAGCTTGGCGATCTGCCGCATCAGCCACGGCAGCAGCTTGACGCCTAAAGCGAACATGCAGATCAGAAACAGTGCGGCCTTGACCGCAGCCTGGCCGAGGGACATCAGGCCTGCGGCCGGGTCGTTCATCAGCGGCAGGATGATCATCATCGGCACCACCGCCAGGTCTTGGACGATTAGCATGCCGATCATCACCTTGCTGGACAAGGTGCCAAGCCATCCCTGATTCATCAGCGTCTTGAGGAGGACCATGGTGGAGGACAGGGAGATAAGGGCGCCGAACCAGATGCAGGTCTTATGCTCCCACCCCATCAATTGACCGATGCCAAAGCCGAGGCCGATGGTGAGCGCCAATTGGAGCACGGTGCCGATCAGGGCCACCCATTTGACCGGTTTCAGATCGTTGTGCGAGAACTCGAGCCCCAGGGCAAAGAGCAGCAGGCCCACGCCGATCTCGGCCAGCAGTTCTATTTCGTGGATATCCTGGACGGTGAGGCCGCCAGTGTGCGGTCCAAGGATCACCCCGGCCAGGATGTAGCCTAGAATAAGCGGCTGGTGCAGCCGCTGCATGAGAAGGCCGCAGAAAAAAGCGGCTAGAACCACGAGAATAATGTCGGTGGCAATGCCCATAAAGTCAGTCCAGTGAATGAATGAATAAAAAAAAACCGTGATAAAGGGGTGGGTAATCGATGTGGGAATATACCAGAGGGTAGGCAAATGACAAAAGAAGATTCCCGGATGATCGCCGGGCTGAGGCGGCCCAGCGATTGCTGCAGAGATTATTTTAAACGCATCTTCTGGGGTAAAAATCAATCAACACGTTGTATATACGATACTATACGAACTTTTGAAGCGTAAAATGTAGCCATACATTTGTATGATAAATTTGTTAATATTAGCCAAATATGTGCTAGTGTGTAGCCCACGAGCAAAAAAGGAGGCTCCACATGGCGAAAAAACAGGCGCGC
>WRFD01000249.1 GCA_009778955.1 Desulfobulbus sp.
ATCCCAACGTCGGTTCTTGAACTCTCCTTACAACGGAGCGGACTGGATGCCGCTTTCCCTGGTCAACCCAGAACTTGTTCTTCACAAGCTCTGCCCTTCAGGGCGGGGTAGTTGACGATTGCTCAGGTCAAAAGGGGGCTACAGTCAAACAAATCCAGAAGAAGCACTTCGCTGACCAGGCTACGGCTGCAGTTTCTGGCAAGCGCCTGTTCCGCAAAATCAATGGTGTCTATTTTAGCAGAAAGCCGGGTCAAATTCCAGCGTTCTCTCGCCTGCTCCACCTCGGGGGGAAAGGCGCGGCCAGCGGAGTGGCTGACGTGGGCCGCCATCACATTCTTGAAGAAAATCCGCAGCAGGGTCAGGAGAAGCGAAAACCCCTCCTTAGCCTCAGCCAGATCGACCGCCAGGGCCAAGGCCCGTTCCGTCCGGATGGCCGCCTTGTCCTGCAGGGCGTCAAACGCGGCCACGATCCGCCGGTACAGGTTCAAGATGCCGTCGGCCTCAAGGGCCAGGGCTTGGCCGGGGCAACCGTCGGCCAAGGCTGCCAGGGCTTCGCAGCCGGCCGCATCCAGTTCCGGACGATGCCGGCGGATGATCGCGGCCGCCAGATCGAGCGGCAGCGGGGCAAACGGAATCACCTGACAGCGGGAGACGACAGTGCCTAAAATCGCTCCAGCCTCGGTACCGGTCAGGATCAGCAGGTTGTCGGGCGGCGGCTCCTCCAGCACCTTGAGCAGGCTGTTGCCCGCCTCCCGGCGCATGGCCTGAACGTCCTCCAGCAGCACGACCCGCATCCCGCTTTCAAACGGCGCAAAATTGAGGGCCTTTTTCAGTTCCCGAACCTGGTCAATCTTGATGGCGGCCCCATCCGGCCGGATGCGTACAAAATCGGGATGATTGCCAGAGCGATACTTCAGACAGCCGGGACAGCGGCCACATGGGCGTCCCTCCTTCGGACTGCGGCAGAGCAGCATGGCCGCCATATCCAGGGCCACCGTGGTTTTACCCACTCCGTCCGGACCTGAAAAAAGATAGGCATGGGCCAGACGGCCGCTCGCCAAAGCCCGGCTGAGCAGGGTCAAGGCCTTAGTCTGGCCGAGGATCGTGGAAAAGACCATGACTTAGAACAGGCTCCGCTGGCGCTGATCGACCGCCTTCCCGGAACGAACCGGCGCCGCAATCGGGCCAGGCGGCTCGTCGACCTCGGACGTCTCCTCCGGGTCGGCGCCGTCCGCATCCGGCGCCGCGGCCGCACCGGACGCCCTCAGAAACAAAAAGCGTTCCAGATGCCGCTGATACTCGGTCCACTGCCAGCCGTCGCCGCTCATCTTCGCCTGTAGCCCGGACATGTAGTTCATTTTGGCATCAATGTCGTCGAGGTGATGCAGCAGGATGGCTTCGGGCGTCATCGGCAGGACTGGCGAGCCGAAATCGTGCCGGCCGTGATGGCTGAGGATGATATGGATCAGGCGGTCGACCTGCCCGGCCTCAATGGCCGGCGCCTGCGCCGCCGCCTGGCGCACCAGGTCTACCCCCATAACCAGATGGCCGACCAGCCGGCCCCGGTCGGTGTAACCGAAGGCCGGGTTGCTGAAATCGAACTCCTCTATCTTGGCCAGGTCGTGCACCAGTGCCCCGGCAATGAGCATGTCCCGGTCGATCAGCGGGTAATGGACCGCCGCCTTTGCCGCCAGGCCGACAATCGACAGGGTGTGCTCGATCAGACCGCCGATATAGGCGTGGTGCAGCCGTTTGGCTGCCGGCGCCCTTTGAAAACGGGCCAGGGTGTCGCCCTGGAAAAGGATCCGCAGCACATCCCGCAGCGGCTGATCGCCGATGGAGCCGATGACCTCCTTGAGCTCCTCAGCCATCTCTGCCAGCGGCCTGGGACTCGCCGGCAGGAAATCGGCCATGTCGATCTCCGCCTCGGCCACCTGCTGCAGGGTGGTCACGCCCAGCTGCATCTGGTCGCGGAAGGGTTTGGCCACGGCCTGCACCAGCACGAAGTTGCCCTCCCCGGCCTGGGATTCGAACCGGAGGGCATTGTCCCACACCCTGGCTTCGACTTCGCCGGTGCGGTCCATCAGCGCCAAGGCCTGGTAGGGCTTACCCGCCTTGGTTTCAGCCAGGGATTTTTTCGTCACTAGAAAAATATCCTGGAATTGCTGCCCCCCAGTCAGTTGGGCTGCAAATATTTTTTTTATATGGGTCGGCATGGTTGCATCTCCTCGCCATCGGCAACGGCAACGGCGGCAAATCCGCCGGAACGACAACAAGGGCGGCCAGCGCTTTGCCGCCGCCGTGGTTTCGAGTATAGTTTTGGCTAAATGCCGTCTTGGCCGGTTTTCTGTGATATACCATCCACACCTGGGGTGCAAGCAGTTATGAATATCGAGTTCCTCATCACCGACTGCGCCATCCTGCCGGTTCCCGGCCGTGAAGCCCCGATCGAATCCGGCTTTCTTGCCATCGGCGCAGGCCACATCTTCGCAACTAGCCCCATGGCCGCCTGCCCATAGGCCACGGCAACAACGAGCCTCAACGGACGGGGGACCAGCTGGCCATGCCCGGCCTGGTCAACGGCCATTGCCATATGCCCATGGTCTTGTTCCGAGGGCTGGTCGACGACCTCTACCTGCTCGCCTGGCTGCATGGCCATATTTTTCCGGCCGAGGCCCACCGGGTCAACCCCGAGACGGTCAACTGGCGCGCCAAGCTCGCGGCCGCAGAGATGTTGCTCAACGGCGCCGCCACCGTGGCCGACGGGTATTTTTTGGACGACGAGGTGGCGCGCGCCTGCGCGGATACCGGGCTGCGCTGCGTGGCGGCCCAAGGAGTGATCGATTTCCCGACGCCTGGGGTCGAGTATCCACGCCGCAACATCAAGGCGGCTGCCCGTTTTGTCGAGCGCTGGTAGGGCCGCGATCCGCTGATCACGCCGGCGATCTTTGCCCATGCGCCCTACAGCTACGGCCTCGGCCCTCCGTCGGGCCAAGGAGATCGTCCGGTCACGCCAGGCGTCGTTGTTCATCCATGTCGCTGAAACCAGGAAAGAAAGAGAGCAGATCGCCAAGCCGATGGCATCCAGCCCGATCGGCCATCTGGCGACCCTGGGTACTCTTGACCACCACACCGTGCGCATCCATTGCGTTTGAGCCGCCGACCACGACCTCGACCTGATGGCCGAACATGGCGCCGCCGTGTTCACCTGTCCCCAGAGCAACGCCAAGTTGGCTGCGGGCCGGGCGCCACTGGCGGCCATGCTCCGACGCGGTCTCTGGGTGGCGCTCGGCGCCGATTCCGCCGCATCCAACAACAGTCTCGACCTGTTCTGGGAAATAGATTTCGCCGCCAAGCTGCACAAGGTCAACCCCAGCGACCCCACCGCCACTCCAGCCCGGCATCTTCTGCGCATGGCCACCTGGTGCGTAGCGGCCACGCTCGGACTGGTCGAGGGCCACGGCGCCCTCAATCCCGGCTCCCCCCGGCCGACCTGATCCTGATCAACCGCAACCAGCCCGGGCTATAGCCCTGGCACGGCCCCGACCTGCTCGTCTACGGCGGGCCGAGAGCACCTGTGTGCGCAACGTGATTTTGACATCCTCCCCTACCTAAAGGCAGGGGATTCCTACGGCGCTCGTTGCAGGCGCATTGCCTGAACGGGTCGCTTCGGCGGGTTCCTGCTTCATCTCATCAAGCGGCCTGACCGCGCCATCTCTCCACAGGCTGCGACGCGGCGTCCCCGCGCCAGAATATTGATCGCGCCGACCACG
>WRFD01000250.1 GCA_009778955.1 Desulfobulbus sp.
CACGAACCAGCGGAACAGGAGATTGTGCTCCAGCTGTTCAATCAGCAGCCGTTCGCTGCGGATCGAGTGCAGAATCTGCAGCAACAGGGAGCGGAGCAGTTGTTCCGGCGGGATGGACGGTCTTCCTACCGTGGAGTACAGTTCCTGGAAGACCGGGGAAAGGCTCTTCAATGCCTTGTTCGCCAGAATCAGGATCGGACGCAAGGGATGATTCCGGGGAACCCGGGATTCAGGAGAAACGAAGGTGAACAGTTTCTGCTGACGGATATCAAGACCGCGCATATTTTACACCTCTATTGCAATGATTTCAATATATTAGCTATGTACGATCCTGGTCCTCCCGTCACGAAATGTAATATTGTAGACCAGAGTTTTTCAACAGCCTGTTAATGCATCCGGCTCTCGGACAAAACCCTTAATCCGCGAAAAATCATCAGTAAAAAGTGGCAGTTTTATCAATTAACATATTGATATTTTTGTAAAAAAACTCAATAGTGCGCCGTGGAAAGGCGCGGATGTTCAGTGGGTGCGACACCACCCGGCAACTTTCGCTTCAGCCGGTAGCAATCGAAGCAAACGTGGAGGTAACCAAGCGGTTGAAGCCTTCGATGTAAAGGGTCAGAAAATGACTCGGTGAGTATCCGGGTTGTATCAAGTAGTGAATGCTGAGCAGGCCTCGAAAGTTTCAATGCGGAAGCCGACCCACAGACTGGCAACACCTCACATCCCTTCTGCTGCTCTGTTCGTTCCTTGACCCAACCTGGAATGGAGAGTGTTGCGGTGCGGGGTTCTGTGCTGGTGTGATTACTAATGGCATGGCTCCTACATTGAGGTGATTTTGACCACCCCTTGCGTTGCGAAACGCAAAAGGGCGGCATCATACAGGTTAGCAACCCGGAACGTAGAAACCGGTGGGACGCCTCCCCTGCACAATACCGCCCAAAGAAAAGCGATGCCGTACTGTAGACACAAAAAAAACCGCCAAGCAGGGAGAGAGGCGTTGTATCTGTGGAGAACTCCTACCGCTGTCCTTCTTCGTCCAGGATCGCCACCGCATAGCTGGCCTTGTGCACGTCAGCCCCGATCCAGCAGATCTTGCCCTCAAAATTGATCTGATTACGCTTTCCCTTGCCATCCTTTCTTGTTACCGTGCTATGATGCTGGCCTCCTTCGCCACGGTTTGAGACACTGCCTCGTTGCTGTATTCCTTAAAAGGATAACATTTGTACCGGCTTTGGCTATGCCGCCGATATGTGGGAGGGGAGGCCAACATCTTATTTAAACAAAAAATCGGCTATTCCAACTGCCTGCTATCTGGACTGGTTTACATGGGAACAAGACCATTGGGAGCAATGAGAATGAAATCACTTTACATCCTTGCTTCTGTCGCCGCGTTGATGATATTGACCGCCTGTAGCATGACCGTTCCTGTACGCGGGCAGTTTTCATCCGGGGAGGTTGCCTTTACCGGAAACGCTACCGCCTATATTGGCGGCAAAGGGGAGATGATGATCTTTGGCAGCAATGGGCTGACCTGCAAAGGGAATTTTGTCTATACCGACCACAGGCGAGGAGAAGGCACGTTTACTTGCTCAGACGGACGTTCTGGTCCGTTCTCGTTTGCCGCCATCGGTTCGTCTGGCACAGGAACAGGAAAGATAGGAAATGACATTTTGACGTTCACCTTCGGAAATTAGCGCGCACAACCACGCCAGATCGTCTCGTCTTGGTTCTTCGGGAAATGGACAAATCTGCCGTTTATGATAAACCATCATGAACGGAGGTGAAGTCCATTTCCCGAAGAACCAAGACACCCGGACCGAAGTCAAACCGCAATTCACTGACACCGCTGGAGAAATCTTTATGGTCACCGAAGTTGCCCATCCTGATCTGGTCGAAGCGGACGGCCAGCCTCGCCTTGCCCCAGTGGTCCTTCAGCCTGGCAAACCATTTCTTGAACATCTTCGTTTTTTCGACTTCGTATTGCATGGCGGCGTTGTCGTTCGCTTGCGACAACAAGTCAAGGGAAAAGCCTTGCCTGCCGAGCAGGGTGATCCACAGGCAAGACAAGCGTTGGGGACGCGGCGTTAGCTCATGTAGAGGCCACCATTGACGTTGATCGTCTGCCCCGTGATGTAGCCGTTCCGCGCCAACATGACCACCACTTCGGCCACCTCCTCGACACTGCCAAAGCGGCCAAGCGGGACGAGGCTTGGCTGGGCGCGATCGTTGCCGCGAAGCATGTCGGTATCGATCAGCGCTGGCGCGACGACATTGGCGGTGATGCCTTCGCCCGCGAGCAGCTTGGCATAGCCATGAGTCATGCCGATCATGCCCGCCTTGGAGGCAGCATAATGCGGTCCGATGATCCCGCCGATCTGCGCTGCGGTCGAGGAGATGTTGACGATTCGACCCCAACGCCGTGTGCGCATACCTGGCAGGACTGCCTGCGTCACCAGGAAAGCCGAGGTGAGGTTGAGCGCGATGGTCTCATCCCATATCGGTGTGTCGAGCGTGTCGAGCGTCACCGGTCGGGCGATGCCAGCATTGTTCACAAGGATTCCGACCGGACCAAGCGCCGACTCAGCATCTGCCACCAGCCGTTTCACCTCTGCCGCTAATGCAACATCCGCAGAGAGAGCCACAGCGTGCCGTCCAAGTTCTTTGATTTCGGATGCGACCGCCTCCGCTTTGTCCCGGCGCTCGCGGTAATTCACGGCGATGTCGGCTCCAGTCGCCGCCAACGCCAGGGCGATAGCGCGGCCGATGCCTCGACTGCCGCCAGTGACGAGGGCGCATCTGCCAGTGAGATCATTCATGCTGACTCTCCTTCCTCAAGGGTATGATTATTCTGACGGCTGAGGTTTAAGCCGCATGGGGCCCATGCTCAAAATTCAGGAGCATGAATTAAGCCGCGAGGACGGCAGTATCCATCCCCTTGCCGGGTTGCCCGCATTTTTTTGCTCATTTCATTCCACCGGGAAGCCGCCGGGAAAAAACTCTGACAACGGTTCGCCCAGCGCGGCGGAAATTTTGACCGCCGTCTTCATCCCCAACGGGCGGCGGCCGCGTTCAATCGCCGAAATAGTCTGCCGTTGCGATCCTATCCTACGGGCCAACTCAGCCTGAGTGATTTGATGCTTCCAGCGCAAGGCGTTCAAAGCGCCTCCTGGCGTCATATTCGCCACCGTTTCCTTGTACCAGTCGGCTTCAAAGACATCCATCAAAGCGTCGTCATCGTCTTCGACAACCTCGACGTGGGCGCTGAATTCATCGCGCAACAGGGCAATCAGCTTTTCAGCCTTCTTCTTGCCCCGCACCCGCACGCGCAGATCAATAGGGGGCGTTCTCAAGGCTTCCGGCATAGTACACCTCGATTGCTATGGTCTCTTTTTCGTGCCGCCAGCAGGCGACTCAGCGATAACTCAGGTGGCAGTGATATTCGGTGAGCGACAGTTTGCTGTAGTTCGGCCATTCTCTCCGAACCGGGCCAGATTCGCGAAGGTTGGCGAGTAGTTTTACCAGGCGTTCTCGTTCTGCCTGCGGCATCTTCGCAGCGATTTTCCTCGCCCGGTTCGTTATCGTCACCCTATATTTCATGCTTACATTGTAAGCAAAATTGTTTCCTTTATCAACATGCACAAAAAAAACTCAGCAATGTCCGGTTAGGAAATTGCATGGAGTTTTGGCGTAAAAAAGCTAGTAGAATCGAGATGCGGCGCGGTGGCCTTGGGCTCCGTTTCCACATCCCGCTCCTCAAACCGGA
>WRFD01000251.1 GCA_009778955.1 Desulfobulbus sp.
CCATTGATTCAGCCCCGGCCAACCCGATCCCCAACCGGGTGACGTCGTCCGGGTCCACCGACATGCCCCCGGAGATGACGACCAGTTCCGCCCCTTCCGCCAGACAGGCGCCGATGGCGGCGGCGATCAACTCAGGATCGTCCGGTGCAAACCGCACCGGACCCACGGTCGAGCCCAAAGCGGTCAACTTCTCCCGCAATACCCCCTCAAACCGGTCCTCGATCCGCCCGTTATACACCTCGTTGCCGGTGATCACCAATGCGGCCCGAACCGTGGGCAGCGGCAGAACCCGAACCACCGGATCACCGGACCGGGCAACAGCCGCCGCCTCCTCCACCATCCGCCGGGCCGCCACCAGGGGGATCAGACGCAAGCCCGCCACCTGATGGCCCTGCTTGATCGGCGTGTTGTCCTGGAGGGTGGCGCACATCACCTCCCCCAGCAGGTTGAACCGGTAGAGGCTTGCGCGGTTGATCTTCACCAGTCCGTCGACCGAGGCCACGAGGTTGATCTTGCCCTCGACCACCTCCTCGGAATATTCGACCCCTGGACCGGCGAGCGCCCTGGCCATCAGCAGGGCCGCCTCGTTTTCGTGGATCTCGTCCGGCCCCAGGTGCAGCGCATAGACATGCTCCTTGCCCAAGCGGCGCAGATGCTCCACATCCTCGGCCTGGATAATGTGCCCTTTGCGGAAGGCCCGGCCCTTGAACTGGTCCTTGACGATCTCGGTGATGTCGTGCGGCAGGACCATGCCCACAGCCTCTTCCACCGAGACCATATTTTTCCGTAATTGCTCTGTCATATCCGGCTTCATGTCTTCAGTCTCTTCACTTGTACTTGTATATGCCGCATTCGGCTTTTGCGGAAAACGGGCGACCGGGTCGGTCTCCCCTGCACGCCACTCTAGAAATCTTCGCCTGTTCCCGCATGCCGCCAAGCTCATGCGCTGGCGCACGGCAAAAAAATGTTTCTTTGCACCCTAAATGCGGCATGAAAAAAAACAGGGAACAGGCTACAACCTGTGCCAGGGACGGGGTCATCCCGACACCCGCCACTCCGGACCCGGCGCTGTCCGGAAAACAGCCAACCCAACTGACGCCTGGACCGTATCCCGGGAGAGATCGATGATCAAGAAAGAACTGCTGGACATCCTGGCCTGCCCCCAATGCAAGGGGCCGGTGGAGTTGACCGTCGGCGGGGATGGCATTGTCTGCCGCGCCTGCCAACTCCTCTATCCCATCCGCGACTCCATCCCGATCATGCTGATCGACGAGGCCAAGCCGCTTCAGACACCTGCGCCATAAAAAAAACAACCCCAAAGGCGCCGTCCGGTTCCGCCGGGTTTGATCGGTCAATCATCTTTTTGCGTTCAGCAATCCCGCCTTGGTGAACGCGCGTAAGCTTGCGCGCTGCAAAAGTGCGGCAAGTTTTGCGAGTATGGAAGCCGGCAGGGCATACAACCAAAAAAGCCCGAGAGGGAGGAACATGTTGTGCGGGAGGCGCAATATCATATATTTTTCCTCCCACCAGAGAGGGCGGGCGCAGCACAAATGCGCCTTAAACCCGGCGCCGGACAATTCCATGCTCTCCTTATCCAAGGTTTCCCAGAACTCCTGCTTCCCCTGGGCATCCCACAGGTATTGGCTGCCAAAAGACTCGGCTTTGTCAACGTTGCCAAGGCGCAAACCTTGGGCTGTCTCCCTCGCCACGGTGCGTTCGAGACCGATGTTTTTGAAATGCCAAAGCAGAAGCTCGTCACGGGCAGGCAGCCATAAACGCCCTTGCGGCTGCGCTTTGTGCCGTCCGGGTTTGAAATTGGTTTCTTTCAACGCATCGGGGTTGAATATTGAAAGCTTGTTGAAATTGGCGGCAGGACAACCGCGCGTGATCGCGTGTACAAGCATGGCGTCATTGGTCGGAAAAACATTGCTGACCATATTAAAGCCCATGGCCGGTATAAGTGTGGCCCCTTCCTTGCGCTGCTCCGCAAGATAGTCCGCCATGGAGCGTCCTGGAATCCAGAGATGCTCGTCCAGCGCTGTGACAACAATCCAATCCGTCTTGCCTCTGCTTTCTTTCCAAACTTCATTCTGCAGCCGGGTATGCGATAGGACAAAGGATTCCGGATTGGTTCTGACAAACTTTCTGACCTCAACCTTCGGGTGGGCGTGCAGAATATCCAGCGAGCCGTCGGTGGAGCCATCATCATAAATGACATAGCGGTCAATCCAATCGTCGTAATGCCGGAAGAAAAAGCCAAGCATATCAGCCTCATTCCAGCAAATTGTATACAGATGGACAGACATATTGCTGCTGCGATTTCGTCAGAGATCCAGCTTTGACCTGAGCTGTGCCGGAGTCATGATTTCCCTGCCTATGATCGCGGACAGCGCATGCGCTTTTTCCACCATCTGCATATTGGTCGCTCTTTTCCTGCGCCCGGCAGCCAGCCAAAGGTTATCTTCCAGGCCAACACGGACGCCTGGAGCAGACACGGCTCCAATGGCCGCAAGCACCATCTGCGCCTCGCCCAAGCCGACTAAATTGTAATGGGTCTGTTCGGGCAACCTTGCTATCATTGTGCCGATTTCCAGAAGGCTAGGCTGGGCGGAGGCGATGTTGCCGAAGAGCAGATTGGCATAATAGGGCGGGCTGAGCAACTCGTGGCGGATCAGCACATGCATCACATTGATCATGCCGAGATCAAAAATTTCCAGCTCAGCTCTAATGTTGCGTTCACGCATTGTTCCAGCCAACTTTTTGACTGTCTCCACGGTGTTGAGACTGGCGTCGTGCGAAAAATTCATTGAGGCAAGAGTGAGCGACGCCATGTCCGGCTTGGCATCGCCTTGCAAATTCAATACATCAAGGCGCTGTTCCAGCGTCATGGAGCACCGGCCAGAACAAGAAACGCAGAGCACCAAATCCGGGCGCTCTTCCCGTATCCCTTCGATTATCCTGGCATATATTTCTTTGGCCAGCGTGGGACGCAAGTTCTCGTCGCGCGCATGCAGGTGCACGGCACTGACGCCGATCTCCGCACAGGCAAGCACATCACGGATAATCTCGTCCGGTGTCAACGGCACAGTGGCGGACATGGAATAGGTAGGCACCATGCCTGTTGGCGCTAACGTTATGGATAAAGGCGGCAAGGCCTCTCTAAGGCTGCTGTTCACTTAAATGGCCTCCTTCAACAATCGCAACAGGGCATTGATACTCTTCAGAACTCACGGGAACCCTGGGCCTGTCGACGCATCATTCTACACCCCCAAACCGTTACAGCCAGCGATATTTTCTTTGACCACGCGCGCTGGATTGCCCACCACAAGGCAATGCGCGGGCACATCTTTGGTGACCACCGCTCCAGCCCCAACGACTGCATTGTCGCCTACTGTCACCTTGGGCAGCAGCACCGCGCCCGCGCCCACAAAAGCGCCGCGGCCGAGGGTCACCTGTCCTCCGATCACAGCTCCTGGTCCAATCGATGTAAACTCGCCACACTTGAAATGGTGTCCTACGGCGCCGCCCCTGTTAATGAAGGTAAAGGCGCCGAATTCGCTGGCCGCGCCCAACGTGCATCCGGCATTGATATATGTCCCAAGGCCAATACGCACGGCCTTGGGCACGATGGATGTGGGGTCGATCAGGCTGAAAGGCGTGACGTATCCCTTGGCTTTCGCCTCTGCCAGCGCGACCTTGCGATGCCCGGGCGTGAACAACGGAATGATAAAAGGGATGCCCA
>WRFD01000252.1 GCA_009778955.1 Desulfobulbus sp.
GGTGCGCCTATGCAGATTGTCCAATTTACAACGCAAGACCCCGATGAGGCGCTGAAATTTTACCGAAAGCATTTTGAGAATAATGCCAGGGAGGGGAAATACGCGGAACAGGCCACGAGCGAGCGAAAAATGATAGGCGCCATGATGCCGGACAAGCGCCTCATCAACGTCGAGATAACAGCGATGGACGAAAAGACATTTGGCGTCCTGGTTTCCTCGCTGGATTTTTTCAAGATGCAGGCGCCCGAAAAGCTTGCCCGCGGTATCCCACGCATGCCGGGCAGCCAGGTCATCCAGCATCAGGACAGCCGCGACGGAGTCAGAGCCAACCGTTTCGTCATCGTGGAAAACAAACAATCGGTTGAAGGCAACGCGATGTATCTGCGTGAGCATTACATCCGTGCGGGATGGCGGCGCGACAGGGATGAAACACTCAAAACCGGCGAACATCGGCAATTGGTTTTTTCCAGGGAAAACCAGCAAGTGCTGGTAGACATGCAAAAGAAAGACCAGACAATGACCACGGTGACTTATAACGAGATGACGGAATGAAGCGAACCCAAATGATTTTATCCAACATGAACCAAAAAACAAAGGGAACACAAATGGCACTACGGAAACCGTTACGTAGAGCACGCAAGCCAAAACAAATAGGCCAGGCGATGGTGGAATACACCATTTGCGCTGCCATACTGATTGCGGCGCTGTTTGTTCCCTTTGGGAATGATGAAAAATCGGTAGCGAATATGCTGACAGAGGCCATCAAAAAAAATCACGAGGCCAGGGTCATTGCGATTGGCAATCCCGCTATTGGTTTGTAGGAGCTGGAACGAATGATGCACACGCGGCAGGTCGATTCATGTTTCTTTTGGCAGGAGAAACGAGTCGTGCCTTTATAAATATGCAGGCTCCTTTTGAGGGAAGCCTGTAAAAAGGGCGGCGGACTGCGGATGATACAACAGAAGAGAGATTCCTGGTCGTGAGACTAGGGCGGGGTGATTTTTTTTTAAAATTTGAAGGCATTATGGAAATGACAGCAGGAAAAAGAAGATTGTTTCTCCTGGTATTGGCCTTAGGCATGGCCGGGCTTGCGGCTATTCTGGTCAAGACATATCTGGATAAAAGAGCAGCCGAACTGGAGGCGAGTTTTGCCGACAACACAGAAAAGGCTGATGTTGTGGTGGCGAAAGTCGATATTCCCGCAGGCAGCCGGGTAGTCATTGATAATTTTGGGATCCGCCAGATGCCGATGGATATGATCCCCCCGGATGCGGTATTTCCTGAAAACATTGACCGGGTCCTGGGGCAAAGCCTGAAGGTCGGCCTGCCGGTGGGACGCCCGCTCCTGTTGGGATACCTCTCCAGCGGGACGAGTCCGACTTTTTCCGACATGCTGGAAGAAAACCGGCGCGCACTGACGATTGCTGTAGATGAATTGAATTCCATCTCCGGGATGATCCGGCCCTACGACCGGATTGACTTGTTCATCATCAGCAAGGATAACCACCACAGCCTGGGCGGCAAGGAAAGCAAGGTCGTCATGCCGCTCTTGCAGGACGTACTGGTCAAGGCCACAGGCAACATCGTGCGGCGGGAAACGACAGCGGACGGGCAGGAGTACGAGCGCCGCTATTCCACCCTCACGCTGGACCTGCCGCCGGATGAGATCGGCAAAGTGCTGATTGCGCAGGAAAACGGGGAACTCAAGGCAGCACTCAAGCGGCCCGAGCAGCAGGATGCTAATTACAAGCCTACCCGCGAGTCCGACCTGTGGCCGAACGACGGCGGGGTGAAAGAGGGAGAGGGGATTACCTTCTACATCGGCGGCAAGGGCAGCGGGCTGCTCCAGTCGGAATTGCAGCCTTTTTCAAACGAAGTGACTGGCGCTGAAACTGCCGAAACGCTTCAAGCGCAACGCCCTGCCGAAATGGGGAAGATCGGGGAACCGATGACCAAGGAACAGCTTGAGCAGCTTGAGCGGCATATCACGCAGCAACGCGAGGGAAAAGCGGCGGCAAATGGCTCTACCCATCCCTCAGAAGTCAGCGTCGCGTCTGTTAAACGGTTGACGCAATGAACACAGTTATCGAAACCCGTAAGGCAAGAATCATGAGACATGAGAATCCTGAACCCAGGCGCAAAAACCCTACGCGCAGAGGCGCCGTGCCCGCTAAAAAGAGGCACAGAAAATTCTCGTATGCCGTGGTGTTTGCCCTTGCCCTGTGTGGGGGTGTGTCTCAGCCGCTCTCGGCGCAGCAATCCGCAACAATCCCGCCCGCTGCGCCTGTGCAAGGTGAAGAAACCACCGCCCCGATGGTGCAGCTATACATGGCGCCAAGCTGGCAGCCGCCCCAGGAATTGGAAGACAGTATTCATCTCTACGTAGGCGAAACAAGGGTTGTCAAATTGCCTTCGCCCATTGTCAAGACGGCCATTGGCAATGGCAAAGTCGTCTCCACTGCGATGGTCAACGCGAGCGATTTGCTCATTATCGCCAACGATGCCGGACGCTCGATGATGCATCTGTGGCTCAAGAACGGCGCCGAGATCACCTATGCCGTGGAAGTGGGGCTTAACAGCCCGGCAAAGACCTACGCGCAAGTCCGGGACATGCTTGGCAAGGAAGAGAATATCCAGGTTTCGCTGGTGGGCAACCGGGTGTTCCTGCGGGCGGAAACGCTGAAAGCGCCTCAGAAACCGCTGATTGAAGCGCTGCAAAATGCCTTTCCCGACCAGATCGTCCTCATCACCGGCAACGACGTGGCGCTGGAAGAGCGTACGGTGCACCTCACCGCGCAACTGGTGGAAATCAGGCGTAGCGCCCTGGAGAAGTTGGGCGTCGAGTGGTCGCAAAGCATACACGGGCCCAGTGCCACCGTTGTTGGCGACATGAAACGTTTGAAAGCCGCCGATGGCAGTATTTATTACGGTATCCGGCCTGAGCCAGGCAGCGGTTTGCCCGACTTGACCCCTTGGCCAAGCTATACACACCCGTTCAAGGCCGCACTCAGCCTGGCGACGTTGATTAACTCCCGGATCAACCTCCTGCGCAGCCAGGGCGATGCCTATCTCGTGGCGGAGCCGCGTCTGGCGACGCGCTGTGGCGGCAAGGCGGATTTCACCTCGGGTGGCGAATTGCCCATTCCTGTCCAAAGTGGGCTTGGGTCGACCAATGTAGAGTTCAAGGAATACGGTATTCGGTTGGCGGTCGAGCCGACGTGCGACAAGCTCGGCAATATTCGCGCCAAAATTTCGACTGAAATAAGCCAGATCGACCAGGCCGTAGCGGTCATGGGCGTGCCGGGGTTGCTCACGCGCAAAGCGATGTCGGAACTCGACCTGGTGGAAGGGCAGTCGATGCTGCTCTCGGGGCTGGCTTCCCATAGCGCTGGGGAGAGCGAAAACAGGGTTCCGTTCCTGGGCAAGATTCCGTTGCTGGGGCATCTGTTCAAGAGCAACGATAAGAACGGGGAGCGTACCGAACTGGTTGTCATCATTACCCCCAGTTTCATTACGTCCAATAGCGAAATCGTCAAAAATAGCGAAGAACGCCGCAAACAGTTGATTGGCGATACCCAAGGAAAGCTGGACGATTTTGACGTGAAGCCGCTGGACTGGAAACCGACGCCGCCCCCTGCGGCGCAGGGCGTGGAAGGCGACGACATTCGGAACATCCTGAATGCAGGCAGCCTCCTGAACGCAGGCAGCCGCCCACCGGCAGCGGGCGCTGCCCGGCCCACA
>WRFD01000253.1 GCA_009778955.1 Desulfobulbus sp.
CTTGCCGGAAGCCAGCACATGGTCAACGCCGCCGTAGCCAATGTCGTAGGCCCAACCGTCGCCGCCGATGATCCAGACGGATTTCTTCACCAGGTAGTCGGCCACATGGTAGAGCCGCTTGGCGACGACATCCATCTTGCCCTCAAGCGCTGCCTTCAACTGGGCGACACGACCTCGCTGGGCCTCGATCTCGGCCTGATCCTTCTGCGGGGCTTTGATCAGGGCGTCGGCCAAGGCTTTGGCAATCAGGCCTTCCTTGACAGCGGTTCCCAGAAGTTCGACAGCCTGGCTGGCCAGTTTATCGACAGCCTGACGCATGCCCAAACCATGTTCAGCGTTATCCTCGAACAGGGAGTTGGACCAAGCTGGGCCACGGCCGTCGTCGCGCTTGCAATACGGGGTGGTGGGCAAGTTGCCGGAATAGATCGAGGAGCAGCCGGTGGCGTTGGAGGCCAGCATCCGGTCGCCGATCAACTGGGTGACCAGCTTGATGTACGGGGTTTCACCGCAGCCAGCGCAGGCGCCCGAGAACTCGAACAGCGGCCGTTTGAACTGGCTGCCCTTGATGGTGCCGATATTTATCAGGCTTTCGTCAACCTCCGGCAGGGCCAGGAAGGTCTTCCAATTCTTCAAGGAGTTCAGCTTCACTTCCTCGGTGTTCATGATCATGGACAGGGCGCGGGTCTCGGTCTTAGCGCCGTCGGCGCCCTTCTTGCGGGCCGGGCAAACGGTCACGCAGAGGGTACAGCCACAGCAGTCGGAGGTGGAGACCTGCATGGTGAATTTCATGTCCTTGAACTCCTTGCCCACCGCATCGGCGGTCTTGAAGGAGGCGTCGGCGCCGGCGGCTTTGAGGGCCGCGGGAGTGGCGACCTTCATCCGGATGCAGCCGTGCGGGCAGACCAGCGAACAACGACCGCACTGGATGCAGGTTTCGGCATCCCAACAGGAGACCTGGACGGCGATGTTGCGTTTCTCCCACTGGGAGGTGCCGGTGGGCCAGCGGCCATTGTTCGGGAATTGGGAAACCGGGATGTCCTCGCCGTGGCCTTCCATCATTTTGGCGGTGACGGTCTTGACGAATTCGGGAGCCTCGTTGGAAACGATCGGCGGCATTGCGTGGCCGGTGACCTTCTTCGGCACCTTGACCTCGACGATGTTCTCGATGGCGCCGTCAACCGCGCTGTAGTTCATGTTGACGATCTTGTCGCCCTTGATGCCGTAGGTTTTCTTGATCGCCTTCTTGATCGACTTGATCGCGTCTTCCTTGCTGATAATGCCTGAGATGGCGAAGAAGGCGGTCTGCATGATCATGTTGATGCGGGCGCCCAGGCCAAGGGCCAGGCCGAGTTTGACCGCGTCGATGATGTAGAACTTGATCTTCTTGTCGATCAGTTGTTTCTGCACCAGGGCGGGCAGGTGATCCCAGATCTCGTCCTTGGTGAAGGTGGTGGTCAGCAGGAAGGTGCCGCCGGACTCCAAGGTGGCCAACATGTCGTAGGTGTTCAGGAAGGCCGGGTTATGGCAGGCGACGAAGTTGGCCTTGTTGATCAGATACGGGGCCACGATCTGGTTCTTGCCGAAACGCAGGTGCGAAACGGTCATGGAACCGGATTTTTTGGAGTCGTAGACAAAGTAGCCCTGCGCCGAGTTGCTGGTCTCCTCGCCGATGATCTTGATGGTGTTTTTGTTGGCGCCAACCGTTCCGTCAGAGCCCAGACCGTAGAACAGGGCGCGGTAAACTTCGCTGCCCTCGATGTTGAAGGACTTGTCGTACTTGAGGCTGGTGAAGGCGAGGTCGTCGTTCGGGCCGACACAGAATTTTCTCTTCGGCGCCAGGGAGGCCATGTTGTCGAACACAGCCTTGACCATGGCCGGGGTGAACTCGGCGGAGCCCAGACCATAACGGCCGTTGAGGATGACCGGCGTAAACATGGTGGGGTTGGCCTCGACGGCCTCGGTGACCGCAGCGCGCACGTCGAGGTACAGCGGATCGCCGTTGGATCCCGGCTCCTTGGTGCGGTCAAGAACGGTGATGCGCTCGACGGTGGGCGGCAGGGCGTTGACCATGGCGATCGGGTCGAACGGACGGAACAGACGGACGATGACCAAGCCAACCTTCTTGCCTTCGGCAACCAGGTGCTCGACAGTGGAGGCAACGGTCAGGGCGCCGGAACCCATGATGACGACGACGTCGGAGGCATCCGGAGCGCCGATGTAGTCGAACAGGTGATACTGACGGCCGGTGAGGGCGGCGAATTTGTCCATGGTGGTCTGGACGATGCTCGGCACGGCCTCATAGAATTTGTTCACGGTCTCGCGGCCGATGAAGTAAACGTCAGGGTTTTGGGCGGTGCCGCCGATGGTCGGACGGTCCGGGGTCAGGGCGCGTTGGCGGTGGGCAATGATCAGGTCTTCGTCGATCATGGCGCGCATATCGTCGGTGGTCAGCTGCTCGATTTTCATAACCTCATGGGAGGTCCGGAACCCGTCGAAGAAATGCAAAAACGGCACGCGGGACTGCAGGGTGGCCGAGGAGGCGATCAGCGCCATGTCCTGGGCTTCCTGAACGTCCTGGGAACACAGCAAGGCCCAGCCGGTCTGGCGAACGCCCATGACATCTCCGTGGTCGCCAAAAATGGACAGACCCTGGCAGGCGATGGCGCGTGCGGTTACATGAAAGACCGTGGGCAGAAGTTCGCCGGCGATCTTGTACATGTTGGGGACCAGCAGGAGAAGGCCCTGGGAAGCGGTGAAGGTGGTGCACAGGGCGCCGGCGCCCAAGGAACCGTGGATGGAACCGGCCACGCCGGCCTCGGACTGCATCTGGGAGATGACCGGGATGGAGCCCCAGATGTTTTCTTGCTTGGCGTTGGCTTTAGCGTCGGCTTCGGCGGCCATCGGGGAGGATGGCGTAATCGGGTAGATCGTGATGACTTCACTGGTGGCATACGCTACATGCGTACACGCCTGGTTTCCGTCAATGGTGACCATTTTTCGCGACATAAGATCTTTCTCCTTACACGGTGGTTGGTGTCTGCCGGCAGGTGGTTGACTGCCGGAAACGGTTAAAGATGAACGCTATAACAAGAAGCTCTTGGGGAACTTCGTAAAACGCGTGTTGAACCTGATCCGGTCTGATGCGGCAGGTCAGAACGGTCACGCCTTAACTGCATGGAAAACACCAGGCTCCAAACAGTCTCCAGGCGGTCGCAATGAATAGGGATTCAGTTAATTTTGGTGGGCACGATAAACCAAAAAACAGCATTGTGCAATGCTAAACGTTGCCCCAAATCGCTCCATTTGCAACGAGTTGTCGCCGGCTGTCAAGGTCGGGAAAAGACTGTAGGCCACTGGTTTGAATCTGCCGAAAAACGGCGGAGAAAGGGGGAGGGCGGGAAAGGATGCTCTCTTGCCGAAAAAAGAGGGCGCCGATTATTAAGTTGGGAAGGCAATCAATCGTTGATTTCCATTAGGAAATCCTTGATCTTATAGCGCTGCGTTTCCGGGATCTCCGTGCCGTAGATGCATTGTTCGGAGGGCCTGCCGGCGATGCTCGCCTTGGCCTTGACAGGCAGGGAATGGAGCAAGGCCGCCTCGGGTTGTTTTTTTATTTGTCCAGGGCGTGTACTGCACTCCCTTGGAAGGGCATCTTTGGCAGTGCGGGCGTGCAACACTTTGTCCAGCCTCAGCAGCAAGGAGGCGCATGGGGCGGAACAAGGAC
>WRFD01000254.1 GCA_009778955.1 Desulfobulbus sp.
CCGCCGCCATCGGCGCCTGTCTGGCGGAAGGGGCGGAACTGGTCGTCATCTCCGGGGGCATGTCGGTGGACCCGGACGACGTCACCCGGTTGGGGATCGGGTTGGCCGGGGCTGAATCAATGGTGTACGGCACGCCGGTCCTGCCGGGGGCGATGTTTCTGGTGGGGCGGATCGGGCCGACGCCGGTGCTGGGCGTTCCGGCCTGCGGCATGTTCCATGCGGTCACGGTGCTGGACCTGGTGCTGCCGCGCATCCTGCTGGGCGAAACCATTGGTCGCGAGGAGCTGGCGGCGCTGGGGCACGGCGGCCTGTGCCGCCAATGCGCCAGCTGCCGGTATCCGGTGTGCAGCTTCGGCAAGAGTTGATCGTTTTTTCCTCTTTTTGTCCCGGAACCAGCCTTCGGGACAATTCCCCTTTCGCCTGCGCCGGTCTCCCCGCACGCTTAGCCGGGAATTTCCGGAGTGTTGCGCCTGTCTGCGGCTCGTCCAAAAAAGAGTTTCCATGAGCGCGAGGCGAACAATGCCTCGCTCCATTTGGCAACCGTACTCAGGAGAAATGGCGGTCAATGCCTGTCGCGCGCGGCAAAAGAAGCGAGGTCGGCGGGGTGTTGCGCGGCCCGTCCAGTTGGCGCTGCAAAGGTGTTGGGGAAGGAATGAGCATGGAATTGGATCGAAGAAGATTTTTGCAGATCGGCGGGACAAGCTTGGCGGGGCTCGCGTTTGTCGGGCTGGAGTTGCCGTGGCTGTCCTGCAAGCCTGCTCTGGCGACGGCTCTCTCGGAAGATGCCTGGTGCTTTGGGGTGATGGCCGACACCCAATGGCGAACGGGCGACAAGGCCGGCTGCGAGCCTGCCTCCTGCGCGGTGACGGTGATCGACGCCCTGAACCAGCAATTCATTCAACACCGATGCGCCTTTGTCATCCAGTGCGGCGACCTGGTGGATGTGGAGGCGGTGAACGGGGTGCGGACCCTGCCCACCCGCGCGGCCCATTGCCGGGCGCTCTACGACGCTGGCATCGGTTTTTTTCCGGTGCGCGGCAATCACGAGGCCAGCGCGACGGCAGCCAACGAACTGCCGGCGCTGTTTCCGCAAACCTCGGGAGAGGGGGCGCAGGTGTTCCTCGCCGCCAATTTCACCAGCCCCATGGAGAAGCTGCGGGGTCTTTCCTACAGTTTCGACTGGGAAAATGTGCGCTGCATCTTGATCGATCAATTCACCCGGAAGGATAACACCAGCTACAACAACAGCAATAATCACAACGCGGTCGATCAGTTGGACTGGATCGATCAGGTGCTGGCCGCCACCGGCGACGACCAGCACGCCTTTGTCTTTGCCCATAAGAATCTGATCGGGCAGAATCACAAGGATGTGCTGTTCGGCGGCAACCTGACCAGCAATGCCAAGGCCCGGGATGCCTTTCTCAGGAGTTTGGACGCCAACGGCGTCCGCTACTGTTTCGGCGGCCACGATCACCTGCACCACCGCTCGATGGCGCTCGATTCCAGCGGCCGGTTCTCGGTCGATCAGATTATCTGCTCATCCAACAGTTACAAATTCTATACCCCGGCAGCAGGCGACGGCGGCCGGGAGATCCCGGTGGCGCAGGAGCTGTTCACCCTGGGCTACTACATCGTCACCATCGACGGGGCGCGGGTATGGGTCGATTTTTACTCGTCGAGCCATGGGGCCGATTACGGGCCTGCCGAACTGATCACCCCGCCATCCTTCTTCCAATTTTACCTGCGGGAACGATTCGGCTACAGCCGCAACGGCCATCAGTACCTGATCAACCGCGGCGAGACCTACGCCTCGATCCAGGAACAGCACCGGGGAACCTTTGCCCGGATTCTGAGCGGCGTCAACAATACGAACGCCACCGATTATCTCAGGCGACCACTCTCCAAGACCGTCAACACTGGATGGGCCGATGCCGTCGCCGCCGCCAGCTGCGTTTTCAGCCTCTGGGGCATGGCCGGCGCCCTCAGCCTCTACGATTCGGGTTTGACGGGGCTGCTGCCCAATGGCAAGGGCAGCACAGAGACTGACGTGTACACCCTGGCCTTGAGCTATGATCCCGCGAAGGTGCGGTCCGCCCAGTTGACGAGCGGGCAGTTTGTCCTGGCCCGGCGCGACGAGAACAAACAGTGGCGCAACGCCGTGGATCTGAATGTCGGCGGCACGAAAAAGTTCGTGTACGGCCCGTGGCGCCAGGAATATGGTCTGGGCGCCCATGGGGTGGACCCAAAAACCGCCACGGTGTGGGCGGTGGTCAACCGGGAGGGCGATTTTGTCGCCAAGTTCGTGGAGCGCTTGAACGTGCCGTAGAATACAGGAGGTCGGATAATGGTAAAAAGATATGCCGGCGCTGACGGTTATGGCGCTGATCTGCAAAGTGGCGCCCGCCGCCGGGGCCGCGGTCATCGATTTTGAATCGTTGCGGCACGACGACAACCAGATTGCGGCGCCCAGCGCCATCTGCGAAGAAGACCGAATTTCGCCTGACCAGCATGACGGACGGTCCGTCGCTGCCGCAATTTGTCGCCTCGGGGGTCGGGGTATTCACCGGCTCGCCCACCTTGTTCAATGACAATTATGACAGAAAACGGAGAACGATGGATTTTTCCTTGAGAATTTTGTAGAATATGAAGTGATAATACTATCGATTTTGATTGAATAGCAATGGGGTTTCGTTTTTTCCGAGGCTTGACGATGGCGTGTCGAATTCTTGTGTTTTTGGTCCTGTGGGCTTTGGTCACTGGCTGTGGCGAGCAGGCCGCGTGGGCCTTTCCCCAGCTCGACGCCTCTTTCGGTTTGAACGGCAGGGTGGCGGTCGAACTTGGAGGCAGGAACAGCGGTCATGCGGTCCTGGTCCAGCCGGATGGCAAAATCCTGGTTGCCGGTTCCTCGTCGCAGCACAATGCCCTCAACTTTTCCCTGCTCCGGTTCAATGCCGACGGCACCCTCGATCCTGGCTTCAACGGCGACGGCACGGCGATCATCTCCCTGTCGCCGGGTGATGACGAAGCCCTGGTCCTGGGTTTGCTCTCGGACGGCAGGATCGTCGCCGCCGGTTATGCCTACAACGGTCGGGACCGGGATCTGGCCATGATCTGCTTCCATCCGGACGGCAAGCTGGACAGGTCCTTCGGCGACGAAGGAGTGGTGCTGACCTCGATCGGCAACGGCAACGAGGAAATCACCGCCATGACGATCAGCCCGTCCGACATGATCACGGTGGCTGGCTCGACCGAAGGGACCTCGGGCAGGATTCTGGTGGTGGCCCGTTTTACTTCCAGTGGCGTGCCTGACGACGGGTTCGGCGAACAGGGCGTCAGCCTGATCGCGGTGGGCAAGGACGCCTCGGTCGAAGGGATTCTCGAACGGCCGGACGGCACCTTTGTCCTGTCCGGCTCCTATGCGGAAGAAAAGAGCGCCTCGGCCATGCTGGTGGGCTTGCACGCCGACGGAAGCGTCGATACCGCCTTCGGCAAACAGGGGGTCGCGATTCCGGCGGGCGGTTTTGCGGCCAGCGAGGGCTACGGCATCGCGGCGGACAGACGCGGCCGGCTTTATGTCGCCGGCTCGGTGGGCCTGGCCGGCAGACGAGATGCCGCCCTGTTCCGCTTCACCGCCCAGGGCGAGGCCGATGCCTCTTTTGGCGATCGCGGCGTGACGGTCACCTCGGTCAGCCGAGAGGACGACCTGCTCTACGG
>WRFD01000255.1 GCA_009778955.1 Desulfobulbus sp.
CAAGACTCGGGGAACTGGCGGGAGACGGTGCTCCGGCACCACCGGCGGCTCTGCGAGACGCAAGCAAGACGGCAAGGGAGATGTGCGCCGCCCTGATGAGCGCCTGTAAGAGGCTTATCAGTCTGTCGAAGCAACCGCAAGGCTTTCCGTGGGCGAAGGCGTGAACCTTGAATGAAAGCCGGATGCGTTAACAGCGCACGTCCGGTTTGACGAGCGGGATGCGGAAACGGAGCCCAAGTTCACCGCGCCGCATCTCGATTCTACCGATTTTTTTTACAGCAAAAAATCCACGCAAATCTCTAGCCGGACATTACTGCATCGCAATAGAAAATCGCGCATCGAAAGGACAGGAAACGACCTGGTCAATGTTCGATGAACAAAACCCCTTGATTCGTCTTGCGGCTGATTGAGCGGGACGGCGTCCTGCTGCCCGTTTGGCTTGTCTGGCAAAGCCCGGACAGACCGCCTCGTCGCTGGTTCTCGGTCCGGTTCCTTGCCCTGAAGCGACGACGATTGCTTGCGTTTGCGGGCCATATGCTGTATATTCCGTACAATCTGACCTGCGCATTGATCCTGTCACACGGCGCAACCGTGCCCAGGATGGTTGCCTGACCCCTTCGGTCAGGCCTTTTTTGTTGTAGACGTCCGCGAAATCTTCGACTTTTGCCTGGCAAAGTCGTCTGCGGCCGGGTTTGACAGTCGGGCTCTTCTCTTCTTGGATGGGGTCATCTGTTAACGGACAACAGGGACAACCGCCGCAAGGCTATTACCCAAACCCAGGATTATCGCCACCACATCCCCAGAGGAGGAGCCCGATGCCCACCACTTTCGCCGATTTTGGCCTGCACCCAGACCTTGTGCACGCCGCTGCCGATCTCGGATTTACCGACCCCACCCCCATTCAGCAGACTGCCATCCCCCTGCTGCTCGACGGTCGGGACCTGATCGGCCAGGCCCAGACCGGCACCGGTAAGACTGCAGCCTTCGGCCTTCCCCTGCTGGACCGGATCGATCCTGGCCTCCGGGCAATCCAGGCCCTAGTACTGGCCCCGACCCGCGAACTGGCCATCCAGGTGGCTGACTCCCTCGACCGTTACGGCCGGCAGAGGAACATCGCGGTGCTCGCCCTGTACGGCGGCCAATCGTATCAGCAGCAATTCCGCAGCCTTCGTCAGGGCGTCGCGGTCGTGGTCGGCACCCCCGGCCGCCTGCTCGATCTGGCTGACCAGGGCGCGCTCGACCTTTCCACGGTTCGAACCGTGGTCCTCGACGAGGCCGACGAAATGCTGAGCATGGGCTTCATCGAGGACATCGAACGCATCCTCGATCGCATTCCGACCGAGCGCCAGACCATGCTTTTTTCAGCCACCATTTCCAGACGGGTTCAGGAACTCGCCTCCCGCTATCTGCGCACCCCGGAATCGGTGTCCATCACCCCCAAACAGCTGACCGGCGCCACCATTGTCCAGCGCTACTACCTGGTCAACCAGCAGGACAAGATTGCGGCCCTGGTTCGGCTATTCGAGATGGAAACCATCGACAGCGCCCTGATCTTCGTCCGCACCCGACTGGGCACCGGTGAGTTGGCCAACCAGCTGACTGCACGCGGCTTTGCCGCTGAGGCCCTCAACGGCGATCTCAGCCAGGAGACCCGAATTCAAGTCCTGACCCACTACCGCAACGGCCAGATCAGGGTGCTGGTGGCCACCGATGTCGCGGCCCGCGGTCTGGATATCGACGACATTTCCCATGTTTTCAACTTCGACCTTCCCGACGACCCGGAAATATACGTGCACCGCGTCGGCCGAACCGGACGGGCTGGGCGGGACGGCATCGCCATCTCTCTGCTCACCCCCAAGGACCGCTGGCAACTGCGGCGGATCGAGGAATTCACCCACTTCAGACTGGAAAAGGCGGAACTGCCCAGCATTCAGCAGATCGAGAATCACCGCCAGGCCCTGCTGATGGAACAGTTGGAAGTCTGGATCCGGCGCGGCCGCTGCCGCCGGGAGCGGGAAGTGGTGGAGATGTTGATGCAAACTGGCCACCGGCCGGAAGACATCGCTGCGGCGGCCCTGAAACTGGCCCGGAACGACGAGAAAAAACGGCCGATCGAGCCCATCACCCCGATCAAGGAGGAGCAGCTTCGCCCGTGGGAGCGGAAAAGCGAGCGGCCTTTCCGCCGTGATACCCACGCCGGACACTCATCGGCTGCCCGCAAGCGGCCGGAGCGCGACAAGGACATGGTGCCGCTCAAGCTCGACATCGGCCGTGCAGACGGCATCGGCGTCAACCATGTTGTGGCCTCGCTGACCCACTATTCAGGCGTCAATTCCGGCCAACTGGGCAAGATCCGGCTGGAGGCTCACCACACCCTGATCGATGTGCCCGAGCCCCTGGTCGGCCGACTGTTGACCAAAAACGGCGCCTACCGGATCGGCAGGCGCACCGTCAACCTTGAACGGGCCTGATGCAAAGACTGTTCGACTCTATGGACGGAAAAATCCTCATCATCGAAGATGACCGACCGGGAGCTGGCGCAGATGCTGCGCATGCGCCTGTCGCTACTGGGATGCACCGTCTCTCTGTATACCAGCGGGGCCACCAGGGCCTGGCAGCCGCGACCAGCGATTCGGTCGACGTCATCCTGACCACGATCAACCTGCCCGATCTCAACGGCTTTGAGCTGTGCCGGGAGTTTTCCGCCCGCTGTCCGGAAATCCCGATGGTGTTCATGGCCGCCTTCGTCAGCATGGAGGCGGCCATGAACACCATCGGGGCCGGGGCCTACAACTTCATCACCAAGCCTTTTGACGCCGCTCTGTTCGAATTGGTCCCGGCCCGGGCGATCACAACCACCGCAGGCTTCAGGAAAGTGTCAAGCAATTCAGCCAGGCCCTGGAACGGACCCGCTCGCTCGACGAACTGATCGGTGAAAGTCAGGTCATGCAAGCCCTGTTTTCCAAACTGCTCCGGATCGCCGATTCCGAGGCATCGGTCTTGCTGACCGGCAAGAGCGGCTCGGGCAAGGACCTCGCCGCCCGGGCCATCCACAAATACAGCAGGCGCGCCCAACAACCCCTGGTGGCCATCAACTTTTTGGCCATGCCAAGGGGACTTAACAGCAGGACAAACTGTACGAGAACTTGGGGCTGCGCGTCATTCCGCTGACCGCAGTTGGCCCTTTCTCCTCGAAAGACGAGGCGCTGGCCTGGCAGCAAAGCATGCAACAGAAAATAGGCGACTGCCGGATCATCGAAATGGAAACCACCAATAACCTGGACAAGCCCCTGGTGCGGCTTTTTTTTTGAACAATGATCTGCCGTGGGATAGGGGGTTCCGGTGACGAGTCCTTCCCCCGCTTCCGAGCTTGAGCCCCGCTGTTTCACGGTGGCCTTGCGGCTCTTTTTCCCGCGCTGAGATAAATCCCCCGGCAGCCGTTCACGGCTTGCCGGAGTTGGGTCTGTTGCCCCCGTTTGCTTGCCCCGGCCCCGGCTTTCCCCGCCGACTCCAGCCGCGACCCATTGCCCTGCCATACGCTTGAACCCTCAGGGTGCCCTGTCTCCGAGAGGGGGGAAGAAATTTCCCGTTTTGGAGAAAAATGCTTTCTCCTTTGATAACATTGCGATATCGTTAAAGGTGCTGGTTCCGGAAAATTGAATCCGGGATATGTGTGCAG
>WRFD01000256.1 GCA_009778955.1 Desulfobulbus sp.
CCGCTCGCTGCGGATCGAGTGCAGAATCCGCAGCAACAGGGAGCGGAGCAGCTGTTCCGGCGGGATGGACGGTCTTCCTACCGTGGAGTACAGTTCCTGGAAGACCGGAGAGAAGTCCTTCAATGCCTTGTTCGCCAGGATCAGGATGGGACGCAAGGAATGATCCCGGGAAACCCGGGATTCGGGAGAAACGAAGGTGAACAATTTCTGCTGACGGATATCAAGACCGCGCATGTTTTGCACCTCTATTGCAATGATTTCAATAGATTAACTATACACGATCATGGTTCTACCGTCACGAAATGTGGTATTGTAGGCAGGTATTTTTCAACAGCCTGCTACCCGGTTGCTTTTTTCTTTGATTCCTTTTTCCGTTGCGAAATATTGTCGATGGCTATTTCCAGGCGATCGATGACAATCCCTGTATATTTCTGAATATTTACAAGAATATAGCTCCGAAGTTCATGCAGCTCGCCAGTCAGGGTCTTGCCGAACGGCACGTCGATGGACAGGTCGATGCCGTAACCCGACCGCCCCATCTTGACCTTGACCTTGCGCACCAGTATATCCCCGTCATATTCGTCGATGCAATGCAGAATCATCTGGGTCAGGGCGGCCTCGGAGATGGTCACCGTCCCTTCGATTCCGTTGTCGTGATACTCGGGCTGCACCACCGACTTTTCAAAAAAACGAGAGGCCCGCACCCCGTCCTTATCCTTGCCTCCCTTGAAAAAAATCCGGATCGAATCGGAAAGAATCTGGGCGTAGTCCCTTTTCACCTCGATGGTTGGCACCGGAATGACATGTTTCCCCTCTTCAAACCGTGACTTGATCGCGTTTTCAATATCCTTCTGGCTGGCTATCTCCTCGATCTTAATCATCTGGCTGATCGGCGGCAGTTCAAGCGCCTCGGCCACCCTGGTCACCATTCTTTCCGAGGTGCCCAACAAAAGGATCTTCTTGATTTTCTTTTTCTGGATCATCTGCACCACGCTCTGGCGGTGGTCGTCGTCCATAAAAAGCGCGGTCTTGATGGCGCTGATGTAATTCTTTTCCTGCTTGGCCGATTTTCCCGCCAGGATCGTGACGTCGTGAATCAAGAGACCGTCATCGACGATGTAAGGGACGTTAAGCTTTTCAGCCAGCAACTTAGCGCGGAAACTCTTGCCGGTGCCGCTTTTGCCCACCAGGGCAGACACCTGCATTCCCTGCAGCCGCCCCTTGATCCGGCTGTAGAACTGATAGATCTCCTTGCTGGTGAGATAGATCCACTGATAATCTTTGTTTTTTTCTGCCGTTGCCGCCATGCTCCCTGCTGAGAAGATCAAATCAAAAAACGTCGTGGATTAGTTCACAAAAAACCGAGGAACAAAAAATGCCCCTCCCCTTTTCATTCAGTCCACCAGGTGTCGAGCCACTGGTCGGCACTGTAAAAAAGAGGCGGCTTCGCCGGGTGTTTGAGCCTGGCGGCATAGGCCAGGCGGTGGTTCGCCAGATACCAGTTCGGCACCACATAATAGCCATGCCACAGCGTCCTGTCCAGAGCCCGGCAGGCGGTGGTCAGCTGTTCTTGCGTTTCGGCGTAGATAATGGCGTCGACCAGCGCATCCACCGCAGGGTTTGCGATCCCGGCCAGATTTCTCGAGCCCTCTCGCGCGGCGGCGGCGCTCGTCCAATAGTCGCGTTGCTCATTGCCCGGCGACTGCGATTGGCCGAAGACGGTCACCACCATGTCGAAATCGAAATTTTTGATCCTCTCGGCGTACAGGGCCTGATCGATGGTCCGGTAGCTCACCTCGATGCCCAGCTTGCCGAGATTGATCGCGTACGGAGCGATCACCCGCTCAAAACTCGCATCGGCCAGAAGAATTTCAAAGCGGAACCGTTCGCCTTTGCCGTTGACCAAGGCGCCCTCCTTCACCATCCATCCGGCTTGCTCCAGCAGCGCCTTCGCCTCCTGCAGGTTGCCTCGCAGGCTGCCGGGCGGATCGGTGGCAGGCGGGATGAGCGGCTCTGTGAACACTTCGGCCGGCAGTTGATCGCGAAAGGGGGCCAACAGCTTCAGCTCAGCCGCATCGGGCAGCCCTTTGGCCGCATAGTCCGAATTGGAGAAGTACGAGCTGCTGCGATTGTACTGACCCCAAAAAAGCGTCTTGTTGGTCCATTCGAAATCAAAGGCCAGGCCGAGGGCTCGGCGCGTCAGCCGGTCGGCAAAGATCGGTTTGCGGGTGTTGAACACAAACCCCTGCATGCCGGCATTGTTTTCATGAGGAAAGACCTGCTTGACCAGTTCGCCGTTGTCAAAGCGGCGGCCGGTCAAATCCCGATTCCACTGTTTGGAGATATTGACGAACAACCAATCGAACTCGCCGGCCTTGAAGGCTTCGAGGCTGACCACCGGATCCTTGAAATACTTCACCACAATGGTGTCAAAATTGAACATTCCCTTGCGCACGGGCAGATCCTTGGCCCAGTAGTTCGGGTTCTTCTTGTAGGTGATCGACTTGCCCGGCTGGACATCCGACACCACATACGGCCCAGTGCCCACAGGTATGGTCATGGCGCCCTTGCCGTCGACGGGATTGAAGGGATGGGCCGTATAGAATCGCTTGCTCAACAGCGGCAGTTGGGTCGCGATCATGTGCAGTTCCCGGTTCGGCCGGGCAAAGCGAAACCGGACCGTCTGGGGGCCTAAGATCTCCGCCGCCTCGATATCTTGGAAATATATTTGATAGAAGGGATGGGCCTGATCGCTCTTCAGGGTGTCGAGGGAAAATTTGACATCCTCGGCGGTAACCGGTGTATTGTCGGAGAAACGGGCCTTGGGATTGATGGTCAAGGTGACCGATTTCTTGTCTTTGGCCAGATCGATGTCGGCCGCAATCAGACCGTATTGGGCAAATTGCTCATCCAGGCTCGGCACGGCCAAAGTCTCGAAGACGTAGGGCGTCAGGCCGCGGGGCGCCTCACCTTTGAGGGTGAAAGGATTCATTTTCTCGAAGCTGCCAAGATCGTGCAAGATCAGCGTCCCGCCATTTTTGGCCTGGGGCGAAGTATACTCGAACCGTTCAAATCCTGGCTGATATTTCAGGTGGCCGTCGATGCTCACCCCATGGGAGGCCCAGCAGGCGACCGGCAGGACGAGGGCCAGGAGGCAGCAGAACGCGGCGTATTGCCGCAGAAAGGTGTGGATCATTTTCGTCCTCATGTTCAAGTTCCGAATTTGGGAAAAAGCCGGCGGCAAGCCAGAACATGCCAGAACGCAGGGACCGCCGTCAAACAGCGGCAGCAGTATACGCAATCGGGTTCCATCTGTACAGATGTTCCGGCTTTTTCGTGCCGGCCACGACGGCCAGGAAATAAATTGACGAACCTCCTTGCGGGGTGTAAAGATTTGGTTTCACCAAATTTCTCGGAAAGACCGCCGGTTGATTGCGTGTTTTTCTCTTACTTGTTTTTCCGGATCGGAGTTGTGCCATGGGACAGACCATCACAGAAAAAATCTTTGCCGCCCATCTCAGAGACACCCCCACCCCGGGCAACATGGTCCTCGATATCGACGTGATCATGTGCCACGAAATCACCACCCCCATCGCCATCATGGACCTCATGGAAAAGGGCATGGACCGGGTGTGCGATCCAAAGCGGATCAAGGCGGTCATCGATCACGTCACCCCG
>WRFD01000257.1 GCA_009778955.1 Desulfobulbus sp.
GGGAACACATCCTTCTTCAGCCGGGGCATGATGCCGAGCACCGGGAGGTTGGTGTATTTTTCCAGGGATTGCCGGATCACCGTCTCATGACGGGACGTGGCGATCTGGTTGAGAATGACGCCGGCAAAACGAATACGCGGGTCAAAGGCCTGGCAACCCAGGACCATGGCGGCCACGGTTCTGGTGGTCTTGGCACAGTTGAGCACCAGCACCACCGGCAGATCGAGCTGCCCAGCCAATTCGGCGGTGGAAAACTCGCCTTCGGCGTTCACCCCATCGAAAATGCCCCGGTTGCCCTCGACCACGGCAAAGCTGTTGCCAAGGATGCGGCGGTGAAAGGTGGTGACGATGGCTTCGGCCGACATCAGGTAAGGATCGAGATTGTAGCAGGGCTGACCGGAGGCCTTGCTCAACCAGCCGGCATCGATATAATCCGGCCCCTTCTTGAACGACACCACTCCATTGCCGCGTTTGCTCACCGCCGCGACCAGACCGACCGCGACCACCGACTTGCCCGATCCGCCGCTCAACCCGGCCAGCACCATGCTTCTGACTGTTTCCACCACGATCAACCTCTGTTGCCTGTTCGACAAAAAGATGCCTAATGATGTGTTATTCGTCACGGAGCGACGGCCCGCTCCGGAGCGGCGAAATGCTCTCGGCCCCCGGTCTGCCGCCATCATGCGCTTTCCGGCCGACCTCATGCCAGGCTGCCTCGTACTGCCGGTTGAGCCGATGCTCCAGTTCGAGCCGCAACACCTCCACCTGATGCGCCTCGATTCCCGGCTCCACCCAAAGGGGCTCGCCATACCGGACCACAATGGTGGAAAAGGGCAGCGGCACCGCCGTCCGGTCCCAACTGTTGAAGATCAACACCCGCCGGGCGGCCCAGACGAGGGGAAAGATCGGCAGGCCCGATTTGCTGGCCATGAGAATGCAGCCGGCCTGCGCCTGCCGGGCCGGTCCTTGGGAACCATCGGCCACGATAGCGCCATTGTGGCCCTGCCGCAACTGCTCGATCATCTCTTTCAGGGCCTTGATCCCACCCCGGTGCGACGACCCCCGGACCGGTACACATCCCATCAGAATTAACAAGCGGGCGATATATTCGCCGTCCTTGCTGGCGCTGACCATGGCTGAGGAACGAAACTTCCTGAAATGATAGAACATAAACAGGATAGAATAGTGCCAGAAAGCGGCTATGCCCGTCTTGCCGGTCTGCACGTGTTGCCAAAGCGGGCCATCGCCCCGCACCTTGACCCGGCAGGTGGCGAACCATACCCTGATCAGCACATACACCACCCGAGGCACTATCGCCAGGGTGCATCGATACCAAAAATCAGCCAACTGCCAGCTCCATCATCTTGAGTTCCTTGATCCGGTCCCGATACCCTGCCGCCTCTTCAAAGGCCAGGCTCCGAGCCGCCTCGTTCATCTTGTTTTCCAACTCCGCTATTTCGCGTTTAATCTCGGCGACGCTGTGGTAGAAGATCTCCGGTTCGGTCGCCACCGCCGTCGAGCGGCCGGTCGCATCCTCGGCCCCTATCCATCCCGATGCCCTGAGATGTTGGGCCATGGTGTCCTTGATCTCCGAAATGACTGTCCGGGGCACAATGTCGTGCTCCTGGTTGTAGCGTTCCTGGATGGCCCTCCGCCGATTGGTTTCGTCGATGGTGGCACGCATCGACTGGGTAAGGACATCGGCGTAGAGGATGACCGTTCCCTCGGCATTGCGGGCCGCCCGGCCGCAGGTCTGAACCAGGGAGCGTTCAGAGCGCAGGAAACCCTCTTTGTCGGCGTCGAGCACCGCCACCAGCGATACCTCCGGGATGTCCAGGCCCTCGCGCAATAGGTTGATGCCGATCAGCACATCGTACCGGCGCTGGCGCAGATCTCGGATCAGCTCCACCCGTTCCAGGGTCTTGATATCCGAGTGGAGATAGCGGACCTTAACCCCTAGCTCCTCGTAATATTGCGTTAAATCCTCGGCCATCCGCTTGGTCAAGGTGGTGACCAGCACCGCTTCGTTGCGGGCGGCCCGCAGCCGGATCTCCTCCAGCAGGTCATCCACCTGAGTCGAAGCCGGGCGCACCTCGATGCGCGGATCGAGCAGCCCGGTGGGCCGGATCAACTGCTCTACCACCTGGTCGCTGGCTCGCTTCAGTTCATAGGGGCCGGGCGTGGCCGAAACATAGACCACCTGATGGATGCGGCGCTCAAATTCGTCAAAGCGCAACGGCCGGTTGTCCAGAGCGGACGGCAGCCGGAAACCGTACTCCACCAGGGTCTGCTTGCGCGAGCGGTCGCCGTTGTACATGCCGCCGACCTGGGGCACGGCGATGTGCGACTCGTCGATGATCAACAAGTAGTCGTCCGAAAAATAATCGAGCAGGTTGGGCGGCGGCACACCGGGCGGCTTGCCGGTGAGATGGCGGCTGTAATTCTCGATGCCGTTGCAGTAGCCAAGCTCGGCGATCATCTCCAGATCGAACAGAGTGCGCTGCTCCAACCGCTGGGCCTCGACCAGCCGCGACGCCTCCTGCAACTCGGCCAGCCGCGCCTGTAACTCGTCCTGAATCGCCCGCATGGCCGTCTTGAGGTTCTCCTGGCTGGTGACGAAGTGGCTGCCGGGAAAAACAGCCATCTCCTCGACATCGGCCAGGATTTCGCCCCGCAGTGGATCGATCAGGGCGATGGCGTCGATGGTGTCGCCGAAAAATTCAACCCGCACCGCCCGGTCCTCCTCGTGCGCCGGAAAGATGTCGAGCACGTCGCCCCGCACCCGGAAGGCGCCGCGATGGAAGGAATAGTCGTTGCGTTCGTAGAGCATGAAGGCCAACCGCCGCAACACCTCCTCCATAGGGTAGTCCGCCCCGGTGCGGAGGAAGAGGTGCATGTCCCGGTACTCCTCGGGCGAACCGAGGCCGTAGATGCAGGAGACCGAAGCCACGATCAGCACGTCGCGCCTGGTCAGCAGCGAGCGGGTGGCCGAGTGGCGCATCTTGTCGATGGCGTCGTTGATCGACGAATCTTTCTCGATATAGGTGTCAGAGGCTGGTATGTAGGCCTCGGGCTGGTAGTAATCGTAATAGGAGACGAAATATTCCACCGCATTGTGGGGGAACAGTTCGCGAAATTCAGCAAACAACTGGGCGGCCAGGGTCTTGTTGGGGGCGATCACCAGGGTGGGCCGCTGCACCTGGGCCACCACCTGGGCCATGGTGAAGGTCTTGCCCGAGCCGGTGACGCCCAGAAGAATCTGTTCGCGCACCCCGGCCTCGATGGCGGCCGCCAGCCGGTCGATGGCCTCGGGCTGGTCGCCGGACGGAATGAAATCGGAGACGATTTCAAAAAGGCGGCTGGTATCGTAGAAGGAAGAAGCCACAGTGAGCGTTAGTTAGTTCGGCTGTCGAGCCAAGCGCATTCCACACGCTTTTGCGGCGGCGTGGTCGAAGGTTACAGTATGAGTGAGCCCCGCAGCGTTGGAAAGGCGCTCAATGAGAATGTCGAAAATCAGCTTTGCCGTAGCGGTAAAGCTGAAGCGCCTTCCAGATGCCGCCAGTTTCGGCCACCACCAGTTCCCTTGAGCGCAACAGCGTTTCGAGGACTTGGCAAATCTCGCCTTTGGCGCTGCCGTAGCGCCTATCCAACACCAA
>WRFD01000258.1 GCA_009778955.1 Desulfobulbus sp.
CCGGACCACGAAAATCACCTTGGAGTGGGTCTTCAGGCCGACCACGCCGTAGGTGACGTGCACGCCGGCCTGCTCCAGGTGGGTGGCCCAGTGGATATTGGCCGATTCGTCGAAACGGGCCATCAACTCGACCACAACCGCCACCTGCTTGCCGTTGCGGGCCGCATCCAGCAGGTACTGGATGATCTGCGAGTTGGCTGAAGTCCGGTACAGGGTCATCTTGATCACCAGCACCTTGGGGTCAGTGCTGGCCTCGCGCAGAAAACGCTCCACCGAGGAACTAAAAGATTCGTAGGGATGCTGGAGCAAAAACGGCCCCTCTTCACGGATCAGATAAAAAATATTCGGGTGATCGCCGGCAAGCTTATAGTGGTCCAGCGGCAGGTGCGGGGGGAAATGGAGCGCCGGCTTGTCGATGGCGACGATTTCCATCAGATCGCGCTTGCCCATGATGCCGTTGGCGGTAAACACGTCCTTGCGGACATTGATGCCCAACTGAAAGGCCAGCATGCCCTGGTGCTGCCGAGTCATGGTCGGGTCCACCTCAAGCCGGACCACTTCGGCGAACTTGCGGTCCTGGAGCGCGGTCTCGATCATGGACAGCAGATCCACTGCCTGGTCAGGCAACTGCTCGGTGATGGCGTTGCGGGTCACCCGGAAGAGTTCGCAGCTCTCAATCACCATGCCGGGGAAGATGGTCTCCAGGTTGTTGGCGATCACATCCTCGAACAACACATAGGTGTGCCTGATCTGGTCGACCCGGATGAACCGGGGAATGCCGGTGCCGGTGGTGGGCACCTTGATCCGGTTGAGGTAGACATGGTCGTCGTCGCTGAGCCGGGTGGCCACCAGGAGATTCAGCGACAGGTTGGAAATGAAAGGAAAGGGGTGGGCCGGGTCCATGCCTTGCGGGGTCAGCAGAGGGTAGATGGAGTCGCGGAAGTAGTCGCTCATTTTCCGGCGCTGTTCCTCGTCGAGAGCGCTGTACTTGACGATGAGAATCTTCTGCTGGGCCAGTTGGGCGAGCAGCTCGCTCTCCATGGCTTCCTGCTTGTCCAGGAGGTCGCGAACCACGGCATGGCTTTCGTCAATCTGCTGCTGCGGCGTCCGCCCGTCCTGGGACAACAGCTTGAGGCCAGCCCCAACCTGCTGTTTGAGGCCTCCGATCCGCTTCATGAAAAACTCGTCGAGATTGGAACCGATAACCGAAAGAAAAAAGACGCGTTCAAGCAGCGGATTGCGCACATCGGCGCTTTCGTTGAATACGCGCCGGTTGAATTCGAGCCAGGTCAACTCGCGGTTGAGGTACCATTCCGGCGAGGAGAGATCAAACACCTTATCGGCCTTGTCGCCCTTGCCGGCCGCGCCGTTCTTGGGATCGGCTGCCTTGGCCCCTGCATCCGCTTTCTTCTCCAATCCGCCCATTGCATCCTCCTGTCGAAAGATTCTCGATATTTCTGCAATATATAATCATAGCGCAGTTGAGGAACAGAAGGTAGCAATTTTTCCGGAACCACATGGGCCTTGCTCGCCCAATAACAGGGGCAAGGCCGCAGGGCGGCTGGAGCCGGTGCGGGAGGTGGCGATCAGGCGGGCAGTTGGTGCATAACGGCCTCAGTTCCCCGCCAGGGCCGCGACGATCCAGCCGAGGAAGGAGCCGGGAAAGAGCCCCAGGCCGAGCACGCCGGCCAGACACACGCCGAGGACGACGCGCATGCCTGACGAACAGGTCAGCCTGGCAGGATCATCCGCATCGCTCATGTACATGAGGCGGACCACCCGCAGATAGAAAAAGGCCGAGATAGCGCTGAAGAGGACGGCGCCCACCACGGTCAGTGGGTAGCCGGCAGCAAAGGCGGCCTTGAGCAGGTAGAACTTGCCGATGAAACCGCCGGTGGGGGGAATGCCGGTGAGGGAGAAGAGAAAGACCAGCATCAGGGCGGCAATCACTGGATGCTTGGTTGCCAGCCCCTTGCAGTCGTCCAGGGACTCGCGGCATTGTCCCGGCACGGCCAGCAGAATGAGCACGGCAAAGGCGCCCAGATTCATGAACAGATAGACGATCAGATAGACCATGGTGGCGGCCATCCCCTCCTCGGTTCCGGCCAGCAGTCCGAGCAGGGCGTAGCCAGCGTGGGCGATAGAGGAGTAGGCCAGCATCCGTTTAAGGCTGTGCTGGCAAAGCGCCGTGATGTTGCCCACTGCCATGGTTAGCAGAGCCAGCACCGCCAGGATCGGACCCCAATGGCCTTGCAGGTCCGGCAGGCCATAGAACAGAATCCGGCCGAAGATGGCGAATCCGGCCGCCTTAGGCCCGATCGACATCAAGGCAGTGACCAGGGTCGGCGCCCCTTCGTACACATCCGGGGTCCACAGATGAAAGGGGGCCACTGCCACCTTGAAGCACAATCCCGCCAGCAGCAGGCCGAGCGCGGCCAGCAGGGCCGGATTGGCGGCCACTTGCATGGAGGTGACCGCCTCGGCGATCCGGCCAATGTCGGTTGTCCCGGTCAGGCCGTAGAGCAGCGACATGCCAAACAACAACAGGGCCGAGGCAAAGGCGCCCATGAGAAAATATTTGGCCGCCGCCTCGCTGGTCCGCTGGTCGCGCTTGTGCAGTCCCACAAGGACATAGATCGGCAGGGCCATCAACTCCAGCCCAAGATAGAGCACCATCAGGTCGCCAGCCGAGGCCATGAGCAACATGCCCACCAGGGAAAAAACAAGCAGGCTGTAGTATTCACCCTGGCGCGCGCCGACAGTCCGCCAGAACTGTTCACTGATCAAGGTGGTCAGGATGACTGCACCCAGGCAGATGACCTTGAAGACCATGGCATAACCGTCAGCCAAGAACATGCCGCCAAAGGCCGTAGCAGGCCGCGCGCCCAGGATCAGGAGCAGAGCGGTGGTGCAGCCGACCACGGTCAACCAGGGCAGAACCTGCCGCTGGCGGGGAATGAACAGGTCACAGCCGACCAGCAGCGCACTGATGCCGATGAGCAGCAATTCCGGCAAGATGGGGTCCAGAGCGGTCCAGGTGACAGCCGCAGTCTGCATCATGGTTGTTCCTCGTTCAAATTCGCGTACAAACGTCGCTGTTCAGGGAAGCTGCGCCAAGGCGGACGGCAGGGCCGTCCCGGCCAGGCCCACGCCGTGGACTTGGTCGAGCAGATGCCCCACCGAGACGTGAAGAAAACCGAGCAGCCCATTGGGATAGAGTCCGATCCACAGGATCAGCGCCGCCATGGGCGCCAGGGTGAGGATCTCCCGCAAATCGAGCTGCACCAGACCCCGCATGCCATCCTTAACCTCGTTGAAAAAAATGCGCTGGTAGAGCCAGAGCATGTACCAGGCCCCGAGAATCAGGCCGGATGCGGCGATCACCGCGGACCAGGGCTGGCTTTCGAACCCGCCCAGCAGGATGAGGAATTCGCCGACAAAGCCGTTGGTGCCGGGCAGGCCCACCGCCGCCAGGGTAAAGAGGAGGAAGAAGCCGGCAAAGACCGGCATGGTCGAGGCCAGGCCGCCGTAGGCCGCGATTTCGCGGGTATGGGTGCGCTCGTAGATCATGCCCACCGCCAAAAACAGGGCGCCGGCGACCAGGCCGTGATTGATCATCTGCAGGATGGAACCTTCCAGTCCCC
>WRFD01000259.1 GCA_009778955.1 Desulfobulbus sp.
GAGGGCATTTTTGGTTGACGGCAGGTGAAATGAGCCAGAGATGATCTCCGGCTCCCTTTCGCATCACTTCGAGCCTCGTCCTCACGATGGTTTCGCTGTTGAATAAACCGGCTGCGCAGCCTGTCGGCATGCTGGACTTTCAGTCCGCAGTTTCAACCCATCGACTTCAAGTCGGCGGTTGTTTAGTTTGGAGGGAAAATTATGCAACCACAAGCCATGACCACCAGTATAAAAGTCCCTAGGGAGCTACGAGAACGTTTACAAAATCTTGCTGATTCCCGGCAGCGCACACCCCATGCGCTCATGCTACAGGCAATAGAAATTTTTGTGAGCAGGGAAGAAAAGCGGGAAGCGTGGCGGCAAGAAGGTATAGCGGCCTGGGAGGAATACCAACGAACTGGCCTTCATTTAACCGGAGATGAGGTTGACGTTTGGCTCGAAGAATTAGCCAAAGGTAACGATGCGGGGCCTCCTAAATGCCATATCTAAAATTGGAGTGGACGCCTAACGCTATTCAAGGAATACAACGGGCATACAATTTTTTAGCGGAAAAAGACAGGGATGCCGCAAGTGCTATGGCGGGAACCATAAAAAAAGGTCGCCATTTTGAAACAATTCCCGAACGCAGGACGCCCGACCGAGGACTTGGAACCGGAACATCGGGAATTGATTATTCCCTTCGGCGCCTCGGGCTATGTTCTCCTGTACCGATTTGATGAAAACAAAACCGCTGTCGCAGTTCTGGCCGTGCGCCACCAGAAGGAAGTTGGATATTAGTTCCCCGCCTGTTCAACCTTCCCAATCATCGCTCGCCATTTGTCGCTTTTCTTGTCCGACGACCTGCAAGTAAATTTCCGTGGTTTTCGTGTCGTTGTGGCCTATCAGCTGAGCCAGCGCATGAAGAGGCAAGGGTTTTATGGGCCGTAACCATCGCCACGCCGAAGCAGCAATGTCCGGTTAGGAAATTGCATGGGTTTTTGGTGAAAAAAAAGTTATGCAACGTGCTGAATTTTCTTGATAAATCAATGAGGAATCCGCATTGAGCGGTCGTTTTCATAAGAATCCTTTTATCTCAGGAGGTTGTGAAAATGGCGCCGCATCCCTTCAAACTCAGAAAACTGACCCCGCGCTGCTACAAACACCTTTGCGCCCCTTTATGCTTGGCCTTGGCTGGCATGCCAAAACTCACCGCCCGAGGCAACAGATCGCTGCAGATGGATTTTGAAGACCTGCTCCAAGCCCTCATCTTCTTTCACCTCCAGGAGCATACCTCCGGCAGGCATCTGCTCCAGTCCCTCAAAGAGGATTGCTTTGCCAGAAAGCATATTGCCCCGAAGAAAGGCATTGCCAAGAGTTCGTTTTTCGAGGCCATGAACGCATGCGGTCTCTCTCCATGGACTGGGCTGATAAGCTGAGTCCTTTTTAATCAGATTTTTTTTTAAACCGCACTCCGTGACAATTTCCACGGATTGATGACAGAGAGGCCGGCTGCCTGAAATGGCTCAACGTCGCGTGTTGCAACTGACAAGGCGCGAACGTAAGCTGTGGCGGCGATGTATCCGTCCTCTTTGCTGATCGCCTTGCCATCAGCTTTCGCGTTCGCCATCAGTGTTGCGTAGGCTTGCGAGGCATGCAGATCGAAAGACAATACTCGGCCTGAGAAGGCGGGCAAGACCTCCCGCTCCAAACGATCTTGAAAGATCGAGCGTCGCTTTCCTTTTGGCATGGTCGCTACGCCGAAACGAAGCTCGGCCACGGTGATGGCCGACAGGTAGAGCGTTTCGACAGCCTGCGCATCAATCCAGGCCAACACGTAAGGGTCAGGATCGGCCTTCCACAGCTCAGACACTACATTGGTGTCGATGAGGATCATTCAAACCTCATCGGTTCGGCTGGGGTTTTATCGCGAAGCAGGTTGAAGCTCTCGGATTCGGCATCGGTCAACCCGCCGGCTTCACTGGCGATGGAGACCAGAAGCGAACCGAGTTTCAAGCGACCTTCCGGCTTTGCCGCTTTCTCTAGGATGTCTCGGACTTCGGCCTCGGTGCTGCGCCCGTTTTGAGCGGCACGCACTCTCAAGGCGCGGTGCACGTCATCGGGCAGATTGCGTACTGTCAACATTGCCATAGTTCCACCTCATTAAAATGCACTCAACGCAGTCATTGTAACCATTTGAATGCATCTTAACAAAAAGGGCAACATGGCGCAAAGCATTTGTTTGGCGACAGGCCGGCAGAAACGCCCAACCTATCATTTTGTCCTGACGCGCCAGCAGCCAGTCCATGGCCGCGTACAGCTCGTTCTCGTCAGCGTCGGCCGCCGCGAAATCCGTAGCCAGGGTCGTGCTCTGCCGCCAACGGGAGGTCGCTAGTTTGGCGTGCGGCGCCATAATGCGCGCGGCTACCATGGCCATCGCCAGATCACGCTGGCGCGAAGGCTTGCTCCCCAACAGCGATGCGAAACCGAGGCCTTGCATGGCTTCAGCCGCAGCCTGCACGTGTCACTGTGGGCGCGAACGGGTGATCTCGAAGGCTTGGCTCAAGGACACGAAGGTTTCGCCCCGCAGCGAGCGGCGAATGACATCAATGAGCGGTTCCGGCAGATGCGACAGGTTGCCCAGGGTCTCGTTCTTGACCTTGCCGTCTTGGCGGCAGCTGCGCCTGAGCAGATGGGTTTGGCAGGCCTTGCCCTTGCAGGTGCGCTTGGTGACGACGACGTGTGCGGTTTCTTTTTTTGCAGGCATGGTGAATTAGAGTTCATACACGTCCCATTCCGTCAACTATTTTAGCGACTACATTTTGGATCCGCTGGCAACTGCGATGCCCGTAAATTGTCAATAAAGTCAGACCATTGCCCTCGCAAGCCTGCGGCCAGAGCCCTGGAGCTTCGGCTTAAAATTTGGGCGGCGGCGACATCCAGTTTTGTCCGCACCTGCACCGGGGTCACGCTTTTCGGCATTGCTGCGGACGGTACTGCGGCATGTCAGAATAACGCATTATGAACAGGAAAGGAGAGTGTAGGATGAGAATCGCAGCCACGTATGATGATGGTCAGATATTTCAGCATTTCGGCCATGCCGAACATTTCAAGATCTACGATGTGGAGGGCGGACAGGTTAAAACTACAGCCATGATGAACGTGAACGGCAGCGGGCACGGCGCATTGGCGGGTCTTTTGAAAAACAACGATGTGGATATACTGATTTGCGGCGGGATTGGCTGCGGCGCGAAACAAGCGCTCGCACAGGCGGGTGTTCGTCTGCACGGCGGCGTAGCCGGCGACGCGGAAAGGGCTGTCGAGGACTTACAGGCAAATAACTTGACGTTCAACCCCGGAGTGAAATGTAACCATCATGGTCACTCCTGCGGCGAACACTCCTGCGGATGACCGAAAGGTGCGCAGGGCCTCCTCCCGCGCCGGCAAGGCCCGGTTTTGGCTTTTTTCAACATCCTGCTATATGCCCTGCAGCGGGCAGGCCGCGCAGGCCGGATTCTTTTTCTTGCAATAGACGTTGCCGACCCGCACCAGCAGGGCGTGGTACTCGTTGTAGAGTTGCGCCTCGCACGGAAGGCC
>WRFD01000260.1 GCA_009778955.1 Desulfobulbus sp.
GACGATGCGGGCAAGCCGCTGACGCTCTGGCACCAGACCGGGGCGGATATCGAGGCCTTCGATCCGCGCAAGCCTGGAGCGGGACAGTTCGATATTATGAATCCGGGATTATCCCGGTTCATGCTCCTGAACTTTAAGGAGCATGGCAACGCAGGCTTGCTTGCCGCGAGTAAATCCATCCACACCTTTTGCCGGGCACAGAAAGTTAACTCGGATATGCTAAACAGGTTGGGGCTGCAAACCATCGCGGTTCCGTGCTGGGAATGGTGCTGGGAAAGCAAAAAGGGGTTGAAGGTGACCACCCTCTAACCCCTTGATATTTCTGGCGCGCCAGGAGGGATTCGAACCCCCGGCCCACGGCTTAGAAGGCCGTTGCTCTATCCAACTGAGCTACTGGCGCAAAGTCGGTTGCGCAATGTACTGGGGAAGCGCTGCATACGCAACCATTATGCGTGGATGCGCACGGGCCCGCACAAAAAGTCGGCCCAGAACGCTTTGCTCCATCCGCCGGCCGAACGCTCAACCATCGATCCGCTCCCACACCGGCCCGCCGACGGTATCGCGGATGGTGACCCCTTTGCGCAGCAGTTCCTCGCGGGCGGAATCAGCTGCGGTCCAGTCCTTGAGCTGCCGGGCCCGTTCACGCTGGCGGATGAGCCGGTCGATCTCCGGCGTCAACGGGCAGTGCTCCAGCCGCAGCACGCCGAGCACCTCGTTGATCAGCCGCAGCGCCTCCAACACGTCATGCTTCTGGTCCCGGTCCAACTGCCGGGCCTGGAGCACCGGATTGGCCTGCTTGATGAAGCTGAACAGCGCACCGATGGCCCCGGAGATGTTGAGGTCGTCATTCATGGTCTCGACAAAACGCTTTTCCAACTCGGTCACATAGGACGCCACCTCGGGATGAGGCAGGCCGGCGGGCAGACAGAGGAGATGGCGGGTGAACTCATCAATCCGCCGCAGCGCCGTCCGGGCCGCATCCAGCCTCTTGTAGGAAAACAGCAGAGGCTTGCGGTAATGCACGCCCATCAGCATGAAGCGCAGTTCCCGGCCAGTGTAGCCCCTGGCCAGCACTTCGCGCAGGGTGACCACGTTGCCGGTATCGCTGGCCATTTTGCGGCCGTCCTTGAGCAACTGGCCGGAATGGAGCCAAAAGTTAGCCAGGGGCTTGCCGGTGAGCGCCTCGGCAATGGCAATCTCGTTCTCGTGGTGCGGAAAAACCAGGTCCTGGCTGGCGGTGTGGATATCCAGGGTCTCGCCGAGATACTTGGTCGACATCGCCGAGCATTCGATGTGCCACCCGGGCCGGACATTGCCCCAGTCGGTTTCGTAAAAGATGCCCTTTTTCAGCTCAGCCAGGGTCGAACGCTTCAACAGGGTAAAATCGCGGGGATTGTCCTTCTCGTAATTATCGAGATCCACGGTCTGGCCGACCTTGATCTTGCTCAGGTCGATGCCGGACAGGCGTCCGTACTTCTTGAACTTGGAGATATCGAAGTAGATCGAGCCCAGCTTCTCGTAGGCATAGCCCTTGTGGATCAGGTCGTGGACAATCTCGATCATGTCGCCGACATGCTCGGAGGCCAGCGGATACCCGGCGGCCGGCTCCACATTGAGGTTCTCGATGGCTTCCTTGAATTCGTCGATATAGCCGCCGGTAAAGGCGCGCAGCTCAGCCCCGGCCTTGATGGCGCCGGTGATGGTGTTGTCGTCGAGATCGGTGAAATTCATGAACAATTCCACCGCGTATCCATTGGCGCGCAGGCAGCGGTTGATCAGGTCGGCCACGATGAACCGGCGGCAATGGGCAAGGTTGGGTGATTCGGCTGCTGTGGGGCCGCAGGCATACAGCGTGACCCGGTCGTCACGGATCGGGCGGAATATCGCCTTGTTGCGGGTCATGGTATTGAACAGCCTGAGGTGGACAGTCTCCTTCTCGACCTTTTCCTTGCGGGCAAAAAGCGTGGTGCTCAAGTACCGCTCGCCGCCGTCGGGCAAGATCACCACAACGCAGCCGCCGTCGACTTCCCGGGACCGATGAATGCCGGCGAACATGGCCGCGCCGCTGCTCATCCCGGCAAAGATGCCCTCTTCGGCGGCCAGGCGACGGACCGTGGCAAAGGCGTCCTCATCGGCCACGTTGACGATGGCGTGCGGCAAGGTCTTGTCGAAGATCCCCGGCTTGTAGGATTCCTTCATGTTCTTCAGCCCCTGGATCTTGTGGCCGAGATACGGTTCCACCGCGATCACCCGGACCTCGGGGTGGTGGTCGCGGAACCATTTCGACAAGCCCATGGCCGTGCCCGAGGTGCCCAGGGTGGCGATGATATCCGTTACCCGGCCGCCGGTCTGTTCCCAGATTTCCGGGGCCGTGCTCAGGTAATGCGCCTGCCAGTTGGCGGGATTGTTGAACTGATCGGCAAGGAAGTAGCGTTCGGGATGCTCGCGGGCGAGCGCGTACGCCTTTTCGATGGCTCCGTCGGTGGCCCTCTTGGCCGGAGTGAGAATGATCTCCGCGCCATAGGCCTGCATTATCAGCCGCCGCTCAATCGAGGCCGATTCGGGCATGATCAACTGGCAGCGGTATTGCTTGGCGGCGCAGACCATGGCCATGCCGATGCCGGTATTGCCGCTGGTGGCTTCCAGCAGGATCTTGTCGCAGGTCATTTCGCCGCTTTGTTCGGCCGCCTCGACCATGGACAGGGCGACCCGGTCCTTGATCGAACCGCCGGGGTTGCGGGATTCGAGTTTGCCCAGCAAAAGCACCTTGTCGGCCGCCGGGTTGAGCCGGTTCAATTCAACCAGCGGAGTATTGCCTATTAATTCAAGGAGTTTCATGCCGGATCGGGAAAAATCTGTAAATCATCTGTGAATAGGAACCAAAAGATACGAGTGTTACCATAGCCTATTTCCAGGTAAAGCGCAAAAAAAGCGCCCGGCAGGGCAAAAATTCAGGCGGGAAGAAAACAGAGAAAAACGTCTGTAGCCGCTATTAAAAGTCCATGTGAACGGCAAAGGCGCACCACATCCGTTGCAGGGCCTCGCGACATTCCTGGTTGGCAATGGCTTCGGTCATCTGGCAAAAGGACTGTTCCCGCTGGGGGTCTATCTTCCGTAGGCTGGGGGGAGGCGGGACGGGCGGAGGCGGGGCCGGGACATGGAGCTGCCAGCGGATATCTGTGATGGGCTGGCCTTCAAGGTGCTGGTTGATGCAGGCGATCATCTCGACCTTGACATACTGCAGATGATGCATCGAGGCAGAGTTCTGAACGAATATACACAAGGTCTCCTGGCGGAAAAAGGCGGGATAGGTCAGTTGGGCGACCTCAGCGCCGACGACCTTGGGCCACTTTCTCACCAGGCGGAACAGCCGCCATTGCGCACCCCACTGCTTGGCCGCGAAGGCCTCGGGCAGCGCCTGGTCCATGGCTGTCGGCTCGCCTTGTTCGTATCCGGTGCGCGTTTTCTTCATCAAAAAAGCGCGGGAAACCCCTGATTTCAATCAGGGGAGGGATAGCGCATCTCCCGCTTTCCTCCTGTTGTGGCAGCTATCCTTGTTGAATACCCATAA
>WRFD01000261.1 GCA_009778955.1 Desulfobulbus sp.
AAAACCGCGCTCGGGTTGGCCCGCGCATACGATTTCGTGGCCGTGGAAGATTTGAACATCAAGGCCATGCAGCGGCTTTGGGGCCGGAAGATATCCGATCTTGGGCACGGCTCCTTTCTGGGCATCCTTGACTGGATGCTGCGCAAACATGGCGGCCAGATGGTGAAGATCGATCGATTCTACCCATCAAGCAAGCAATGTTCCGTCCCAACCTGTCTGCATATACTGCCAGAACTTCCATTGCAGGTTCGTTCCTAGGCTTGTCCTAATTGCGGATCGCAACATGACCGCGATCTGAACGCTGCCCGTAATATTCACCGGGTCGGGATATCAACTCGTGAGGGAAAAGCTGTAAGACTAAACTTGTCCGGCAGGCTTATATGTTGATCTTATATGTTGATCTCAGAATCCTCTTCCTTCAAGTGAGGGAGCATGTCAAACGCTTCAATAATTACTCGCGTAGAAATAAATATCAAAGAAAACAAAAAAATGTGAAAAAATAATTTTCTTTATATGCGCCAGCGCTCCATATTCTATATATAAAAAAATATTCTTCTTGACATCTTCAACAGTTGTATAAGGTTGCCGCACATCCAACGCTCCAATGGTTCAAGTCATTTGGCAGCCCGCGATTGTGTTTGCGCCAAAAAGGGCTTGGCCTGGCGAACGTAATTGCCTATCATGGCCACAGCAGCCACCTGATTTCTGTCCGCCCCTGGCGGATCGACCCACCCAACGCCCGCGACGGCCGGTATGCCCATATGGAAAACCCTATTGCCGAAGAACTGGTCAGCATCATCAAAAAACAAAAAAAATCTGAATACGAGGAAGCCTTTGAGCGAGCCTTTGAACTGACCAAAGCCTATGCCGGTTCGGCCAACGCCCAGGCTTCAACCATCCCCTTTGTCTTTGAGCGGCTCTTTGAACTGTTTGTGACCGGCAAGGCCAGGTCGTAGTGTTTGGTTCGTTCGGTCATTTAATTTGATCATTGGATTATTTTCCCATGAATTTCTTGGAAATTACAAGACGTGACTAACCGCGCAGGGCGCTAGCCGCTCTTTATTGCGCCTGGAGACGCCTCTGGATCAGCTGCAGATCCTGCCAGACCGCCTTTTTCAAATCGAGATTGCGCAGCAGAAAACGGGGGTGAAAGGTCGCCATGACCTGGAGCGGCTCTGCGGCGGCATTCTGCCGCCGGCAAGGATAAAACTTGCCGCGCAACCGTGCCAGCGCCCCCTGCGCACCCGTCAGCATACCCACCGCAATCTCGCTCATGGCGCAGACCACCTTGGGCCGCACCAATTCGATTTCCCGCAACAGAAAGCCGTGGCAGCAGCGGATGCTCTCTTCGCCTGGCGCCTCCGCTGCCAGCGGGCAGCATTTGACCACGTTGGTCACATAGACTTGTTCAGGGGTGAGATGAATGGCGCGCATCATGTTCCAGAGCATGGGGTCCTCGTCCGCGCCGAACAGGGTTGCGGCGGAAAATTCCGCGCTCTGGGCGGAATAATCGCCAACCACCATCAGCAAGGCTCCGGCGATACCGCTAGCGCAAACCACGCCGCGCCTTGCCGATGCCAGGGAGCACTGGCGGCAGAGATCGATTTCACGGCCAAGGGCGCACAACTCGGCCCTGCTCTTTTCCGGCGTGGCCGGCGGCGCGGCCTTGGTCTGTTCAGCCATGGCCGCCTTGCTGATCCGCCTCTCGGCCGGCATTGCCGGCCGGCCCTGGGAGCGGAGAAACTGTTGCAGTCCGGGCGCCAGCGGATACCGCTCGATACCCATCTGCCGGTGGTGGTGCAGCAAGGTCCGCAAGGCCCCGGCCAAACGCAAACCATCCATCCGGTCAGGCGGCATTACCGGTTCCTGGGCCGGCTCCTGTACCGATTCCGCCCCATCAGTTGCAAACCCACCTGTCATGTCCATCCTGTCTCCGCCGCCGTTGCCGGCCAAAATTCAGCCCCGCGTCCGTCTGTCGTCATGCCCTATTCCTTCTTCTTTTTGGGGGGTTCGAACTCAAACACTGTTTCGTCCTTGCGCAGCAGGCCGTGCTTTTTCCGGGCCACCTCTTCCAGATACTTGTCATCGGAACGCAGTCGGTTGATATCTTCGAGCAACTCGGCGTTTTTCGCTTCCAGGCGGCTGTTTTCCTCGCTGAGGGCGGCAATATCCTTTTTCAACCGCTGGTAATGAAAAAACCCGCGCCCCGGAGCAAACATCACCCACAGCAGAAAAAAAACCACGATCGCCGCGCCAAGAAACCAGAGCGTCTTCCTGTCCGGACGAGTATCCTCTTGCTGTTTGCGTATGATCATGTGCCTCTTCGCTTTCCTCTCCTGGTGCATAGTAATGGAATATTCAACCAAGTGCCTGGTGAGCGCCTGCCTCGTCGGACTCTGTACCCGCTATGACGGGTGCAGCAAGGCTGATCCCGCCTGCCTGCGCTTGCTGGCGGACCGCCTCTGGATTCCCGTCTGCCCCGAGCAACTGGGTGGTCTCGCCACTCCGCGACCCGAAGCGTCATTGACCGGCGGCGACGGCCACGGGGTGCTGGCCGGCACGGCTCGGGTCGTCGATCGCGCAGGCCTCGACGTGACCGACGCCTTCGTCCGCGGCGCCCGCATGGCGCTCACCATCGTCCAGGCCCAGAACATCACCCTTTGCCTGCTCAAGTCCGGCAGCCCTTCCTGCGGCCTAAGCCCACTGACCGGAGTGACCGCCGCCCTGCTGCAAGACCATGGCATCCGGATCATCTCTTTTTAAGCGGCGCGCCCGGTCGCCTGTCAGGCATCCGGAGAAGCAACCTCGGTTTTTCGCTCGCCAAGCCCCATGAATCTAATCAAGAGGATGCCCGACTCATAGAGCAGATACAAGGGCACGCCCATCAGCGCCATATTGAAAACGTCCGGGGTCGGGGTCAGGACAGCGGCGAGGATGGCGATCACCAGCACCGCGTAGCGTCTGTTCTTTTCGAAGGTTTTCCGGGTGATGACTCCGACCTGGGCGCTGAACACCATAAAGACCGGCAGCTCGAAAATCACTCCGAAACCGAACAGGAAAAGGGTCACGAAGGTAACGAAACGGTCCACTGAAATCACCGCCCGCAACGCCTCGGACTGAAAGCCCAGCAAGAATCTGATGCCAAAAGGCAAGGTGACGAAGGCGCAAAAAATAGTGCCGCTGTAGAACAACGCACAGGTCGCCACCACAAGCCAAGTCAGGGTTTTGCCGGTCACCCCGAAGGGCTTGCCCAAAGCCTTCCACAGCACGAACACGCACAACGGCATTAACAGGTACAGGGCCCCGAAAAAGGCCAGAGTGACATGGGCGAGGAAAGGCGCGGCCACTGAAAAAAAATACAGCTTCTCGTCGAGATGATGCTGCAATTCGGTCAACAGTTGGCTGGAGACGAAGAACAGGGCTGCGGTGGCGCCGACGATAGCCAGCATGAGCGCCTTCAGAAATCCGCGCAGCTCAAGCAGAAAGATGGCGAGCGATTTCAAGAAAGGGTTCATGGCGC
>WRFD01000262.1 GCA_009778955.1 Desulfobulbus sp.
CAGAATAATCATACCCTTGAGGAAGGAGAGTCAGCATGAATGATCTCACTGGCAGATGCGCCCTCGTCACTGGCGGCAGCCGAGGCATCGGACGCGCCATTGCCTTGGCGCTAGCAGCGGTCGGCGCCAACATCGCAGTCAATTATCGGAATCGCCGGGACGACGCCGAGGCGGTCGTGTCCGAGATCAGGGGGCGCGGACGGCGTGCGGTAGCGTTCGCCGCGAATGTCGCCTCGGCAATGGAGGTGAAGCAACTGGTGGTGGACGTCGAGTCGGCGCTGGGGGCGATCGGGATCCTTGTCAACAACGCTGGTGTCGCTAAGCCGGTGACGCTCGACACGCTTGATACACAGGTGTGGAACGAGGCCATCACGCTCAACCTCACCTCGGCTTTCCTGGTGACGCAGGCAGTCCTGCCAGGTATGCGCGCACAGCGCTGGGGCCGCATTGTCAACATTTCCTCGGTCGCGGCACAGACCGGCGGAGTCATCGGGCCGCATTACGCCGCCTCGAAGGCGGGCATGATCGGCATGACTCATGGCTATGCCAAGCTGCTCGCGGACGAAGGCATCACAGCCAATGTCGTCGCGCCAGCGCTGATTGATACAGACATGCTTCGCAGCAACGATCGCGCCCAACCAAGCCTCATCCCGCTTGGTCGCTTTGGCAGCGTCGAGGAGGTGGCCGATGCGGTAGTCATGTTGGCACGGAATGGCTACATGACGGGGCAGACGGTCAACGTCAATGGTGGTCTCTATATGAGCTGACGCTGCATCCGTGCCAGCACGCTTTCCGGTATCGGTGCTGGCCCGCTGGAAGACCACCGGCCCCGGCTGGCAAGCACGCATGGCAGAGCGGCTTTCGATGGAATAGCCCGAAGGAGCGGCCGCAATCGCCGCATTATTTCGATGAGGTGCGCCGATGACCGGGGAAAAAAGAGAGTCGAGCAGTTCTTGGGTTGATACGGACGACGTGCCTGACTTGACTAATGATTCTTTTGTCACTGCCAGAAAGCAATCCACGGAACCTGCTCAATGCGCAATCTGTGGTACATACGCCGATCCCCATGAAATGTGGGCAGGTATATGCCGAGGCTGTCAGCGCAAGCTGGTATAACATCAAGACGTCCCTGCCTACCCCTACTCCCACCCAATCTTCTGGATGAGGCGGTTGCCAGATTCGAATGGACCTACACCAAGCAGCGTTTGTTCGCCTCGTTTGGGTAATATCTCATTGACTGTTCCTGCTTCTTGCGATATAAAAATATGTTTTCCGAATCGCTTTTGGGTGGTCGATGGCTGCAAGAAAAAGTGCGCAAAAGACAATGGCTGCATGGTGGCGATGAGTTCATGCCCGAGAGTGCCGGGGAACTGTAGGCCGGAATTACACTTTTCCGGGCGCGTCAATGATGGCAGGGGTCGGGCCGGTCGGCTTGACCCCTTTTTTTTCGCTAACGTGCTGGCGCCGGCGGCGCAAGGTCCGATCTGCTTTTTACGGGCGGGGGCGATGCCGATTAGGGCGTGAGGTTCTGATGGAACAAAGAAGATTCAGTCGCATCGGTTTCAACATGGCCACCGAGCTGACGGTGGACGGCATAGTCTATCCCTTTTCTCAGGTTGAGAATCTCGGCGTGGGCGGGTGTTCGTTCAAGACCACCATCGAATTCCGGGTGGGGGCTGCCTGCCGGTTCTGGCTGCCGCTCAAGGCGACTACGCCGGAGCAGGGTGTGGAGGTGTTCGGGGAGATTGTCCGTTGCAGCGGCCAGGCGATAGGTGTCCGTTTTACCAAAATCACGCCGGAAAACCTGTTTCACCTCCAGAATCTGATCCGGTTCAACGCCCCGGATCCTGACCGGATTGAGGACGAGATCTCCCGCCACCCCGGTTTGCTGTGAGAGACGCAGCCCGCGGCTGGCCGCCGGTTTGAACCATGAAAGGAAAAAGAATTGTATGAAAGTTGGCATTATCGGCTTGCCGCAAACGGGCAAGAAAACGCTTTTTCAGGTGTTGACCGGCAGTGAACTGCACGAGGCAGGCGGTCCAGCCAAACCGATTCCCGGTGCGGCCAATATCGTCGACCAGCGCTTTGACCTGCTGGTGGCCATGTATCAGCCGAAAAAGGTGACCAGGGCGCGTATTGACCTGGTGCTTCTGCCCAAGATGGAGCAAGAGGCGATCGCCAAGGGCGATATCTTCCGCGACATCAGCGATGTCGACGCCCTCTGCCACGTGGTGCGCGCCTTTGCGGACGACTCGATCTACCATGCCGCCGGTTCGGTCGACCCGCTGCGCGATGTCGAAATGGTCAACGCCGAGCTTCTGCTCCACGATCAGATTTTCTTGGAAAAGCGGATCGAACGGCTTGAAGCCGGTTTGAAAAAGGTGAAGGACGAGCGCCAGGCCAAGGAAGCGGATCTGCTCAGGCGTATGCAGGCCCAGATGGAGGAGGAACGGCCGCTGCGGCTGATGGAACTGAATGATGAGGAGGAACTGCTGATCCGCAGCTACCCCTTGATCACCCGTAAGGAAATGATTTTGGTGTTCAATGTCGGCGAGGAGCAAGTGGGCGATGCCGCCTTGCTTGCCCAGATGCGCGACCTGTGCGCCGCGGACAAGATGGAGGCGATGACCGTTTCCGCCAAGGTCGAGGCCGAGATCGCCCTGCTGGACAGCGAGGAGGATCGGCGGGAGTTCAGGCGCGGCCTCGGCATCGAGCAGCCGGCTCTGGAGGTGCTGGCCCTGCTATGCCTCAAGGCGCTTGGCCGGATTTCGTTCTTCACCGTCGGCAAGGACGAGGTGCACCAGTGGCTGGTACGGACCAATTCACCCGCCCCGGTGGCTGCCGGCGCCATCCACACCGACCTGCAGAAGGGTTTCATCCGCGCCGAGGTGATGAAGTATGACGAACTGATCACCTTGGGCAGCGAGGCGGATCTGAAGAAAGCCGGCAAGTTCTACGTGCAGGGCAGGGACTATATCGTCACCGACGGCGACATCCTCAATATTCGCTTCAATATCTGAACTGCCTGCACTCTCAGCCGCCTGGCCAATAACCGGTACATTATTGGTTTGCAGCTGCCGCTCGCGCACCATCAGCTTGCCGTTGACCAGGTGCGCGACAAGCCCCGCCCTTCAGGGCGGGGAAGGATAGCGCGGACGCCGTGGGCGTCCTTTTGGGCGGTCAGTGTGGCGTCTGCTGCTGCTCAATGTATTGGCGGATGATGCCGATGGGCGCGCCGCTGCGGCTGCCAGCAAAAAAAGGATAGCGTCCACAATGCCCCGTCCCACAGCTTGTTGCGGATGCTTGGGTAGTTTTTCTTGCGCGCCATACGGCTTGAGACGCCCTTCAAACTGTTTGCCAATGCCGAAATCGCCACCTTTGGCGGATAGTTCACCAGTAGATGGACATGATCCTCTTCACCGTCAAATTCCCCCAATTCAGCGTCAAAGTCGATGCAAACGCTGGTAAAGATGGCGTGGAGGTCATCGAG
>WRFD01000263.1 GCA_009778955.1 Desulfobulbus sp.
CTAGTTGACGAAGGCCCGGCCTACGCCGCAACAAACGGACCGCCAACTGCTTCCGGGAAAGCATGCGATGCGCAAGGGCTTGCAACATGGTTGTCGCGTCTCGGATCAGGATCGGTAAGGAGATGGTGGGGCCGATTGAGGGAGCATTATATATCTTATGAAAAAAAATGGACTGCTGTCAAAAAAAAACGTTGCTGGCGGCTTGGGAGGACCTGTGTATCCTCGGTTTGGCGGCGGGCCACTGTGGCCTGATTAGGGACACCTGTGCTCGCGTTTGCCCGGCAATGCGGAATCAAAGCGACGGATGGCCGATGCATGCGAAGCAGAGAAGTGCCATCGCCGGAGAGGTGATTGTGCCGATTGTCCGAGATAACTTCATTATAATATTGACAATTACATGCAGGCCCGATAGCTTAATGCGAGTGTGTTTCGGGCGGTATGAAGGGAAGGAGTATCATGGCAATCCAGATCTATAAGGCCAAGGATCTGTTCCACTGGTTATCCACCGGAGCGGACATGGTGGTGCTTGATGTAAGGAGCCCTAAAGATTTCGCCCGGTTCCGGGTTGAAGGCCCCCGTCCGTTTACGCTGGTCAATATCTCCTACTACGATTTCATGGAAGACGAGGAGGATGCGGTGGCCCGGGTGCCCCGGAACCGTGCGGTGCGCATCGTCTGCGCCAAGGAGAATTCGGCCCGCTATGTCGCCGAGATTCTCGACCGGCACGGGTTTGACCAGATCGGTTACCTGCAAAACGGCATTTCCTCCTGGGGCAACCTGCTGGTGTTGCGGCGGATCGGCGGGGGGACCGACTATGAGCTGTTCCAGTTCATCCGACCGGGCAAGGCCTCGTGCAGCTATGGCCTGATCAGCGGCAAGGAAATGATGTTGTTCGATCCCTCGCGCAATCTCGATTTCTACCTAGAGTTTGCGGTTCATCAGGGGTGCATGGTCACCAAGACCTTTGAAACCCACCTCCAGGCCGACTACATTGCCGGCAGCCGGAACATCGCCCGCCAAACCGGCGCCACCTTTTACGCCAACGACGGCGATTTCAAGGATTCAAACAATCCCTACACTCCCCTGCAAGACGGCGAGATCCAACGTTTCAGTCTCGGCGGCCCCGATGTACGGGTGGTGTTCACACCCGGCCACACGCCAGGTTCCACCTCGTATCTCATCGACGAACGATTTTTGCTGTCAGGCGACACCATTTTTATCGATTCGGTGGGGCGGCCCGACCTGGGGGGACAGGCGGAAGAGTGGGCCATGATGCTCTACGAGACGATTCAGTCGATCAAGGGTTTCGACCCGGAACTCCAGGTGTTGCCTGGCCATTACATTGATTGGCGGGAAGCGGACGAAAACTTGGTCTTTGCCCGCAGCCTGGGCAGGGTTCTGGAGCGTAACCGCGCCATCTACGAAATCGACAACCCTGCGGCGTTCATCGCCTTCATCAAGGAGAACATGCGGCCGCAACCCGAGGAATACGCTATTATCCGCCTGGTCAACGCCAATCTTCGCGAAGAAGAGCAAGAGCGGCAGGAGGAGCTGGACCTCGGGAAAAACGAATGCGCGGCCTCGGGCGATACCAAGGCGTGGGAATCCCGGAACGCCTGAGCGGTCCGGGCCGATGGTAAGTGGGTCGGCCCGACTGCTGGGTCGGCGGAAGATCTGTCTCCTTTTTTATCAGAGGATTATGGCTTACGCACCTGTTCGATCGATTATTGGCAAAGGCCTGCTGTTCTGTTCGTTTTTAACCATCGCCGCCCTGGGCGGCCCGCAACTGGCCGCCGGTGTCGAGCCGCCGACCACGCCCAAGGCGGAGCAACTCATGTCCCAAACCAAACCCATGATCCAGCAGGAGCTGCAGGAAAAGGGATTTGCCTTGGGAGAGCCGATATTTGTCCGCATCTTCAAGCTCCCCGGCACCTTGGAAGTATGGATGAACAAGGGGCGAGGATTCGAGCTGTTCAAGAGCTATCGGGTCTGCAACTACTCGGGTTTTCTCGGACCCAAGGTCAACGAGGGCGACTGGCAGGCTCCCGAGGGGTTCTACAATGTCAGAGCCACGCAGATGAATCCTAAATCGTCCTACCATCTCGCCTTTGACGTCGGCTACCCCAACGAGTTCGATATGGCCAAAAACCGGACCGGAAGCCGGATCATGGTGCATGGCGATTGCCAGTCAGTGGGCTGTTTCGCCATGACCGACGGCCGTATCGAAGAGATTTATTTGCTGGCGCATGAGGCGCTCAAAAACGGGCAGGAACATTTTGCCGTGCATATCTTCCCCTTTCCCCTGACCCCGCTGAACTTGAAAAAATTTGCCGCCTCACCTTGGACCAAGTTCTGGCAGACCCTGGAGCCGGGATACGCCGCCTTTGAGCAATCAAAACAGGTCCCCGAGATATCGGTGAACAACGGTGAATATGTGGTGGAGACGCAGAGCCGCAGGCTTGCTATGCATCAAACCTTTGAGCAGGGACGGTAGCTATGAGCTTTTCGGGACGCCGCCGATCGCGGCGCATTGTCTTCAGCAGTGCCGCGGTGCTCCAGTACGGCGATGACGACTTGTTGGAACTACAGGTCGATACCCACAACATCAGCCTCCACGGCCTTTATCTCATAACCGAGGTCCGGCTGCCATTGGAGACGCCTTGCACCGTCAAAATCAGCCTGGCCGGCGCCACCAGCAGGATGGAAGCCATCGCCCAGGGCGTGGTCCGGCGCCACGAGCCCGACGGCATAGCCGTGGCCTTTACTCACCTTGATCCGGACAGTTTCCTCCATATCCTCAATCTGGTCAAACTTCACGAAGCAGAATAGGGCGCTTTGAGCGCCCCATTTCGCTTCCTCCTTCTCCTCAAGCCGCCAGCGCGGTTTTTGCGCCTTGCTGGGCGTCTGTCCCCGAGCGGCGCCATTTCGTTCTCTTTCCCAATGCTTGAGCGTGAAAACAGCACCCCCTGACCGCACACCTTTTCCTTGCTCTGGTGCAGTCTGCATGACTTTTCGCAGACAGCCTGCGCAACTGTCGTAAGAGTTGCAACTGCTTGCCGTAGACCCTGGAAAATTATGTTCTTAACCTGCCAAGACAATCTGTTTGTTGGCGATAAAAATTGATTTTATCCAGCGCGCCGTAAAACCTCGCCGTTCAGGGCGAGGATATAAGGCGCTTTCCGTTAAAATTGTTGTAATTTTCTGCAATTTTGTGTAAAATATTGCGCATAATTTTAAAATATCAACTGTCTTGAGATGCGCGCCTATACCTTTAACTGGCTGTTGAAAAACTCTCGTCTACAAGAACACATTTCGTGACATGACAACAAGGATCGTGTGTATTTAATCTATTGAAATTATTGCAATAGAGGCGCAAAATGCGCGGTCTTGACATCCATCAGC
>WRFD01000264.1 GCA_009778955.1 Desulfobulbus sp.
ACCGATGCTGTACAAGGTGGCAAGGATTTCCCCTCTGGTCTTCTGGTGCTCCTGTTCCTCTTGCAACAATGCCTCAAGCAGCGATTTATGTCGGGCAAGGCCGACAAGCCGCATCAGGATGCCAGCCAGAACGGTGGTCATGCTCACTAGCAGCAGAATCGCCATGGTTCGGTAATGGGCTTCGGCCAGCAGGGCATGGGTATCTGTTTTGGTGACCAGGACCCAGTCGGTGTCCGGCACCTTGTCCAGAACGGCCAGCACCTCGACCCCCCGGTAATCAAGCCCCTGCATGGTCCCGGTTGCGCCCTGAAGGGAGTGAGCGGCAAGCGTATGCGTTGTGGCCAGCGGCTGGCGAAAGGACAGGGGAGGGTCATCCCGGTGACGGAGCTGGTTGAGCACCAGCAGATCGTCGCCATCCTTTCGGATCAGCATAATTTCGCCGCTGTGATCGGCGGTCGGCCAGGTCTGGATAATGGGGTAGAGGTCGAAGTACGGATCCGCGATCAGGATAAGCACCATGAGCACCTGGTCCTGGTGTTGGTCGAGAATTGGGGCCGCCACCGGCAGGTGGATGTGATCGCAGTTATAAAGGCACTGAAAGAATTCGCCTATTTTTGCGCTTTTGGAGGCAATGACCTGGGCGACCAAATTTTGCTCCTGCAATTCCAGCCCGGCGGGCCTGGGCAAGAGCGAGGCCACGATGTTGCCGGAGGGGTCAGCCAGGATCATATCGCTATAGTTCATATTTTCCTGGAGGAATTGCATGCGGGCCTTCATCATCTCCAGCAGATCGGGGGTGGGCTGTTTCTGCCACTGCTGGGCCATGAGTTTGAGCAGGCCTGAAGAGTTCAGGCGCGCATCTATCATCCGTTCCTGGCGCCAGGTTTGGATATGGTTGATTTTCAACCGGGAGATGGAACGGAGAGTTTCGCTTTGTTCCCGTAAAATTGTCTGTTTTTGGTATTGATCCAGATTGTAGCCGCACACTGCCAGAACAGCGAGGGCCAGCAAGGTTGCGATCAGTGTTTTTCGGAGCGAAAGACGGCTGCGCTGAGGAGGCGTTTTGATGGCGGGGATATGTTGAGGGACCGAAGTCATAGGGATACCATCAGTAACAAGGAGCGTGTTCATCTGGCCGTAGCCTGATGAACAGTGTGACACCAAGGGAATGTTTGGCCAGTATTGGCATGCATGGTTGTTTTGTCGGCCGTGTTTTGCGCCCACATTTTTCGTTTTCGTTTTCTCTTTTTTTCAAATCTGAACTCTATTCCGAATTTTAACGAGTTTTTCGATATTTTTCAAGTGTCAAGCAGTCACGTCGTGCCGCGCTGGCTTAGGGAAGCATCTTCAGCCCTGGCGGACCCGGTGGAGTTGACCAGCGTTTCAAACCGTTCGCCAGGACATTGTGTAGGCTTGCCAAGTGGTCGACCAATTGTAAAGGTTGGACAAATTGGTTGCAAAAGAGGGATGTTTGTGCTATTGATTAAACCAATATAAGCAGGAGGGAGGAGTCTGTGGCATCATCGCTTGCCCAAGAGGAAAAAAAATACACCTACACGGCGCTGATTGAACGGATCCGCGCCATGATTCGCAATGGCGAGCTGCAACCGGGCAGCAGGCTGCCGCCCGAGCGGAAATTGGCGGAAATGTTCGGCGTGTCCCGCACTAGCCTGCGCCAGGCATTCCAGGCCTTGGCTGAGCGGGGCATTATCGAGAGCCGACAGGGGGATGGCACCTACCTGCTGACTGCCATCGAAACGCCCTTATCCACCGATGCCATCGCCAAGGCCATCAGCGAGCAGAGTGGGCTGTTGCATGAAGTCGTCGAGTTCCGGCGGCTGATCGAGCCGCCACTCGCAGCCCTGGCGGCGCGGCGGATCTCGCCTGAAGCCATTGACCGGTTGAAGATATTGGTTTGCGATCAGCAACGGGCCTTGACCGTTGGGCGCGATGCCGACGGCTTCGACGCCGAGTTTCACCAGGTGCTGGCGGAAAGTGCCGGCAACCGGGTGATTGCCAGGGTGATGTCCGCCATCCAGTCGATCGTGAACGAAAGCCGGTCGGTCTGGTTGCAGAGCGATGAACGCCGGCTTGCATCGATGGAAGGGCATCTGCGGATCATCGACGCCTTGGAGACAAGGAATGCCGAAGCGGCTCGCTCTGCGATGGAGCGGCATGTCGCCGAGATCGAACGGCACATTTTCGGCGGGCAACAGGCGACATCCGGAGAGGCGGACGGTGATGCAGATTAGACGTCAATACTGCGATATTAAATTCGTCGTTGCGATGAGCTGTCCGCCGCTTCTGTCTTTCGACCGCAAGGGAGAAATCTTCTGTCGTGATGAGATTTCAGCCAGTTGGCCTGTTCAACTGGCGTTCGCTGCGCTTATCGAAATGACAACCAACCACGTCATAGCGAGGAACGGATTGCTTCGTTGCGCTCGCAATGACGGAGAAAATTATAGAAGTCATAATTGAGAAATTTCATAAAATCTGTCCTACACCTTCAAGCGCCTCAGAGTGAGGCCAGGAGAAACATGTCATGTCTGTAGAAATTATCGCGATGTATCTGGTGGTGGGGTTGGTCGCCGGGGTGTTGGCCGGTCTCTTGGGCGTTGGCGGTGGAGTGGTGATCGTGCCGATGCTGGTTTTTTGCTTTTCCAAGCAAGGAATTCAGCCCGACCAGATCATGCACATCGCCCTGGGCACGTCGCTTGCCAGCATAATGTTCACCTCAATTTCGAGTTTCATGTCCCACCACAAGCGAGGCGCAGTGGAATGGGTGATTGTCCGGCGGATCGTCCCCGGCATCCTGATCGGCACTTTTGCCGGCACCTTTGTGGCCTCACGGTTGTCCACCGGCTTTTTAAAGGGTTTTTTCTGCCTGTTCCTCTATGTGGTCGCCACCCAGATGCTGTCCAACAAAAAACCTGCAGCCTCGCGTGATCTGCCCGGAGCCGGCGGCATGTTCGGCATGGGATCGCTCATCGGCGTGGTTTCCGCCCTGGTCGGCATCGGCGGCGGCTCCCTTTCAGTGCCCTTCATGCTCTGGTGCAATGTCGCTGCCCACCGGGCCATCGGCACCTCGGCCGCCATCGGTTTTCCCATCGCCATCGCCGGAGCGGCCGGCTATATTGTCAACAACCTGGGTGAGGCCGGCCTACCGCCCTACAGCCTCGGCTTTGTTTACCTGCCCGCCCTGGTCTGTATCGTCTGCGCCAGTATGCTGACCGCGCCCCTCGGGGTCAAGCTGGCCCATGCCTTGCCGGTGGACAAGCTCAAGCGTTTTTTCGCCTTGTTCCTTTTTGTGATCGCCACCAAGATGGCCTGGGACTTGATCTTCTGACCCAAGCCGAAGTTCCATCCGGACCAAGACTATTTTTCCCTCTGCGCCAAGC
>WRFD01000265.1 GCA_009778955.1 Desulfobulbus sp.
CCCAACAGCGACATTTGCAGGGTTCGCGGAATCGGCGTGGCGGTCAGGGTGAGCACGTCCACCGTTGCCTTGATCTTCTTGATCCTCTCCTTGTGGGCCACCCCAAAACGGTGTTCCTCGTCGACGACCAGCAGGCCCAGCTTTTTGAACTGGATGTCCTTGGAGAGCAGCCGGTGGGTTCCCACCACCAGGTCGATGGCGCCCGCCGCCAATTTGGTCGCGATCTCCTTCTGCTGCTTGCTGGTTCGAAACCTGTTGAGGCAGGCGATTTCCACGGGAAAGAAGGAGAAGCGTTCCCGGAAGGTGGCGACATGCTGCTCGGCCAACACCGTGGTCGGCACCAGGATTGCGACCTGATAGCCATCCTCGATCGCCTTGAAGGCTGCCCGGGCGGCAACCTCTGTCTTACCGTAGCCGACATCGCCGCAGATCAGCCGGTCCATGGGTTGTTCGCGGGTCAAGTCGCCGATGACGTCGTCGATGGCCTTGAGCTGGCCGCTGGTTTCGTCGTAGGGAAAGGATTCCTCCAACTGCTGGAACAGGTTGCCCGGCGGAGAAAAGCGGTGGCCTTGCCGCATAGCCCGGTGGCCATAGATCTCCAGCAGTTCTTGGGCAATTTTCCACACCGCCTCGGTGACTTTCTTTTTGGCGCTCTGCCAACGTTGGGAACCGAGACTGTCGAGCTTGGGATCCTGATCGGTGAGTCCCTGATAGCGGCTCACCCAGTGCAGCCGGTCCACCGGCACGTAGAGTTTGTCGTCATTGCGGAAGGCGATCTGCATGAAGTCGCCCCGCTGGCCGGAAAACTCCATGTTGACCAGCCCCTGAAAGACGCCGATGCCGTGATCGCGGTGCACGACAATGTCCCCCTGGTTGAGCTGATCGACCTGGACGGGCTCGCGTTCCTCGCCCTTTGCCCTCTTGCTACGGCCGGATTGGAGGCGCTTGTCGCCAAACAGTTCTGAGGCCGAGAGAAAATGCACCTGCTCTTCCGGCAGGTCGAACCCTTTGGACAAGGGGTTTTCATAGCAGGCAATCAGGCCCGGTTCTGGCGGCTCTGCGGCGTCGAACGGATGGGGGAAAATCTGGACCTGCAGGTGATAATTGGCGAGGATGTCCCGCAAAAGCCTTGCCTGCCGTGTCGACCTGCACGCCAGCACGATGCGCTCCTGCTCCTGTCGCCACTGGTTGAGACGATCGATCAGGGGGGCGAGAATGCCCCGTTTCCTACGATGCAGCTCGATTTCCTGGGCCAATAGGCTATGGTCGCCGGTGGTAATCCGCAATTCCGAACCCGTCGATTCGGGGTCGGGGAGAAAAGAGATTCGGGCCGTCAACCGGGCCTGACCGATCTGCTCCCACTCCGGCTCGGTCACGAACAGTTCCTCAGGCGGCAAGGCGGCCAACCGGCGTTCGACTGCTTCCTGATAGTTGGCCTGAATGCGATCGCGTACCAGGCGCATCCGTTGGCGCACGGCAACGGGATCATACATCATCACCGGAGCGGTGGGCGGCAGATAGTCGAGCAGGGTTTGCAGGCGCGTCCGCCCGCCGTACAGCAGCGGCAGCATGAATTCCATGCCGGGGTACCGTTGCCCTATGGCGAACCGCTCGCGAATGGACAGTAATTCGCGACTCTGCCAGCCATATTGGTCCGCCGCGTCGTCGAGCGCTTGCAGTACCGCACCCCGTTCGCCCGACTTCGGAAAGAGCAGATCCGAGGCCGGCACCAGCACCGCTTCGCCGATTTCCTGCCGGGATCGCTGGGTCAACGGATCAAAGGCGCGGATAGATTCGAGGGTATCGCCAAAGAAATCGAGCCGCAGCGGCCCCGTCGCCGCCGTGTCCAAGCCGGGTGGATAGACATCGACTATCCCGCCGCGCGTCGATACATCGCCTTCCTGTCGGACCATTTCGCACATCTGGTAGCCCGCAGCGACCAGCGAGGCGACCAGCGCATCCCGATCGGTCTCCTCGCCGGCAATCACCAGCTCGCAATGGTCGCTCAGCGCCCTGGCCGGAAGCACTCGCCTGAGAATGGCTTCCGCCGAGGTCAGGACAACGCAAGGCTCAGTGCTTTTTTCCTGCAATTGGTAGAGCGTCGCCAGGCGCGTGCACCCCGTGGCCGGGTCCGGCGACAGGGGGGCATAGGGCGGGATTTCGTCACTCGGATGGATGATCACCCGCAGATTGGAAAAAAAGGCGATATCCTGAGCGAAAGGCTCAAGCAAATCGTCGGAAGGCAGCAGGCAGCATACGGTACGTTGAAGAAAAACCGCCGCCCTGCTGAGCAGCAGGGCGGCGGAAGCGCCATGAAGGCCAAAGATGTCGGAGGGCGGACTGCTGTCGCGCAGCCGCTCAAGGATCGACTGCATGTGAACGCGGCAAGATCAAATGTTAGGTGCGTGGTTCAGAAGGTTCCACCCATGCTGAAATCCCAGTTGGAACTGTCTTCGCCGTCCTTTTTATCAAGGTTGAAGCCCCAGGCCAGCCGGATGGGCCCCATCGGCGAAGACCACAAAAGGCCGACGCCGGCAGTTTTCTTATAATCTCCAAAATCCCAGCTTTGACCGATGTCGTAGACGTTGCCGAAATCGTGGAAAACCTCGCCATCGATCCCCATATCCTTGACCAGGGGAAAAATAACGGCAACGGTGCCGTACCACATCTTGTCGCCGCCTATTCTGTCGCCAGTAGCCGGATCAATCGGACTGATGCGAGTTGACTTGAATCCACGGATGGAGTTCATGCCGCCCAAGAAGTATTTTTCATAGACCGGCAGCTTGCCGGCTTCGGTCTCGAATGCCTGACCGGCCGCGAGCTTGAGGTTCAGGACTGTGCTCCAGAACATCGGGAAATACCAGGTAGAGCTTCCTTCCACCTTGGTGAATTGGGCGTCGCCGCCGAAGATGCCGCCGGCATAGCTGAAGCTGATGCTGTTGCGCGATCCTTTGGTCGGCGAGAAGATCTTATCGCGGGTGTCGCGCACAAGGCTGATTTCAGGCATGCTGAGCAGCTTGATATCCTTCGATTGCAAGATGGCGGACGAAACATTGTTGTAATCGATGTCCGTCAGGTTGGTGTTGGCAATGGTGTATGCGTAGTAGACACGCCATTCTTCCCACAGCGGATGCCCCAGGCGGAAGGTGGCGCCGGTGGAGTCCTTGGTGAAGTCGTCATATACCCGTTCCCAGTTGAACAATTCGGCGCTGCCGGAAACCTGGGAATCGTACAGGCGTGGGTTGAGGAGTCTCAAATTGTAGCGTGTGGTTTCGCTGCTGGTGGCGGCCGCCAGTGACAGCCGGTTGCCGGTGCCGAACAGGTTGTTCTCGGAAATCTCGCCCATGAGCAGCACATTTTCCGACGAAGAGTACCCCGCGCCGATCTGGAACG
>WRFD01000266.1 GCA_009778955.1 Desulfobulbus sp.
AAAAAACAGTCAGGCCCAGATCGAAGTTCGCCGGCACAAACCTTACTTGCCACGGCAGAAGAGCGAACCGACCCTCCTTGGCCGATCCCAAGGCAAAGGAATCGGCGCCGCGGCCGACCGCAGCAATGCGACGGCTGCTTACAGGGAGCAGATCTGCGGCCCGCTCAAAAGGACAAAACCTTTCTCCTGCAACATCGCAATGGCCTGGTCCATCTCGTCGAAGCGGAAAATCAGCACCGCATCGGCGCCGCTCTTGTTGACGAAGGCGTACATGTATTCGACGTTGAGGCCGGCCTCGTTGACCACCTTGAGCACGTTGGCCAGGCCGCCCGCCCGGTCCGGCACCTCGACCGCCACCACGTTGGTCTTGCCGACGGTGAAGCCGCCGGCGCGCAGGACTTCCTTGGCCAGGTCCACCTTATCGACAATCAGGCGCAGGATGCCGAAATCGGCGGTATCGGCCACGGACAGAGCCCGGATATTGATGTCGTTCTCCGCCAGGATGCGGGTAATCTCAGCCAGGCGGCCCGATTTGTTCTCGAGAAAAACCGCGATCTGCTCAACACGCATGCGCTCCTCCTGTGGTTACAGTTTGCGACGGTCGATAACCCGCTGGGCCTTGCCCTCGGAACGCTGGATGGAGCGCGGCTCCACCAGCTTCACCTTACAGGTGACTCCGAGCAAGTCCTTGATTTCAACCTGAATTCTCCTGGTCAGCTTCTCCAGCCCCTTGATCTCGTCAGAAAAGATGTTCTCACTCACCTCGACCAGCACCGACATCACGTCGAGGCTGCCGTCGCGAGTGACCTCGATCTGGTAATGGGGTTCGACCCCGTCGATGCCCATCAACACATGCTCGACCTGGGACGGAAACACGTTTACCCCGCGGATGATCAGCATGTCATCGGTCCGGCCCATGATCTTCTCCATGCGGATCAGAGTACGGCCGCAGATGCAGGGTTCGGGGATCAATCGGGAGATGTCCTTGGTCCGGTAGCGAATCAACGGGAAGGCTTCCTTGGTCAAGGTGGTGAAGACCAGTTCGCCGGACATGCCGTGGGACAGCGGTTCCAGGGTCTCCGGATCGATGATCTCAGGCAGGAAGTTATCCTCAAGAATATGCAAGCCGTCCTGGGCACGCAGGCACTCCATGGCCACCCCCGGCCCGATGATCTCGGACAGGCCGTAGATGTCCACCGCTTTGAAGCCGAGTTTGCGTTCCACCTCCTCGCGCATGTTCTCGCTCCAGGGCTCGGCGCCATGGATGCCGACCCGCAGCTTGAGTTCTTCGGTGCTGACGCCGGCATCGGCCACGGCGTCGGCCAGGTTGAGGGCATAAGAAGGGGTGGAGAGGAGTACGGTAGAGCCGAAGTCGCGCATGAGGAGGACCTGCCGCCTGGAGTTGCCCCCCGACACTGGGACCACGGTGGCTCCCAGCGCCTCGATGCCGTAATGGACGCCGAGTCCGCCGGTGAACAGGCCGTAGCCGTAGGCGTTGTGGACCATGTCGTCTTTGGTCACCCCGGCCATGGCTAGGCAGCGGGCCATCACCGAGGACCAGAGGTTGATATCCGCCTGGGTGTAGCCGACCACCGTGGGCTTGCCGGTGGTGCCCGAGGAGGCATGCACCCGGATGACTTCCTCCATCGGGGTTGCGAACAGCCCGAAGGGGTAGTTGTCGCGCAGGTCGTCTTTGGTGGTGTAGGGCAGATAGCGCAGGTCGGCGAGCGATCGGATATCGTCGGGCTTGACTCCGGCGGCTTCCATTTTGACCCGGTACGGCTCGACCTTGGCGTACATTCGATGGACCAGGGCCTGCAACCGCTTGAGCTGGATCGATTCCAGGCCGGACCGGGGCAGCGTCTCGATTTCCTCAATCCACATCATCGTCTCACCTCGTTGTTGGTGGCGCCGGTTCAGGTGTAAACCGCAGCCCGGCCGGCGGCAAAGGCCTTCTTGTTGACTTCGCGGAAGCTGGGTTTGATGGTGTTGTCGATCACCTGGATAAATATCTCGGGCCCGACCGCGAGGAAATTGGACATGGCGCCGACCATGGCCACGTTGACGGCACGCAACTCGCCCACCGATTCGGCCACGGCAAAGGCGTCTATGGCCACCACGTTGATGTTGCGGGCCTTGAGTTCGTCAAGGATGTTATCGGGATATCGGGCCTTGCCGAGCGCCACCGCTGGCGGCAGGATTTTCTGGGTATTGACCACCACGGCGCTGTCGCGGTGCAGGTAGGGCAGATAGCGCACCGCCTCCAGGATTTCGAAAGCCACCAGGATATCGGCCGCACCCAGCTCGATCAGGGGCGAGTACACCTTTTCGCCGTAGCGAAGGTGGGCCTCGACCGAGCCGCCACGCTGGGCCATGCCATGCACTTCGCTCTTCTTGACGTCAAAGCCGGCCGCCAACTGGGCATAGGCGGTCAATTCGCTGGCCAAGAGAATGCCCTGGCCGCCCACGCCCGAAAAGAGGATATTGCCGTTCTGCTTCATTACTTGGCCTCCTTTTTCGTGATCGCTTCGAACTTGCACACGCAGGCGCACTGCCCGCAGCCGTTGCACTGCACCTCGGCGATCCGGGCGAATCCCTTCTGTTTTTCCCGGTAGCCGCGGGCCACCGCCTCCTCGGGGGTCAGCGGCGTCCAGCTGATGGCCGGGCATCCCATCTGCACGCAGAGCGAACAACCGGTACAGTTATCGAGGTTAGTGAAATAGACCGGCTTTTCGCGCTTGACTTCCTCGGGCAGGAGCACACAGGGGGCGCGGCTGATGATCACCGAGGGTTCGGGGGTCTCGATCTCCTCCTTGAGCACCTTGCGGGTGGTCTCGATGTCGTGCGGGTTGACCACCGCCACCCGCCTGACGCCCAGTGCCCGACACAGCTCCTCAAGATTCAGCGCCGGCGCCGGTTCGCCTAGGATAGAACGTCCCGAGGCCGGATTGTCCTGGTGGCCGGTCATGGCGGTGGTGCGGTTGTCGAGGATGATCACCGAGGCATAGGTGCCGTTGTACACCATGTTGAGCAGGCCGGTGATGCCCGAATGCATGAAGGTGGAGTCGCCGAGCACGGCCACGATCCTGCCCTCGCCTTGCTTGCCGAGCGCCTTAGCCATTCCGTGGGCCATGGCGACCGAGGCGCCCATGCAGACACAGGCATCCATGGCCGACAGCGGCGGCAGGAAGCCGAGGGTGTAGCAGCCGATATCGCCGGAAACGAACACGTCCTTCATCCGCGACAGGCCGTAGAACAAGCCGCGGTGCGGGCAGCCGGCGCACATGTTCGGCGGTCGCATCGGCAACTCCAGCGGAGCGAAGATCTCCCCGATGGTTTCCGGGGCGATCGCCTTGCGGACAATGAACGAATTGAGCTCGCC
>WRFD01000267.1 GCA_009778955.1 Desulfobulbus sp.
GCCAAAAGCGCAACTTCTCCGCCTAGTCCCGCGAAGTTGTCCGCAATCACAGCAAATCATCGTGCGCGGCCGACAAGATGCGCAATGGAGGACGATCAGGATTGACATTGCCTGGTCAACAAGGAATACAATCAGGGGTGATTGCTTCATGCCAACGCCACCCGCGCCACTGCCCAGAGCACGACCATGGCCGAGCCCTTCCGGCACATCGGCGGAATCCACAACCATCTGGAGAAGCTACCATGACCGTTGCGCTCATTGATCCGACCTTGCTCAGAGACCAGGGCTTCATCAATGGCAGATGGGTTGCGGCCCATGGCCGCAAGGTGTTCCCGGTCACCAACCCGGCCACAGCTGCACTGATCGCCGAGGTGGCCGATATGGGGGCCGCCGAAACCGAGGCGGCGATAGCGGCGGCCAGTGCCGCCTGGCCAGCCTGGCGCAACCTGACGGCCAAGGCACGGGCCGCTGTGCTCAAACGATGGTTCGAGTTAATCGTAAGCCATGGCGAGGATCTGGCCCGCTTGATCACCGCCGAGCAAGGCAAGCCGCTGGCCGAGGCCCGAGGCGAGGTCAGCTACGGCGCCTCCTTCGTGGAATGGTTCGCCGAAGAAGTCAGGCGCGCCTATGGCGCGGTGATTCCGAGCAACCTGGACGATCGCATGCTGCTAACCATCAAGCAGCCCATCGGCATTTGCGCTGCCATCACCCCCTGGAATTTCCCCCTGGCCATGATCACCCGCAAGGTAGCGCCGGCCCTGGCTGCGGGCTGCACCGTGGTCTGCAAACCCGCTGAATCCACGCCCCTCACCGCCCTGGCCCTGGCCGCGCTGGCCGAGCAGGCCGGCATGCCGCCTGGGGTGTTCAACGTAATCCCCTGCGACGGTTCCCAGGCGCCTGAGATCGGGCGCATCCTGTGCGAAAGCCCGCTAGTGCGGAAGCTGTCGTTCACCGGTTCCACCGAGGTCGGACGCCTTCTGATGCGGCAGGCGGCCGGCACGGTAAAAAAACTTTCGCTGGAGTTGGGCGGCAACGCGCCGTTCATTGTCTTTGACGATGCCGATCTGGACGCGGCGGTGGATGGCGCCCTGGCCTCGAAATACCGCAATACTGGCCAAACCTGCGTGTGCGCCAACCGGATCTATGTGCAGGACGGTGTGTACGACGCCTTTGCTGAAAAGCTGGCGGCCAAGGTCAGCGCCATGAAGGTGGGCGCGGGCACCGAGCCAGATGTGGCGATCGGCCCGCTGATTGAGCCCCAGGCGCTGGCCAAGGTCAAGGAACACATCGCCGACGCCCTGGCCGGCGGGGCGCGGCTGCTGGTGGGAGGCAATGTCCACGCCCGCGGCGGTCTCTTCTTCGAACCGACCATCCTGGTCGATGTCACCCAGAAGATGCTGGTGGCACGCGAAGAGACCTTCGGACCGGTCGCGCCGCTCTTTCGTTTTCGCACCGACCAGGAGGCGATCAGCATGGCCAATGCCAGTGAATTCGGCCTTGCCGCCTATTTCTACGCCCGCGATATCGGCCGGGTGCTCCGGGTGGCGACGGCCATTGAGGCCGGCATGGTCTGCGTCAACAGCGGCCTGCTCTCCACCGAGGTGGCGCCGTTCGGAGGCATCAAGCAATCGGGCTTGGGCCGCGAAGGCGCCCGCGAAGGTTTGGAGGAATACCTGGAAATCAAATACCTTACCCTGGCAGGGATGTAGTCCATGTCTATCCTGGCGCATCCGGCGGGCAAGAAGGATACCCTGGTGGTCTATCACTCCCAGGGCTGCACCATAGTGTAACTGGCGCACCGCTTCACCCAAAGCGCAGCCTAGGAAGCGGGGGTTGCGGTCAACTGCAAACGCACGGAAGAGGCCCTGCTCGACTACCTGCTATGCTGCCAGGCCTTTGCCATTGGCTCCCCCGAATATTTCGGCACCATAGCCGGGATGATCAGGGATTTCTTCGACCGCACCTTTGAGGCGGCCCAGGAGAAAACCGTGGGCCTTCCGTTTATTCTCCTGATTTGCGACGGCAACGACGGCAGGGGGGCCATTGCCCAGATCGAGCGGATTGGCGCCGGATACAAATGGCTCAAGATGCTGGAACACGTCCGAGTGGTCGGGACCCCTACGGAACAGGACTATCTAGCCGTGGCAGGGCTGGGCCAGACCTTGGCCGCCGGGCTGCACCTCGGATTTTTTTTGAGTTGTGAGCAATGCCCCGGTGGATTTACAGATTCAAGGCGCCTCGACGCGGCCCGCGCCCAGCCCTGGTTTTCCTTTTCCGTCTGCAAAAGCCGGCCATCCAGGCGCAGAATTTTTTTTGGACACGTTCCATGAAAGATCGACAACAGCTTCAAGTGAAGACCAACGGCAAGCCCAGCACAACCTCCCTGCCCGCTTCCCCGGCAAGCGAAACGCCTGATCCGCGTCAACTGCTCGCTCTGGCCATCGCCTTGGGCGCAACAGACGCGGTGCTGCTGCCGACCGAGGCCTTGGAGGTCGAAGACCGGTACGCGGCCATGTGTGCGGCCCCGCACCGCTGCCCCAGCTACGGTCTGGCGCCCGGATGCCCGCCCCATGCCCCGTTGCCCGCGGATTTTCGCGCCAAGCTCGCCGGCTTTTGCCTGGTTGCGGTGTTTAAAATTGATGTCCTGGCTGCGGATTTGCTGAACGAAAACCGGCTGGATGCCGCCCGATCCATCCACCGGATAGCCGCCCATCTGGAGCTGGCCGCCCCTAGATTCGGTTTCGGCCGGGCCTGCGGGATGGCTGCCGGTTCCTGCAAGGAACTGTTCTGTGCCGATGCGGCAACCTGCGCGATGCTGGATGGCTCTTTCCCTTGCCGACATCCGGATCTGGCACGACCCTCGATTTCAGCTGTGGGGATCGACTTCGCGGCGCTAGCCAACCGGGCTGGCTGGCCCTTTGCCAGAATCGATACCGATGCGGCAAACGACACCAGCCCGGCCATGGGGCTCATGGCCGGGCTGGTTCTGCTCGCATAGTTCATCTTTCCTTCTGACCAGGCAAAGCAATGCATACCGACGAATACGAAATTTCCCTTAACCGTGAATTGAACCATCACCAACATGTAGTCAGGAAAATCCGGGCCGGTCTTGCCCAGCGGCAATTGCGCTACAAAATGGACTACGCTGAGGCGGCCAAGGCCGTGGCGGCAGGACGCCTTACCATTACCGCCAAGGAGCTGGCGGCCTGGCAGGAAGACCTCGAGGCGCTGCCCCAGTGGGAACAGCGCCTTGAGGAGTATCGCAAGGCCTTGGCTATGATGCGGATATCGGCCCCGCAGTCGTAGGTGATCCGGCTGGAATCAGTGGCCGCCCGGAAAGAGCAGATGGCTCAGCCAGTAAAGGATGAACAGGGAACC
>WRFD01000268.1 GCA_009778955.1 Desulfobulbus sp.
ACCCCGGATGACCGCGAGCTGATGAGCGCGGTGTCCGCCATGGTGGCCGAATATCGTGAATACATGGAGGAGTTTGCCTTTCACAAGGCCTTGCAGGCCGTTTGGGAAGTCATCGGGCTCCTCAACCGCTACATAGTCGTCAATGCCCCTTGGGAATTGGCCAAGAATCCGCGCCTGGCCGACCGGTTACGGACCGTGCTCGCCTTTCTGGCCGAAGCGCTGTGGAAGATTACCCTGGTGCTGGGGCCGATCATGCCGGAAACCGCCGTCAAGATGGCCATGGCCCTTGGCATGAGCGACCAGTTCGCCAGCGCGGTCATCGATGATGCCGTGATCTGGGGCAACTTCCCTGCCAGCATGGTTGTCGGCAAGGGCGGGCAACTGTTCCCCCGGGTGGAAAAAAAGGTGGAAGCCGCTCTTTCGGACGCTGCAAAGCAACCGGCGAAGAAAGAGGCGCCCCCGGCCCAGGAAGAGGTCCTGATCAGCTTCGATCAGTTCAAGACGGCGGACTTGCGGGTCGCGGAAATCGTGGCCGCCGAAAAGGTAGCCAAGTCGGACCGGCTGCTCAAGCTGACCGTGAAGGCGCCGGAGGAGCGGACCATTGTCGCCGGCATCGCCCAATATTACAGTCCGGAGTCGCTCATCGGCCAGAAGGTGATCATCGTGGCCAACCTCAAGCCGGCTAAACTGATGGGGATTGCTTCGCAGGGGATGGTGCTGGCCGCTAAGGAACGACAGGCCGACGGCACGGAACGGTTGGTGGTGGTCACGGCGGCGGGTTCGGTGGCTGCGGGCAGCCGGGTGGCCTGAGGCCGGCGAACGCCTTGTTCTCCTTGGTCGTCTTGACGCAATAACAAACAAATCGACAGATCCGGCGGGAGCCCTCTATGTTCATGCTCGGTAATTTTCTCTTGGCCTTGGCCAAATTGATGGACTTCGTCCTTGGCGCCTATATTTGGGTGGTGATTGCCCGGGCGGTCATCACCTGGGTCAATGCCGATCCCTATAACCCCATCGTTCGTTTTCTGCGCCAGGTGACCGACCCGCTGCTGTCGAAAATCCGCAGAGTGGTGCCGATCATGGGCGGACTCGATTTGAGTCCGATGATCCTTATTCTGATCATCATCTTTCTGCAGAGCTTTTTAGTCCCCACCCTGCAACAGTTCGCCCTCACCCTGCAATAGCCTGCAAGAGAGCAGGGGACAATTCTATACCCGAGGGGATGCAATGGTCGTTCAGCCTGAATTCCCTTGCCTGCAAGCGCTGCCCGACGGTTCCACGTTGCTGCGTCTGCATGTGCAGCCGCGGGCCGCAGCCAACAAGGTCGCCGGATTGCAGGGCGACATGCTCAAACTCCGCTTGACCTCGCCACCGGTGGACGGCAAGGCCAATCAAGCGGTCATCGCGTATCTTGCCAAGCTGTTTCATCTGCCCCAATCCGCCCTGACCATCAAAAGCGGCCGCCAGAGCCGGACTAAAACCGTCAGCATCGCGGGAGTCGACGTCCAGCGGCTTTCAGCCGTGCTGGTTGAGTTGTTGCACGGCAACGGGCCTTGCTGAAAAAATGGGAAAACGAAGGCTCATCCTGCGTGTCCTGGCGCTGCTGGCGCTGCTGTTGGGGACGGTCGGCGCAATGGTGGCCCTTTGGGGCGGGAAGGACCGGCTGGCGAAGACTGAGCTGAAGCGCGAGGCGCCGCCTGTCCGGCAGCTCGACCGTGACAGTCTGCGCCGGGGGGAGCGGACCGGCAAGGAGTATTGACAGGGCCGGCCCTGTTCGGCTCTGGCCTTAACCAGGAGGAAAGGCGATGCAGAAAAAAAGAGTGCTGGCGAACTGGAAGGCCAATGTGTCGCCCGAGAAGGCTCGCCAATGGTGCGAGGCCTTTGCCGCTGTGTATCAGCCGCGGCTCGATCTGGAGGTGGTGGTGGCGGCGCCGTTTCTTGTCCTGGAACGGGTTGCCGAACGGATGTTGCCGCTGGCCGGGGTGACCTTGGCCAGCCAGGGAGTGTCCTCCTATCCCCAGGGCAACTATACCGGGGCTATTCCGGCGGCCTGGTTGCGCGGCCTGGCGCAGTACACCCTGCTCGGTCATCGGGAGCGGCGGCGCTACTTCCGGGAGACCGTGCAGGATGTGGCCCGCCAAGCCTACGAATCTCTGGCGGAGGATCTGCACCCGATCGTGTGCATCGATCGGGAGTTGCTGATCCCGCAGACAGCCGCTATGGCGGCGGATGAGCTGGATCGGCTGATCTGGGCCTATACGCCCGCCACCCCGGCTTCCTTCGAGATGGCCAGGAGCGAGGCGGATATTGCCTCCGTCCTGCCGCAGATCGTCAGGAAGACGGATAACCGGCCGGTGTTGTATGGCGGCGGGGTGACTGTTGAGAACGGACCGCACCTCTGGCGGCTGCCGGGATTGAGCGGGATCATGCTTGGCCAGGGCTGTTTGGATGGAGCCGCCTTTGCCGCCTTGATCAACCGGCTGTGAGGGATTCCGGCAGAGTTTTTCCCTTGCCGGACGTGTCTATATCGAGAGCAGACGCCGAATCCGTTCCTCCATGGGAGGGTGGGTTGAGAAAAGGTTGGCGATGGCGCCGCCGCTGAGCGGGTTGACGATATACATTTGGGCGGATGCCGGGTTGACCTTCATCGGCCGCTGGGCGTTGTAATTGGCGAGCTTGTTGAGAGCGCTGGCCAGGGATTTGGGATGGCCGCAGATTCCGGCTCCGGTGGCATCGGCCATGTATTCGCGGCTCCGGGAGATGGCCATCTGGATCAGGGTCGCGGCCAGGGGCGCCACCAACATGGTCGCCAGCAGCACCAGAGGGTTGCCTCCTCCCTCCTCGTCTCTCCGGCCGCCGCCGAACAGCATCGCCCATTGAGCCATGGTGGCCAGATAGGAGATCGCGCCCGCCATGACTGCGGAAATAGAGCCGATGAGAATGTCACGGTTCTTGATATGGGCAAGTTCATGGGCAATGACGCCTTCGAGTTCATGGCGGTCCAGCACGCGCAGCAGACCGGTGGTGACCGCCACTGCGGCATGTTCCGGATTGCGGCCGGTGGCAAAAGCGTTGGGGGTCGATTCGTCGATCACATACACCTTGGGCTTGGGGAGTCCGGCCCGCGCAGCCAATCCGGCCACCAGCGCATGCAGATCATTCGCTTCGGCGGGCGAAACCTCGCGGGCGCGATTCATGGCCAAGGCCATCTTGTCCGAATTCCAGTAGGCGAAAAAGTTCAGGCCAAAGGCCAGCACCAGGGCGATGATCATGCCTTGCTGGCCGCCCATCGCCTGGCCGGCAACCATGAACAGGGCGGTAAGCGCCGCCATGAGCATGAAAGTTTTTGCGGTGTTCATGTTGGGGTATCCTCTCT
>WRFD01000269.1 GCA_009778955.1 Desulfobulbus sp.
AGGACCACGCCTGCCGTCTCGGCCAGCCGCTTGAAAATCTGCTTGCCTTCCCGTTGTCGCTTGAGGTTCGGGGTCAGAGATTGTTTGTTGCGGTTAAGGACGACGTGAAACCCGCTGTTCTTCCCTAAAAGCGGCTGCCATCAGCGGAGATAGTCGCCGCCGTCGGGATCCTCGACCTTGATGACCTCGGCTCCGAAATCGGCCAGCAGCATGGAGCAAAACGGACCAGGCAATAGACGCGACACATCCAGCGCCTTCACCCCCGCAAACGCGGCCTGCATATGACGATCTCCCGGAAATTGCGTGACCAAAGCCCCAGCAGCGATGGCGATGCGCCGCATCCGACCGCCCAAACGGCAAGACGACACGGCAGCGCCTGCTCAGATCTGCATCACCGATTCCCCGAAAATCGGACCGCCCGGTGCGGCAGCCATCACTTGGTGCGGCCAGCCAGGGTACGAATCCATTTTTCCAGGGAAACCGCCGGAAAAATGAGAAAACTGGCGGCGGCGGTCAGGCCGAGGTCGGCAAGCGACAACGGCTCTGACCGGAACACCTGCTGGAAAAAAGGCAGGTAGATGAACAGGGCATGCAAGGCGAGAATGACGCCGATACCCCAAAAAATCGTCGGATTGCTGAACATGCCGATGGTGAGGATGTTGTCCTTCAGCGAGCGGCAATGAATCATGTAGAAAATCTGGAAGAAAACGACAAAGGTCACGGCTATGGTCTGCGCCTTGGCCAGCGCCTGTCCAGGGGAAACGCCAACCGCCAGCGTCTGCCCGTACTCCATGTTGAACAGGGCGATGGCGCCCCAGGTCATCAGCACGGAAACGGCCACCACCCGGAACACCACGAAGCTGTTGAACAGCGGGGCATCGGGGTTGCGCGGCGGCCGGCTCATGACATCGGGCTCCTTGACCTCGAAGGCGAGCGGCAGGGCTAGGGCCACGGCAGCGACCAGGTTGATCCACAGCAACTGGGTGGGCAGCATGGGCAGGAGCAGGACCTTGGTCACCGGATCAAAGGGAAAGAATATGATCCCGTAAATGAGAATCAGGGCCAGCCCGAGGTTGGTGGGCAGCAGAAAAGCCAGCGATTTGATCAGGTTGTCGTAGACCCGGCGCCCCTCCTCCACCGCGGCGCTGATGCTGGCGAAATTGTCGTCGGCCAGCACGATGTCGGCCGACTCCCTGGAGACAGCCGTGCCTGTGATGCCCATGGCCACGCCGATGTTGGCCTGCTTGAGCGAAGGCGCGTCGTTGACGCCGTCGCCGGTCATGGCCACTACGTGGTTGTCCGCCTGCAGAGCCTTGACCAGCCGCAACTTATGTTCCGGCGCCACCCGGGCAAAGATGTGGGTGGCGTGAGCTGTTGCCCGCAGGGCTTCCTCGTCCATGTCGGCCAGCTCGGCGCCGGTCACCGATCGGATTGCGGACGCCAGATTGAGGCGGATGCCGATGGCCTGGGCCGTGATCCGATGATCGCCGGTGATCATCTTGACCTCGATTCCTGCCCGGTGACAGGCATTGATTGCCTCGACCGCCTCGGTCCGGGGCGGGTCGATCATGCCGATCAGGCCGAGGAAATCAAACCCGCTGGCCACCGCCTCCTCCGTCAAGTGATCTTCTCCCGCTGGCCACTTTTTGACGGCCAAAGCCAGCACCCGCATGCCGTCTTCGCCCATGCGCTCCATTTCGGCGGTCATCCGCTGGCGCAAGTCGTCGTCTGGCTGGCGGCACCGGTGGAACACCGCTTCCAGCGCCCCCTTGATGGCAACCATCGGTCCTTCACCCCCATGCAGCGTGGCCATGTATTGATTTTCCGAGGCAAAAGGAATGACATCCAGGCGGGGAGAACGGGTAGCGGCCGTCTCGGCGGTGATGCCGCCCTTGGCCCCGGCCACCAGCAGCGCCGCCTCGGTGGGATCGCCGGTGATGGTCCACTGGCCGTTTTCCCGCGCCAGGGTGGCATCGTTGCACAGCACCGCCGCAGTCAGCAATTTGCCGAAGGCCTCGGGCAGCCGCGTCACGGTCCGGCCGTCAATGGTGAAATCGCCTTCCGGATCGTAGCCGGCGCCGCTGACCCGGCAGACATGGGCGGACGTCACCAGCTCGGTGACGGTCATCTCGTTACAGGTCAGGGTGCCAGTTTTATCGGAACAGATCACGGTGGTGGAGCCCAGGGTTTCCACGGCCGGCAAGCGGCGGATGATGGCGTTGCGTCGGGCCATGCGCTGCACGCCGATGGCCAGGGCAATGGTGACCACCGCTGGCAGGCCTTCGGGGATGGCGCCGACCGCCAGGGCAATGGCGAAAACAAGGGTCTCCTTGAGGGCTGAGCCGAGCGGGATCCCCATATCCAAGGCCCGTTTGACCCCGATGGCCAGGATGACAGCGGCAATGAGCACGATGCCGATGGTGATCCAGGTGCTGACCTCGCCCAATTTCTTGGTCAGCGGGGTTTCGAGGTCCACCGCGCTTTCCAGCATGTCGGAAATCCGCCCCAGCTCGGTGGCCATGCCGGTGCCGGTCACCAGCGCCGTGGCCGTGCCTGAGGTGACCAGGGTGCCGCTGTAGACCATGCAGGTCCGATCGCCCAGAACGGCGCTGGCCTCGACCGGGGCCACCGACTTCTCCACTGGCGCCGATTCTCCGGTGAGGGCAGCCTCTTCCACCTGCAGACTTTTCAGGTCGACGATGCGCATGTCGGCGGGAATGCTGTCGCCGGCCGCAAGCAGGACCAGATCGCCGGGCACCAGTTCGACCGCAGGGACCATCATGTTCCTCCCCTCGCGAATGACCGTCGCGTTCCGGGGCACCATGTCCGACAGGGCCTCGATCGCCCGCTCGGCCTTGAACTCCTGAATGAATCCGATTATCGCGTTGATCACCACCACCGAGAGCACCACCAGGCCGTCGGTGAGCTTGCCCAGCAGCATCGCCAGTCCGGCCGAAGTCAACAACACCCAGATCAGGGGGTTGTTGATCTGCCGCCAAAGCAGCTGCACCACGCTTTCCTTCGGTTTTCGCTTGAGTTGGTTGAGGCCGTACAGGCGGAGCCGCTCCCCGGCCTGCCCTGCGCTCAATCCTGCTTTACCGCTGGCGAGCGTTTGCAGCGCCGCTGCCGAGTCTATGGCATGCCAGGCCTTGCTGGTGGGGTCACTGGCAGGGAAAAGACCGTTTTGTTCGGATTGCATCGATTTCCTTGTGCTCGGTCGTGGACGGAAAAGGGAAAACTAAACAGCCGCCGGCTGCAAGCCGGCGGGTTGGAACCGCGGACTGAAAGTCCAGCAGTGCCGGCAGGCGGCGCAGCCGGTTTATTCAACATCGAAACCATCGCAAGGACTTGGCTCAAT
>WRFD01000270.1 GCA_009778955.1 Desulfobulbus sp.
ACCTGTGCAATCGACCGGCCCAGGGCATGACCGTCATGGGGATTGCCAGGCTCCGCCAGCATGCCCGCCACGCTGACCTTGATCCCAAATTCGTCCTTCCTGCGCACCTTGCCCTTGGAAATACGCTCCACCTCCGGCAGGCTTGTCCTTATCCTGCCTTTTTTGCGCCGACAGCCGTTCGGCCTTGGCGAGTTCAGCATGAAACGCCGGCTGCAGATCCTGCCGGCCCGCAATCTTGCGCCCAATATCACGAACCACCCGGCCCAAATAGGTCTTCAACCGCTTGATCTCCCTATTGGCCCTGCGCATCTGCCGGGCGTGAGCATGCCGGCCCGCTTTCAACAAAGCTTGGGGGCCAAGGCGCTGTCAGCTCTGACGAAGACCAATCCCTTGTTGCACAGCCAGTCTCGCCAGCCGCTCACGGCTCCGGTTGTACAGACGAGAATCAGTCGGATACGCTATCGCCTTCTCATGAACCGCGGCATCAACGATTCCGCTCCAAGCTCGACGGCTTCACTTGCCACACCCACCGTCACGGTGAGCTTCAAAATCAACTCCGCGCCCTCTTTCCCTATCCGCTTCCGCCAGCCGCCACAGGGAAGACGGATCGATCGGAAAAGCATGCCGGAAATGCTCCTCGCCGCAGAAATATTGATGGTACGGATTTTCCACCCACCGCCGAACCGTCTCCTCATCCGAGGCGTTGAAGGCATGGGTCAGGCACGTCAGGCCCACCATCATGCGGATCGGGATGCCGGGACGGCCTTCCTCAGAATACAGCTCGCCGAATTCCCGCTCAAACGCGTCCCAGCCAATCAGTCCGCTCAGCCGGTACAAGGGGTGACCATGGTCCAGAATGTTTGCCAGGCGGCCTGCGGAACATGTCCAACTGAGGGCTTGCTGTCTGCTTCTTTGGCTGCATCGAAAATCAGATAAGGAAAAGAGATCGCTTTCGGCAAAAATTCCGCCCAAGACAATGGTCAGGAGTTTTCCATCACCAGGTACAGCAGTGCCATCCGCACCGCCACCCCGTTGGTCACCTGGTCAAGAATCACCGATTGGGGTCCGTCGGCCACCTCGGGGGGCAATTCCACCCCCCGGTTGACCGGGCCGGGATGCATGATGATGGCATCCGGTCTGGCCAGCTCCAAGATGCAGCGTGAAATGCCGAACTGCCTCGCATACTCGCGCAAGGAGGGCAGCAAGGGGTCGTTTTGGCGCTCGCGCTGGATGCGCAGGGTCATGACCACATCCGCGTCACGCACAGCCTCCTCCAATGAAGCGCACACGATAGCGCCCATTTGGTCGATGCCCTTGGGGATTAGGGTTGCCGGCCCGTAGATATGGACGGCCGAACCCATGCGGGTGAAGCCGATGATGTCGGAACGCGCCACCCGGCTGTGGGCGATGTCGCCGACAATAGCTATCTTGAGCCCGCTCAGCGTTGTCCGTCGCTCCTTAACCGTCATCAGGTCGAGCAATCCCTGGGAGGGATGCTCGTGCGCACCGTCGCCGGCGTTGATCACCGCCGCCTTGACATAACGGCTCAGCAACAAGGGCGCCCCGGAGCAGGAATGCCGGATGATGATGATATCCGGATGCATGGCAGAGATATTGCGGGCGGTGTCGACCAGGGTTTCGCCCTTGGTGGCGCTGCTGGTCGAAGGGCTGATGTTAAAGGTGTCGGCGCTCATCCGCTTGGCCGCCACCTCGAAGGAAAGGCGGGTGCGGGTGGATGGCTCGAAAAAGAGGTTGATGATGGTGTGCCCCCGCAGGGTCGGCACTTTTTTGATCGACCGGGTTGAAATTTCCTTGAACGAGTCGGCCGTGGCGAGGATATGGGAGATATCCTCGCGTGTAAGCTGTTCCATGCTCAGGATGTGGCGGTGTGCAAAGGCGCTGCCCAATGCCATACTGCCTCCGAAGGTCAATGAACGGTATCGCCAATCCGGCCCCAACGGATCGATCTAAGCCGCTCCAGCGAGAACAGAGGGGCCTGCACGTCCCAGGACCAGTAAATGATCCAGGCCTTGCCCCGAATTGCCTTGAGATCGACAAACCCCCAGAAACGACCATCAAAGGAATTGTCGCGGTTATCGCCCATGGCAAAGATCTTGTTCGCCGGCACGGTCACCGGGCCGAAATTGTCGCGCGGATCCAGCGTGGCCGGATGAATGGTCGGATCCTTGAAGACCCCATGGAGGTCTGCAAACGGCTTGCCGTTGATAAAAATTTGTTTGTCGCGGATTTCGACGATATCGCCGGCCACCGCGATCACCCGTTTGATATAGTCGAGATCCGGATTTTGGGGAAATTCAAAGACTACTATGTCGTTGGGCTTCGGGTTTTCGACCGGGATCAGGGTCGCTCCGGTGAAGGGCACCTTGATGCCGTAGATGAACTTGTTGACCAGAAGATGGTCACCGATCTGCAAGGTGGGCAGCATCGAACCGGAAGGGATTTTGAATGCCTGAATGATGAAGGTACGGATGAACAAAGCCAGGAGGATGGCGATGATAATCGCCTCGATATTCTCCCGGATGACGGACTTTTTGGACTGCTTGGAAGTATCTGTCACGTACGTGCCTGTAATTAAAGGTCAAGATTAAAAAAATTGAGCCAAGCCTACCCGATGGCACGGCAAAATTCAAGCAGGTTTTACGGTGATTTGCCCCTCCATTGTTGAATGATTGCGAGCCGTGGCGGACTTAGCTGTTGATGGATGAACAATATCTTGGCTTGAACAGTCCGCATTACCCATTTTCAGCGAATCAACACTTGTTATTCCGCATAAATTCGCATGATTCCGCATGAGCACACAAAATTTTCTTTCGCCGAAAACCGGGCACAAAAAAGCCCGCTCCGGTGGGCGCCGGTAGCGGGCAAGGTGTTCGGCGTGGTTCATGAGGCCACGCCTAGTCGGGGAAATTCGTCATGTTATCCATGCGCCAACACATCGGCGGCATACTGGTTGAGACTTTTCCCGCTTGCCATTGCTCTGGCCGCTATTCTGGCGTGAAGGGCGGGGCGATGCGCAGCACGAACTTGCCTGAATAGGGTTTGTTGGGTTCTTTGCCCGTGGCGGCGCAATGCTTCAGGTAGTCGTCAACGGCATCCTCGAAGGCTTGGCGGATTTCCACCACGCTTTCCCCTTCGTAGGAAATGATGTCGCGACAACCGCCGATGCGCCCGAACAGGCAGTTGTCTTCCTCGCTGTATTCCACCGTTCCAATGTAGCCTTTGCATGCCATCGCGTTCCTCATGGCCTGACTCCAATTCTTTCAAGAAATTCCCGTGCCAGGCCTACCTGGTAGGCCC
>WRFD01000271.1 GCA_009778955.1 Desulfobulbus sp.
GGTGGAGCCGGAGCACCGTCTCCCGCCAGTTCCCCAAGTCTTGGGACCCGAGTTCTTCCCTCGCTTTCGCACATAACGTTGTCTGCAATTCCCGGACTTTTATAGAGTTTATAGCAACTGTCTATTTTCGTAAAGAAATCCACTTGAAACGACGAAGAGCCCCAAAAATTTCTGTACAATCACTGTTAGGCACGTACAATATTTCTGGGCTTAAAATTCCCGAAGGTTGCAAGGAGCAAACAATCAGGGATCGTTTCAGTCTGAATACACTATCATTGCCATTGCCTTAAGGGAGCACCAGCATGTCTATTGAAGATGATGAAATATTACAAGGATTTGTAGAAGAATCCCTTGAACATTTAGCCGATATCGAAAACGACCTGCTCGCCATCGAAGAGGGAGGAGCCGACATTGATGTCGAATTAGTCAACAAGGTTTTCCGGGCAGCCCATTCCATCAAGGGCGGCGCTGGATTCATGGGTCTGTCCGTCATTCAGGATCTGGCGCACGCCGCGGAAAACGTTCTGGGTCTGATCCGCAGCGGCAAGCTGACCCCCAACCCCAGTATTATCAATGTGCTGCTTCTGGCCGCCGATGAACTGCAAAATTTGATCGAGAATATCGGCAACAGCAATACTGTCGATATCTCCAGCCACACTACGGCACTGAACATGATCTTCGAAAATGGCGAGGTCCCGGCCGTTGCCGCCAACGCTCCCCAGCCGGAGAGCGTGCCAACGACTGCCAATCCAAGCAAGATCACGCCGGCCCCGGTGCCGGAGGCAGAGGACGAAGTTCAGGCGGGAACACCGGTCGTAATTGAAGACGAGGCGGAAGCGGTAGACGAATACGACGTTGAGGACGAACACGAGGCTGACCACGAAGTCGAACCAGAGGCTGTCGCCTCGGAAGCCGCGGTTGACGCGAAAACACCCCGCCCCTCCGGCGGTTCGCAAAAGACGGACACCACCATACGGGTGACGGTCAGCCTGCTTGATCAACTGATGAACCTGGCGGGCGAGTTGGTGCTTTCCCGCAACCAGCTCCTGCAGACCATCACCTCCGGCGATGTGCGCAATGCCGAAGCAGTGGGCCAGCGCATCGATCTGGTGACCTCGGAACTCCAGGAAGCCATCATGCTCACCCGCATGCAGCCCATCGGCAACGTGTTCAACAAATTTCCGCGGGTGGTCCGCGATCTCTCCAAGAAACTCGGCAAGCAGATCGACCTGACCATTGTCGGCAAGGATGTCGAGCTCGATAAAACCATCATCGAGGCGATCAACGATCCGCTCACCCATTTAATCCGCAATTCCGTTGACCACGGCATTGAGACGCCCAATGAACGTATCAAGAAAAAGAAGGATGCCAAGGGGGTGATTATCCTGAAGGCATACCATGCCGCCGGCCAGGTGGTCATTGAGATCAGCGACGACGGCAAGGGCTTGGATGGTGAGATGCTCGCTGAATCGGCAGTGAAAAAGGGGTTAATCACCGCTGACCAGGCCAAGGTCATGTCAGAGAAGGAACGGATCAACCTCATCCTGCTCCCCGGTTTTTCCACTGCCAAGAAAGTCACCGATGTCTCCGGACGGGGCGTGGGCATGGACGTGGTCAAGACCAATCTCGACCAATTGGGCGGTTCCATCGAGATGGACTCCGAGGTCGGCAAAGGCACGACCATCAGCATCAAGCTGCCCCTGACCTTGGCCATTATTCCTTGCCAGATCGTCATGACCGGCGGCGAACGCTACGCCATTCCCCAGGTAAACCTTGAGGAACTGCTCCGCATCCCGGCGGCCAGAGTCAAGGATCGGGTGGAACGGGTCGGCGATGCCGAAGTGGTACGTCTGCGCGGCAATTTGCTGCCGCTGATCCGGATGGCCGACGTCTTCGACATCGCTCCCACCTACTATGACCCGATTCAAGAAGAAACGCTGCCTGACCAGAGGCAAAACATCGCCGACCGGAGGTCCAGAACCAGTCTGCTTTTCAGGGACAACAATGCGCCTGCCGCCGAGCCGGAAACCCGTGCAGGCCAGGAACGCGGGGACGCAGAGCGCAGGCAGAGCGCTGCCAGCGCACTCAACATTGTGGTGGTCTCGACCGGGGCTATGAAATATGGCCTGATCGTCGACCGGCTGCACGATTCCGAGGAAATCGTCATCAAACCGCTGGGCCGTCATTTACAACAATGTCAGGGCTATGCCGGAGCCACCATCATGGGAGATGGCCGCATCGCCCTGATCCTCGACGTCTCCAACATCGCCCGGATGGCCGGACTTACCTCGCTCGACGGCTCCGAAAGAGCGGCTGAACTCGCCGCTGCCGCCAAGGAGGCGATCACCAAATCCCGCGACAAGCAGTCGTTGCTCACCTTTTCCAGTTCGATCCGCGAGCACTTCGGCGTGCCGCTCAATCAGGTGGAGCGGGTCGAAAAAATCAAGCGAACGGATATCGAGGAAGTGGGAGGCCGCCGGGTCATGCAGTACCGTGGCGGCAGCCTGCCCCTGATCAGCATCGACGAGGTCGCCTCGGTCATGCCGCTGGACGAACGAGATGACCTGCTGGTCATCGTGTTCCATCTGGCTGGCAAGGATGTCGGCCTGCTTGCCGTCGGCCCCATCGATGCCCTTGAGATCAGCGCCGACATCGACGACGTTACCCTCAAGCAGCAGGGGATCATGGGCTCGGCCATTATCGACGGCTGCACGACCATGCTGATCGATATCTTCGAAATCATGAAGATTTCCAACCCGCAGTGGTTCGAGAACCATGCCGCTTACGCCGAAATCCAGGTCGACGAGGCCCCGGCGCCAACCATCCTGATCGTCGAAGACTCGAATTTCTTCCGCCATCAGGTCAAGGGATACATGGAGGAAGCGGGCTTCAACGTGATCGAGGCCGAAGATGGCGTGGTGGCCTGGAATATTCTTGAACAACGGGGCCCGGAAATCACCACGGTGGTGACTGATATCGAGATGCCTAATATGGACGGCTTCATCCTGACCGAGAAAATCAAGGGCGATAAACGGTTCAGGCACATGCCGGTCATCGCCCTGACCACGCTGGCAGCGGATGAGGACATTGCCCGCGGAAAAGCGGTCGGGGTGGACGAATACCACATCAAGCTGGACAAGGAGCGATTGATGGTCAGCGTTCACCGGTACGCCAAGGTAGCAATGGCCGCCTGATATTGAACCGAATTGCCATTGAACCAGGACACGCTGGCGCAATACGAAGCAAAAACGGTTGCATGCCTTAAGCATTACATGAAAAATCCTGA
>WRFD01000272.1 GCA_009778955.1 Desulfobulbus sp.
CCTCGGAAAGCAAGGCGACGAGGAATTATCTGAAGAAGAGCTTGATGCCGAACTCAAGAAAAGGGGTCTGTCGCGCAGCCTGTTGCTTGAGGAATAGAGGATGCTGACGCGCACAGACCTTGGCGTTGTCGATAAAAAGCGGATCATGCAGGCGCGGCGGTCCTTTTGGGCATACCGGCAACACATTCATCCCGCCATGAAGAAAGGCTGGTGGCAGCGGGAAATCGCCCGGCATCTGCAACAATTCTACGAGGATTTTGTGGCCGGAAAACGGCCCAAGCTGGTCATTCAGTCGCCGCCGCAGCACGGCAAGAGCGAGCAGGTCGTCGATTTTATTTCATGGGTGTGCGGACAAAACCCTGATCTGCGGGTTATCTACACCTCGTTTTCCGACCGGCTTGGCGTCCGTGCCAATCTGCGGATGCAGCGGCTGCTTGATTCGGCCAAGTACCAGCGCGTATTTTCGGATCTCAGGATCAGCTCCCGCAACATCGTCACGGTGAGCGCTCAAGTCTTACGTAACCGTGAGATTCTTGAGTTCATCGGGCGTGAGGGCTATTTCCGGAACACGACGGTCAACGGCTCGATCACCGGCGAGGGGCTGGATATCGGCGTCATTGACGACCCGGTCAAGGGCCGTGAAGAGGCGTCCAGCGAGACGATCAGGGATAAAACCTGGGAATGGTTCACCGACGACTTTTTTACCCGCTTCTCGGAGCATGCCGGACTGTTGGCCATCCTCACCCGTTGGCACGTCGATGATCCTATCGGGCGGTTCATCGAGCGGATGCCCGGCGTCAAAGTGGTGAGCCGCCCAGCCATTGCCACGGAAGACGAAGCGTGCCGCAAGAAGGGAGAGGCGCTTTTCCCGGAGCTGAAAAGCCTGGAGTTTCTGCTTGAGCGCAAGAGCATCATGTTCCCGCCATACTGGGAAGCGCTGCATCAGCAGAACCCGATCATCCAGGAAGGCGAGCTGTTCAAGCCCGATCAGATCGGCATCATTGATGCGCTCCCCGTTGACAGAACCAAGTGGGTGCGCGGCTGGGATCTGAGATCGACCGTTGAGGGCGACTGGACGGTTGGCGTCAGGATGGGCAGGCTGGACGATGGGCGCTATGTGATATCGGATGTCCGGCGGCTGCGCGAAGGGCCAGACGTCCGGGATAACGCCATCATCAACACGGCGAAAGCCGACGGCATCCATACCAAAGTCAGCCTGCCGCAAGATCCTGGCCAGGCCGGCAAGACACAGGCGCTCTACCTCACCCGGGCATTATCCGGTTACCGGGTGACAAGCTCGCCGGAATCCGGCGACAAGATCACCCGGGCCGAGCCAGTGGCGGCACAGGTCAATATCGGCAACGTCTTGATGCTTCGCGCCGAGTGGAACGACAAGCTGATCGATGAGCTGCGGACGTTCCCGAACGGCACATTTGACGATCAGGTCGACGCGCTCAGCAGGACATTCGGTGAGCTGTTGGCGGCACGGTCGGGATTTTTTACCAGATAAATAAACCGAAAACCAAACGAAAGGGGTCATGGCCGAGCGCCGTGCCCCCTTTTTTTTGTGGGAACGCAAAAACGATGGGCTGGTTCCGGAAAAAGAAGACGCCTCAGCAAGAGATAATCGTGCAGCCGGCGCGTGAGGGATTTCTGACTCATTCGCTTGATGGCCGCATTGCTGAATCTCGCTCTTTGCGGGTCGACCGGATCATGGAGCAGGTCAACGCGGTTGTTGCCAACAACCCCATGCCTACGCCCAGAGGTTGCGCCCCCTACGCGATGGATGCCGCCAACTCCGAGAACCCGTCCATCGTCAAGGCCGGCATGTCCGGAGGCCTTTGGAATGTGCCGGACGTGCTGCTGGACTGGTACGCCAGCCATGCGTTCATCGGCCCCCAGGCGTGCGCGTTCATGGCGCAGCAGTGGCTGATCAACAAGGCGTGCACCATTCCAGCCCGCGATGCGGTGCGCAATTGGTTTGAGATCACGTCCGCTGAAGGCGACGAGATCGACACGGCTCAGATCAAGCGGATCGAGCGGCTGAACAAAAAGCATCTGCTGAAACCCGCGCTGCATGAATTTGTCCGCATGGGCCGCATCTTCGGCGTGCGGGTGCTGCTGTTCAAGGTTGATCCCGGCCGCATGTCCGAAGAGGAATACTACCGCAATCCCTTCAACCTCGATGCGGTCAAGCCAGGCTCGTACAAAGGATTGGTGCAGATCGATCCGTATTGGTGCGGCCCCATGCTCGACAGCGTTGAGAGCGCCCAGCCAGACGACCCGCATTTCTACGAGCCGACATGGTGGATCATCAACGGCAGGCCGGTCCACCGAACGCATCTCGCCATTTTTCGCAACGCCGAGGTGCCGGATATTCTCAAGCCCGCCTATCTCTATGGCGGCGTCCCGGTGCCGCAGCAGATCATGGAGCGCGTGTATGCGGCGGAGCGCACCGCAAACGAGATGCCGCTGCTGGCCATGAGCAAGCGGTTGACCGTGCTCAAGGTGGACGTCGACAAGTTCTTTGCCAACCTGGACGACTCTTGGAACCGGATACTGCAATGGATGGGACTGCGCGACAACTCCGGAATCAAGGTATGCGACCGTGACTCTGAAGACATTACCCAGATCGATACCACCCTGACCGACCTGGACGACGTGGTGATGACCAGCTATCAGTTGGTCGCGGCTGCTGCGGACGTGCCGGTGACCAAGTTGCTGGGGACCTCCCCCAAGGGCTTCAACGCGACCGGCGAGTATGACGAGGCAAGCTACCATGAGACTCTGGAGAGCATCCAGGAACACGACCTCACGCCTGTTGTTGACCGGCACCATCAGCTCTTGTGCAAATCGGAGGGGCTTGATTTTGACCTGGCCATCGAATGGAATCCGCTTGACGCCCCCACCGAGCTGGAACAAGCGCAGACCCAGAAGACGAAAGCGGAGACCGACCAGATATATGTCAACCTTGGCTCTATCGATCAGTATGACTCCCGCAACCGGTTGATCCAAGACAACCGGAGCGGCTTCACCTGGCTTGAGGCTATCGAACGGCCTGAAGAGCTGGACGACCTGGAGCCGGAGCCGCCGCCAACTGGCGGAACGCCGCAGGGCGAACCGTCAAAAGGGCAGGAGCGGGAAGGACGCCAGGCCCAGGCCATGGACGTCAAGGATGTCAACGGGCAGGAGCATGCGCCGGCGGGAAGCTCAGAAGGCGGTCAGTTCACGGGAGAAGGCGGAGGAGGAGGCCAGAAGGGGA
>WRFD01000273.1 GCA_009778955.1 Desulfobulbus sp.
GCCCACATGCTCGCCGAGTCGCTTTCTGACCCTTTACACCGAAGGCTTCACCTGCTTCGTCACCTCCACGACTGCTTCGTTTGCTGCCGGCTGAAGCGAAAGTTGCCGGGTGGGACTTGCACCCACTGAACAGCCGCGCCTTTCCACGGCGCACTGTAAAATTCATCCTTGCTCTGTTCGAGGGTCAGTCGTTTCATGTTTCACATGTCGAGTGAGTTTTCGGGACAGGCGGATGTTGCAATATTTTTACAAAAAATATCAACTAGTTAATTGGGAAAACCACCACTTTTTACTGATGTTTTCTCACTGATTCAGGATAATCTTAACGGAACGCGCCTTATATCCTCGCCCTGAACGACGGGGTTTTATGGCGCGTGGGATAAAAAATATTCCGTCCGCTCTTTGTCAACGGTACGTCCATATGCGAACGCTGCCCTCAGGCGATTGCACTGTCACTTGCAGCCCCCCGCAAACTGGTTCCGGGCCGAAACAGGCCAGAAGCTTGAGTTGACAGCGAGTCCCCGCAAGGGTATTTATTTGACAGTACAGATGCACCGCTCGAATATGCTTCGCCCAGGCCTCTGAGGCGAACAGCAAAGGCAATCACCACAATGTTTCGGAGTCGAAATTATGAAGAGAGCCCTTTTCGGTTTGATCTGTTGCCTGCTGGTTGCCTCCGGGTGTGCAATGGATCGGAGCGCGCAAAACAAGATGATCATCAATGAAGCAAAAAAACTCAATATCACTGCCAAGGAAACGACCAGGGGCGTGGAGATTAACTTCCCGGAGGTGTTGCTCTTTGATTTTAACAGTGATCAACTGCGGACCGACAGTCAAAGTAAAATGCAGGGGATCGCGGCCATCCTCAATAAGCGAGGCATAGACAGCCGCCAACTGGGGGTCGAAGGGCATACCGATAGCATCGGCGCCCCTGAGTACAACCTTGTGCTTTCCCAACGCCGTGCAGAAAGCGTTGCCCGCTCGCTCGTCTTCAGTGGCGTGGCCAGGGAGCGAATGACGGTCAAAGGCCTGGGCATGACTAAGCCCATCGCCCCCAACACTCACCCGAACGGAAAGGACAACCCAGAAGGACGGGCCCAAAACCGCCGAGTAGAGGTTATCGTCGAAAACTGATGCAGGATTCGATTCCCGCACATCTCAGGTACTTTTTGCTTGATCGGTTGCCATTCACGTTGTCATCGGATCCAGCGTTTTTATGCCTGACCAGTGCCGCACGTGATGCGACAGATCGTCTTAGCGCCCAACTTGGACAGCATAAGGTTCTCCTCTTTCTGGCCGGTCAGGGCGGCAGCGGCAAGACCGCTCTGCTTAGATATCTCGCAGCCAACAGCTTCGGCAGACGCCAGTGGTACAGTATTGCCCGGCAAAACGATGCTCCCAGCCTATTGGTTTCGGTTCGCCAAGTGCTGGAAGCGTATGCCACGAACTACCAACAGTGCGGTACCCGTCAGCAACCACCTCCGGTCATCGCCATCGACCAGACTGACGAGCAGAAGCCTTCAGACCTGGCCGAACTCCTGCAATGGCATGCGGCGCCCACGGCCTGTCCCTGTATCCTCCTCTTTGTCGGGACCAAACCGCTCGCATGCTGCCGCGCCGCGACCCCGCAAAGCTTTTCCATTAGCAATGTGGCTGAAGTTACGTTGCAACTGCTCACCAGTGCCGACACCGGCGCACTCATCAACCACCGACTACGCTGCGCTGGCCACCAAGGCGCGCCATTGTTCACGCCCGAGGCGGTGGAACAGATCCAGGCGCTCTCTGATGGCATTCCGAGAGACATTCTCCATCTTGCTGATATTGCTCTCTACGTCGGGCAACTTCTCGGCTTGACCACGATCAATAGCGCCTGCATGGAGAAGGTGGCCAAATATGTGCCCGCTGCCACCAAGCCTCTCCCCGCATCGCCAACATCACTTAAACGAGCAGATACACCGGCGCTGCCGCAATCGAACCACCTTGCCTTTCGCGGGTTCGCCCTTGCTCTTGTCCTCCTGATCGGAGCTGGGATCACTCACTGGTTGATTCGGGATGTTCCTGAAGCTCCAGTCGCGACGGTAGCCACCCCACCGACCTCGACCGTGATGCCGACAGGCAAACCGGTTGGCAGCGATCGTCCCAACATCGCAACCCCACTGCCACATCAGCCTCAACCTCAGCCGGAACCACAAACCCATACGCTCTCTTCCGACCTGGCAAGCCAGCCTGATGCGGCTTCATCAGTGTCCCAGGATGAACTCGCCGCTCTCATCGCCAAGATAGAGGACAACTTCGACCGCGATTTGGCTGTTGATCGTGTTGTCAACCAACTGGAACGGCTGGAGAGTCCTGCCGCTGGCCCTTCACCATCACCACCACAGGCCACTAAAGCAACACCACCGATCACGGAACTCCTGCGGGCTGTGACCGCAGGCGATCGCGACGAGGTGCAGCGCCTCCTCCGTGCCGGTCTTCCGGTCGACAGCCACAACGATCTTGGTGATACCCCCCTGTTGACCGCCGTCTGGCATGGCCGGAAGGAGATGGTGAATGACTTGCTCAAGTACTCCCCGAACATCAACTATCGCAACAAGGACGGCTGCACCGCTCTCTTTTTCACCGCTATCATGGGTCATGCCGCCATTGCCGCAACATTGCTCGACCATGGCGCCCGGATCGATTTGACCGACCGGGATGGCCGCACGCCCCTGATGGCGGCGGCCTGGAATGGGCATGCCGAAATTGTCCACCTGTTGTTGACGCGCAAAGCCGACCCCAATCGCTCCTCCCGTGAGGGGTGGACGCCCCTCATGTTTGCCGCTCTCAATGGCCACACCAAGATCGGCGCGGCCCTTTTGTCCCATGGCGCCAATCCCAACGCCACCAACCGAGATGCTCTGAGCAGTCGCCAGTTGGCCGCACAACACGGACATACAGACTTCCTCGCCCTTCTCCCCTAAGGCAAGAAACAAAGGACCGCCTCCGCATCACGATGCAAGCGAGCGAGCAGCTTGCATTCTGGCGCCAAAGTCAGTATCGTGATGTCTTAACCCGAACCTTGGACCAGTATTTGACGCAACTCAGCGTCATATTGGTTTTTTTTTGCAATGACAGCCTGCGCCTACTGGGTACAGGCGGGATTGACTGCGAGGAGTTGGAAGGCTTTATCCTGTAGCGGAGTAGGTCGCGTGGTCAGCACGATCTTGGCCTCGGGATTGAGCCGGGTGTGGGTGATGTTGTAGCA
>WRFD01000274.1 GCA_009778955.1 Desulfobulbus sp.
CCTCCAGTTCCGTTTCCGTGGCGCGCTGACTGACCAAGAGATCGGCGGCCTGTTCCACCTGACGCCATCGCTCGGTTGCCGCTTCCATCTGGGTCCGCCAGGCGGACAGTTCCTGCCCGGCCAGGAGCGCGTCGCGCTGCGCCAGCAATGTTTGTAACCGCTGCTGCTCCAGTTCCAGTGCCCTGCCCGCCAATTCCCGTTCCCGTTCCAGAAGGGTCACCTGTTGCCGGGCCGTAGCGTGGGCAGCGGACCGGGTTTCGATCTCCTGTTGTACGGCCGGCAGGGCCTGTTCCCCGGCGCTCAGTTGTTGCAACTGCTGGCGGAATCCGGCCAACTGCTCCACCAGCAGGCCATCGCCAGCATGGTCGTGGAAAAAAACAGCTAGTTGCTCCTGCTGGTCCGCGATTTCGGCCAACCGACTTTCCAGATCGTGTTGTTTCCGCTTCGCCTCACTGCGCTCTTGCTCGCTTTGCTGCCAGGCGGCCCGGCTTTGGGCTATGACCTGTCGTTTTTCGTGGAGCCGGAGATCCAAGGCCCGGACCAGGGTAATGGTTTCGGCCTCGTGCTGCCGGTGCGCTACGGTTTCCGCCAGCGTCCGGACGGCCTGGTCGTGGTCGGCGGCGGTCTGGCATTGATCCCGGCGCTGCTGCTCCAGTTCGGCGGCCAACGCGGTTTCTCGGTTGCGCAGCATGCCGAGCCGCGTCTCGGTCTGACGCCATTGGGTATACTCGGCCAGCAAGGCCTGTGCGCGCCGGCCCCGGTCGAGCAGGGCCAGATCATCTTTGGCCGCAGCCCGGCGGCGAACCAGATTTTCCAGCAACCGTTCGGTTTCGGCGACTTGGGCATGCAGCGTGGCGATGGTCGCCAGGCTGTGCAGGGCTTGGCCCAGGCGCTCCAGCCGCTTTCCAAGCACAGTCGCAGCAGCCTGCTGCTCGTGGATACCGGCGGCCAGTTCCTGTTCTTCGGTCTCATCGAGCAACACCACCCTGCCCATGGCCTCCCGTAGTGTGGTGGTTTTCTGCCGTTCCGCGCTGGTCCGTTCATGTATTGCCACCGAAATGCGGGAATAAATGCCGGTGCCGGTGATTTGTTCGAGCAGCGGCGCCCGCTGGTCGGCATCCGCCTCGAGGAAGGCGGCGAAATCGCCTTGAGCCAACAGGATCGATCGGGTGAACCGGTCATAATCCATGCCACTCACCAGCTCCACCAGTCGGCCGACCTCCTTGCTCCGGCTCTCCAGCACCCGGCCGGTACGGATGTCGGCCAGTTCATGCCTGGGCGGCTGCAATTCGCCGCCAGGACTGCGCCGGGCCCGGTGCTGGCCCCAATGGCAACGGAAGCTGCCCTGACTGGTTTCGAAGTCGACCTCGGCAAAGCAATCGCCGGTCCGCCGAGCCATGATTTCGTTGCTGCCTTTGCTGATATGGCCCAGACGCGGGGTGCAGGCGAACAGGGCTAGGCAAAGCGCATCCAGGATGGTCGACTTGCCTGCGCCGGTGGGGCCAGTGATGGCGAAGATGCCGGCGGCGGCCAGCTCGGGCGCAGTGAAGTCGATGGCCCAGGAGCCGGTCAGGGAATTGAGGTTGCGCAGGCGGATGGCCAGGATTTTCACGACTGCCCCCCCGTTTGCTCCTGCTCAAGGGAGGTGACGATCTCGGCAAAGGCGGCGCGGAGCACCTGCCGCTGCTGTTCCTCTATCCCATTGATCTCCAAGCAACGTTCGAACACCTCCTCGACCCCGAGGTCGTCCAGGGATTCGATCCGCTCGGTTTGGCGTAGCACGTAATCAAAGACCCGGTTGTTGCGGATGCGCAGCAGGCTCAGTTCCGATCCCTCGACCGCAGCCAGCAACTGTTCGCGAAGATCGGGGATCGCCTGGTCGCCCTCGTACATCAATTCGAGCCAGACCGGCGTGTTCGCGGCTCGCAATTGGTCCACCTCCCGCAGCAGCGTGGGCAGATCGCCGCGCATCGAGGCCAGGGGCTGAAAGCGCGGCACCTCTACTGGCTCCACGGCAATCTCCCGGCCTTGCGTAGTGAGCAGCAGCACCTGCTTGACGGTTTTTGCCTCGGCAAAGCTCATCGGCAGCGGGGCCCCGCAATACCGTCGGCATGGATTGTCCGCCACCAATTGGCCGAGGTGGAGGTGGCCCAGGGCCAGGAAGTCGATGGTTGCGGGAAAACAGGTGGCTTCGATCCGGTCGAGCCCGCCGACGGCCAGGTCGCGCACACCGTCGCCTTCGATGGTTCGGCCGCCGGCAACGAAAAGATGTCCCATCACCACCAGCGGCAGATCGGAGTCGATCTGAAGCCGCCGTTCTTCGGCCATCCGGCAGATCTCCTGGTAGTGGGCGCGGATCGCCTCGCGCTGATGGCGACCCTTGTCCACGAGGGTTTCGCCGGCCGTGGCATGGCGGATGTCGCGGTCGCGCAGATAGGGCACGGCGGCCACCAGCAATTCTGGCATCCCCTGTGGGTTGTCGAGCAGCAGGATCTCTTTGCTGCCATCGCCGTCGGCCATGCCGACCACATGGATATCCAACCGGCGCAGCAAATCGCGCGGCGCTTCCAGTAGGGCGGGGGAATCGTGGTTGCCGCCGATGATCACCACGTGGCGGCAGGACGAGGCGGCCAGGCGATGGAGCAGGTGGTAATAGAGCGACTGGGTCCGGCTTCCCGGAGCGGTGTTGTCGAAAACATCGCCGGCCACCAGCAGGCAGTCGATGGCCCGTTCCTCGATCAGCCCGACCAGCCAGTCGAGAAAGCGGCCCTGTTCCTCATGCCGCTGCCGGCCGTGAAACCGATGTCCCAGGTGCCAGTCCGATGTGTGGAGAAGACGCATGGCCCTGCGCCGCCGATCAATAGGCGCTGATCTTGCGGTCAAAGGTCAGGCTGGGGCCGCCGTGGATCTGCCAGTCGCGATTGAGCCTGCCGGACACGCGTTTGCGGAAGGTCTCATCGTTCAAATTATCATGGTAACTTGTTGAAATAATTGATAAGAAAAATATAAAAATCACGATATACCTACAATCATACCACCTGAAGATAGTCGCTGCATTTTTTGACGGTTTCTTGACAGTCTCTTTTGTCCGTTGTCATCCGTGAAAGTTTACCATGCTACGGAACCCCCGGCAAGAGGATGCTGTTTCGGTCTCGCCATGGTTTTCACCTCCTGGTTTCCATGTAGACGGTCGATCATGTCGGAATTGCCGACAGCATCGAAGCGGTTTCCA
>WRFD01000275.1 GCA_009778955.1 Desulfobulbus sp.
GCGGATGACGGCGGTCGACAGGGCCAGGTTTTTCACCGTGTTCAGCCCCAGCATGATGATCGCCCGGGTCAGGGAGGTAACCTTGTTGACCAGGGAATAGTAGGCGGAATTGATCAGCTTGAGGACTTGGCCGGTCAGGACAGGGTCGAGGGAAATGACCTTGTTGAGATCGTTGGGAGAAGTGTCGGTCCGGCTGCAGATCTCGAGGACCTTGCTGACCGTGGTCGACAGGCTCGGCATCTTGTCAACAAAAGCACGGATCTTTGCCAGTTTTGTCTTCCGTTCGTTCATCGACACGACACGCAAAAAAGGGCGGAGTATCCGAAACTCCAAGGGTTGGGATCGGGTTATAATAAATGAAGGCGATGGGCAGGTCAAGCAGACGGTGCTGTTTTCGCCAAGTTGATTAACAGCCGTGTTTTTTGAGAAAATCGCGGATTGCCTCGTCCATGATCTGCAATGGTGTCTGTCCTGTTTCATTGACCCGGATCCACAGACAGCGCTGGAAGGCCCGGCAAAGATCGGCCGCAACCAGCAGTTTCAATTCGGCCAGCTCCGGCTGACCTGCCTCAGGAGGCGGAGACGAGTCGGGCATGGTAAGCCACCACCTCCTGGTAGCGCAGCCCCGAACCGCCGAAAATATCGAGGGCCGATCCCACGGTCACGTCGATCCGCAAGCGGCCGTTGCGACGGATCAGCTCCAGGTCGGCGAAAGAGGCGACCCCGCCGGCATAGGTCGTGGTCACCGGCGTCGATGCTGCCAGCAGGTCAAGCAGGCGGGCGTCGATCCCCATGCACTTGCCCTCGACATCGACGGCATGGATCAGAAATTCGTCGCAGTAGGCGCCCAGATCCTCGAGGGTTTCCGGGCAGATCCGTAAGGATGTGAACTTTTGCCACCGGTCGGTGACAACATAGTACCCGTCCTGCCGCCAACGGCAACTCAGGTCGAGAACCAGCCGTTTCCGGCCGACTAACAGGTTGAGATGGGCTAGTCGTTCCCGGTCGAGCACACCGTCGTGGAAGACATGGGAGGTGACGATGAGATGCGAGGCTCCCCGTTCTAACCACTGGATCGCGTTCTCCGCGGTAATGCCGCCCCCCACCTGCATGCCGCCGGGCCACGCGGCCAGGGCATCGCAGGCTGCCGCCTCGTTGCCTGGGCCGAGCATGATGACATGCCCTCCGGCAAGGCCGTCTCGGTGGTAGAGGGCGGCATAGTGGGAGGGAGGCAGGTCGGTGGCGAAGTTGGTCCGCACCACGGCCGGATCGTCGACCAGGGTGGAGCCGACAATCTGTTTGACTTTGCCTTGATGGAGGTCGATGCAGGGGCGGAAGCGCATGCGGCTGTGCACGGGAAAAAGGGGCCGTCCGAATCGGCGGCCCCGGTGGGTTGGATTACATTTCCTTGACCATCATCGTGGTGGGGTCAAGGCGCAGACCCTTGCCGTCCGTGACCTGCTCACCGGAGTTGCGGATGATGTCGAGCTGGATGGTGGCATCGGGTTCGGGCTTGAGCAGGATGATCGTGTCGAACAGGTCATCGACTTCGTGGCAGGGCGCGGGCACGCCAGCGGGCGAAACCCGGTCGTCGCTGCGGTGGCAGATGGCCGAGAACCAGGCCTGCATGTCCATGCTTTCCATCAGGTTCTTGATGTCTTCCAAGGCCTCGCGGTCTGTCTGGTCGAAATTGAAGCCGTCGACGATCAGGCAGTCCGGCCGGAAAATATCCTGCAGCACCAGGTCGTTTAAGCGTTCTTCCAGACGAGACCGGGTAAAGGCGGCCACCTTGAAGGTCATAATCATCCGGTGATGGGCGACCATGTCGATCAGCTCATGCGGGCGGGTGACGCTGTGCTCCTGGAGAATGGTCGAGAGGATGTCGTCGTACCATTTTTTGGTTTTGTCGATCGTTTCGCCGATGCTGACATGGATGACGCGCTTGCCCCGGAGGATGGCGTCCAGGGCGATCTGCACCAGGAGCGCGGTCTTGCCGAGCCCGGCCCGGGCCATGATCAGGCCCAGTGGATTGTTGTCCCGGCCCATGTTGAGCACCCGCAGCGGGTTCTGTTGTACCAGCGGTTCATATCCCATAACTCACCTCGTTCGGTTCATGCAGTTCTGTGGTTGAAGGCTGCCGGGCGGCACGGCTCACGCGTCTTTTTTCTGGGCCGCGAAGGCCTTGGTCAGTTCGTCGGACACCCCTTTGGGCACCTGCTTGTAGGTGGCGAATTCCATGGTGAATTCGGCCTTACCCTGGGTCAGGGAACGCAAGGTGGTGGAGTAGCCGAACATTTCGGCCAGCGGCATTTCCGCCTCGACCACGGTGTAGTTCCCCTCCTCAAAGGTGCCTATGATCACCCCGCGGCGCTGGTTCAGGCTGCCCATGACCGACCCCTGGAACTCGGACGGCCCCTCCACCGCCACCTTCATGATCGGCTCCATGATAACCGGAGCGGCCTTGGCATATCCCTGCTTGAAGGCCCCGATGGCGGCCACCTGGAAAGCGATGTCCGAGGAGTCGACCGCATGGAAGGAACCGTCGTTGATGGCCACCCGGACGCCGGTGATCGGCGCTCCGGTCAAGGTACCTTTCTCCAGAGATTTTTGGAAGCCCTTGTCGCAGGACGGTATGTATTCGCGTGGAATCACGCCGCCGACGATCTGGTCGACAAATTCATATTCACCCTCCGGCAGCGGCTCGATGAAACCGGCTACCCGGCCATACTGGCCGGAACCGCCGGTCTGCTTTTTGTGGGTGTAGTCGAACTCGGCGCGTTGGGTAATGGTTTCGCGGTAGGCCACCTGCGGCGCGCCCGCCTCGACCTCGGCCTTGTACTCGCGCTTCATCCGTTCGATATAAACTTCAAGGTGCAACTCGCCCATGCCGGAGATGATGGTCTCGTTGGTCTCGTGATCGACGTAGGTCTTGAAGGTGGGATCTTCCTTGGTAAAGCGGTTCAAGGCCTTGGACATGTTGATCTGGGCCTTGTTGTCCACCGGATTGATCGCCAAGGAAATAACCGGCGCCGGCACGTGCATGGAACTCATCGACCAGTTGAGGCCCGGGCTGCAGAAGGTGTCGCCGGAAGCGCAGTCGATGCCGAACAGGGCCACGATGTCGCCGGAACCGGCGCCCTCGATCTCTTCCATCTCGTTGGCGTGCATCCGGACCAGGCGCCCGACCTTGGCTTTTTTGCCGGTACGA
>WRFD01000276.1 GCA_009778955.1 Desulfobulbus sp.
CCTGTGGACATCGAACACAACAAACAACTCCCCGACTCGGATCGCCTGCTGGCCTGGAGAATCAAGGGGGAATACTGGGGGCAAGAGCGGACCGTCGTTGTCGCCTATAATCCGTTCACTGCCTCCAGGCAGCGATACTCGTTTGAGAAGAAACTGCTCTCGTTACAAGAAACGTTGTTCGAGTTCCAGGAGAAGGCGAACAGAGACGCTCCCCATTGGCGGAGCAAATCCACTGTGCTGAAGCGGCACCAGGAGGCCTGCGCACATTTGCATCTGCCTGACGATCTCTACAAGATGGAACTCTCCGGTCATAATGGAAAACTTCGCTTCAGTTTCCGCAAAAACCACTACCAGATTGGCCGCCACATCGATCGCTTCGGCAAGAATATCATCATTACCGACCGGATGGATTGGTCGGTCGATGATATCGTTCAGGCCAGCCTGGATCGCTGGGTCGTGGAAGATGGGTTCCGTCAGTCCAAGGACGACGATCTGGCGGCAATGATGCCGGTTCGGCATTGGACGGACAGCGCAATCAGGCGCCATATCTTCACCTGCATTGCCGCTCTTGCCTTGCTTCGGCTTATCGAGCTAAGGTTGCGTCGCGCCGGTCTTAGGTTGACGGCAAAGATGACGATGCGCAGTCTGCACCACCTCCATTCTTGCCTTATGTGGTCGCCGGGGACCAAGAAGCCGGAAAGACTGCTTGAGGAGCCCGATGAAACGCAAGCGCTGATCCTGCGCGCCTTTGGCTGGAGAATCGAGGGTGGGGTATTACGGCAAATGGATGGATAACGGATTGTTATTACGTTTTTTTATCGCTGAAAACATGAGCTGGGGGTAATTCCTGTCAAAGATAGGCGCCCCGTCCTTGGGCGCAGTGTCGCATCAGCCAGACAGAGCGCTGGCATTTTTTCTACAGACTGGACAGCTTGTTTCCGTATAACTGGTCTTTCGGCAAAAAAAAGCAAATTACCGAATGCAGGCAAACAATCCCGACCAACCTTCTGCCTTGGATGACAAAAAAAAACAATGGCCCGAAGCGGCTTGCAGGGGGCGGATCGCACCCGGCAACACCTCGCAGGTGTTGTTTAACTTACTAATTTTTTATTGACAGAGCGGATGCGGTGTATTTCCATCATCGAGCGATACGCATACCCGCCAGGGAAGAGGCGATCTTCGGATCCGGCGGCATGGCAACAAGAACAGGCCAGACGCCTGACTTCATAAACCCAATCTTGTAGGATTACCCATGGTTGTTGATAGAGAGCATGATGAGGAAGATGTCCAGGTCGAGGAGTGTTCGATCTGCGGCGGCGACATCATCGTGGACGGCTTTTGCGAAGAAGAAGATATTGTCTACTGCAATGACTGCGAAGCCGAATTCATGATTCGTTCGCTCGACCCTCTGCGCCTCAAGCTGCTTGATGACGATATCGATGCTGAGATCGATGAATCGGATGACCGCTACGACGAGGAATACGATTGACTCTCTTCGTATTTATGCCGCCCTCCTCTCTTCATACGAATTTTCGCTTTTGAGGTGTTGACGAATGAATTTTCTCAATTTATCGACAAAGAAGCCTCCGTATACTCAGGTCAAAGCGATCATCCTGCCCATTCCGTACAGTGGAACAGGCCGCATCCCCGGAATGGACAAGGGGCCGGAGGCCATTCTCCAGGCCTCGCAGATGCTGTCCGCCTACGATGTCGAGACCAACACCGATTTGAACGAACTGTGCCCGCAAACCTTGGAACCCCTGGTTTGCCCGGAGAACCGGCAGGACGTTCTCGATGAGATCGCCAACCAAAGCAGCCCCCACTTCAAGAAAGGCAAACTGGTCGCCTCCATCGGCGGCAGTCACCTGATCACCGAAGGGCTGGTGCGCGCGGCCCTGGCGTTGGATAACAACCTCAGCGTCATCCACCTCGGAGCCCATCCACACCTGATAGATCCGATAACGCCCGACGAACCCGATGTCATGGCGAGGGTCCAGGAAAAATGCATGGTCTCCCATATCGGCATCCGGAGCATGGCCAAGGCGGAAAAGAGCAGAATCCATATCGACAACCTGGTCTTTGCCCGCGACATCTACAACAACGGCCTCAATGCCGCGGCCGACGCCATCGATGTGCTGAGTGAAACCGTGTACCTGGCCATCCACCTCGACATCCTCGATCCGGCCTGCATGCCCGCCGTGTCCAAGCCCGAGCCCGGCGGTCTCGATTGGTACACGCTCAACAACCTGATCCGGATGGTGGCCCGAGAAAAGGCGATCATCGGCTTTGACGTCACCGGACTGGTCCCCCAAAAAAACGGGCTACATGCCCACCTGTTGGCCGCCAAGCTGGTCTACAAGACCATGATCTGCTGTCTGCGCAACAGCCGCTGAACCATTGATGGTCAAGAAACTCGGCCGACCTGTACAGGGGCGGCCGAGTTTTCGCTTTATTGGGGACGGTGTAAGGCCGATGGTGACACCGGGCCCTTTCCTTGCTTTTTTCCGCCTTAGTTGATCGCCGCTTCGACCTTTACCGTCCGGTCCTGCCCAAGGGCCGACGCACGCAGCCAGCACAGGCAGACTCAACAGTAGGCCAGCCACGACTGGAGCGGAACCATGCTATCATTTCCCATTAACCCGAACTTTGACCTAGCTTTTTGACGCAACTCAGCGTCATGTTAGATTTTTTTGCAACGATAGTCTGTGCCTGCTGGGTGCAAGCGGGATTGATTCCGAAGAATTGGAAGGCTTTCCTGTAGAGCGGTAGGCCGAGTGATCTGTGCGATCTTGGCTGTGCGGGATTGATCCGGGGGTGAGTGATGTTCTAGCTGAACGTGGCCAGATCCTTGAGCAGGGTGTTGAAGCTGTGTAAGGGTATCTGGTCATCGGTAAGCCTGGAGCAATCCTTGCGCTTGGCCTGTGCGGAACGTACAGCCCCTTGTGCACTGATGAGGGCCGGCTGCTGGCGGCCCTCATCAAGGTGTTCATCATCGAACAACATCGGTTTGAGACGCTCGCGCATGTGCCGCTGGACTTAAAAGGCCAGCATCCACAGGAACACATGCGCTCGTACGCGCTTGCTGTTGTAGTGTAACAACGATCTGGCAATTGCGGGCTTATGCCCGTCCGCCGAGCACAGTTGCAGGCTGAACTGGCGGACAGCGACCGCCTGCCGAGCCCGACGCCAGTCACAGA
>WRFD01000277.1 GCA_009778955.1 Desulfobulbus sp.
CCATGCGGTCGGTTTCCCGGAGAATGATCCCCAACAAGGTCTTGAAGGTCGTCGGGTCGTGGGCGTTGATGTTGTCCATATCCATATCCATGGCTAGGATCTGGGCGGAACCGGAGATCGCGGCCAGAGGGTTGCGGAAATCGTGGGCGATCGAGGCGCTCAATTCTCCTATGGCCGCCATCTTTTCCGCCTCGCGGACCTGCTGTTCCATCCGTTCGATCTGGCTGATGTCCTGGAGGGTGATAACTTTCCACCCGGTCTGCCGTTCCTCCCCCTGTTCCAATTTCAACTCCTGCTCCGGCTGAATGGGCATGTTCAAAAAGGAAAAGGAGTAGCCGATCCTGATGATCGAACCGTCTGGTTTGCTGAAATCGCAGACGTTGCGACCCTGCGCTTCCTGGAGAAACATGGCGGGAAAGCAGCGGATGAACGGTTGCCCCAGCACCTGCTCGCGCGGAATGTCGGTGATGCGCTCAGCCGCTTGGTTGCAGGAGGTGATGAAATCGGACTGATCGGTGGTGATGATGCCGGTGGTGATATCCTCGAAGATTTGCTTGTAGAGGAGCGAGAGTCGATCGTATTCCAGCGCTGTCCGCTTGAGCCGTTCCTCGGCCACCCGCAGCCGGCGCGCCAATTGGCCGCTCAGCAGTGCGCCGAGAAAGAGGAGTAGGCCATACACTGCGAACAGGTTGGCGGCCGAAAGAGGGGAAACTGGGCCGCCATGGGCAGCCTGCGCGAAATAGCCCGGCAGCCAGTGGAATTGTTCCAGGGTTAAGACCGCGCCATAGGCGATGGTGGCGACCGCGGCGAGGAAGAGGCCGCCTCGGCGGTAGAGAATCAGTCCGGCGGTGATCACCGGTAAAATCAACAGCGAAGTGAAGTCGGATTTGCTGCAGCCAGTGGCATAGATCAGCAAGGCGATAATGCCGGCGTCGCCGCAAAGCTGGAGCAGACCGAACTGCCGCACCGACCGGCACCCTTTCTGCAAAAACAGGGCAGAGGCAAAGGTCGCGCTGTAGAGCAGCGCGAGAAAGACGATGCTCGTGGATATGTCGGGCACGATGAGAGCGAGGCCCTTTTCCCGGAGCACGCTGGTCAGGGCGAAAAGCAGGGTGAACAGGACTACCCGGGCGAGGAACCACCACAAAAGGTGATTCCGGGTTTCCTGCTCACTGTCGATGATGGTGGCCCTGGCTCGGGAGAAAAAACGAAGCATGCTAACGGCTGATCGCGGCGGATGGATGGTAAGGGATTGCCGCCAACAAGGGCGGACGGTTTCAGTCGATGTGGTGTTTCTTGGTCTTGTAGCGTAAACTCCGGAAACTGAGCTTGAGCAGGTCGGCGGCCCGCATCTTGGAATTGTCGGCCTTGGCCAGGGCGTGGAGAATCATCTCCTTCTCCACCCGCTGCAGGACCTCTTCCAATCCCTCGGCAAAAAGTTCGTCTTCATCGTGAGCAGCGACAAAAAGCGGCTCGCCGGTCGTGGCAGCCATGGCGGGTGGTTCCGCTTTGCTTTTTTTCTGGCGGTGCAGGGACAGGATCAGGCTTTCCGGCAGAATGATGTTGGAGGATTCAAGCGCCACGCCACGCTCAATGATGTTTTCCAGTTCGCGGACATTGCCCGGGAAGTCGTACTGCATCAGCACCTCCATGCCGTAGGAGGAGATGGTCTGCACCTCCTTGCCGAGCAGATGGGAGTATTTCTCTAGGAAATGGTTGACCAGCAGGGGCACGTCACCGATGCGTTCCCGCAGCGGCGGCACCCGGATGGGCACCACTGCCAGCCGGTAGTAGAGGTCTTCGCGGAATTTCCCCTCGATGATTTCCTGCTCAAGAATACGGTTGGTGGCGGCGATGATCCGCACATTGACCTGCCGGGTTCTGGTGGAACCGACCGGCATGAATTCCCGCTCCTGAAGAACCCGCAGCAGCTTGGTCTGAATGATCGGGGTCAGCTCGCCAATCTCGTCGAGAAAGGCGGTGCCGCCGTCGGCCAGCTGGAATAGGCCGGCCTTGTCGGCAATTGCGCCGGTGAACGATCCCTTGACATGGCCGAACAGCTCGCTCTCCAACAAACTTTCGGGGATGGCGCTGCAGGTGATGGGGACAAAGGGGTTGGCCGCGACCCGCGAGCGGTTGTGGATGGCCTTGGCCACCAGCTCCTTGCCGGTGCCCGATTCACCGTAGATGAGGATGTTGGCCGGTGTTGGCGCGACCTTGGCGATCAGATCGAAGATCTTGATCATCTCCGGACTCTGGCCGATGATCTCCGAAAAGCTGCTTGCCGGTTGTGTTTCATTGTGCTGTTTTTTCTTCAGCACCGCCTTGATGACGGCTTTGATCTCCTCGACCTTGAACGGTTTGGTGATATAGTCGAAGGCGCCGTTTTTCATCGACACCACCGCATCGTCGGGCGAGGCAAAGGCGGTGATCATGATGATGCCGACTTCCGGCTGAACCTGCTTGAGATGGGGCAGCAGCTCAAGGCCGCTCATGCCGGGCATGCGGATATCGGTAATCACTAGGTCAAAAGGGTGTTTTTCGGCAAGAGCAAGAGCAGTTTTGCCTTCCGCTGCGGTAGTGACTTGGTATCCTTCCTTGGTCAGCAGGATCTTGAGAAACTCGCGCATGCTCAGTTCGTCGTCGATAACCAGAATGGCGGCCATGTTCAACCTTGCAAAAATACTTGGAAATCAATTCATTGGTTCAGGAGGGCAGTGTAGCCCCAAGAGGAAGTTGAATTGACGTCCTCCCCTCCTTGAAAGAAGGGGATTCCTACGGCGCTCGTTGCAGGCGCATTGCCTGAACGAGTCGCTTCGGCGGGTTCCTGCTTCTTCGAGCGGCCTGACGGCGCCATCTCTCCACAGGCTGCAACGCGGCGTCCCCGCGCCAAAACATTGATCGCGCCGACCACATCGGCGTGTTCCTCGAAACCGCATTCGACGCAGACGAATTTCGCTTGCGTCTGCCGGTTGTCCGCTGACTTGCAACCACAACGCGGACAGATCTGGCTGGTATATTGAGGCGGAACGGCGATGAGCCGCCCGCCTTGCCACGCCAGCTTGTAGTCCAGTTGACGGCGGAACTCGGACCAGCCCTGATCGAGGATGGCTTTGTTCAGGCCAGCCTTGGCCCGGACGTTTTTACCCGGTTGCTCGATGCTGCCTGCCGCCGACCGGGAC
>WRFD01000278.1 GCA_009778955.1 Desulfobulbus sp.
ATCACATCATGGAGCGCTTGAAAAGCATCCGAAAAGAAACTGTGGATTTTTGCGGGGCGCAATCAAGCGTCATCACGACCCCGTCCGACGAACAGCGCGCCATCCTGCGCCTGCTCGGGGTGACGCTGCAGTAGCCATACGATTGAATTGAGATAATTCGAATTTTGATCGTAACTACAACGAAATCGGCTTAGCTTTGCCCAGAAGATGCGCTTACAACGGAGCGGACTGGATACCGCTTTCCCTGGTCAAACCAAGACCTATAGGTTTCCCTCCAAGTCTCTGACTTCAGTGAGGGGTGATTGACTCTTGCCCTTTATCTCTTTTTTCGGGCCACTGCGATAAAAAAAGCCGGTCACCGCATCTGCGGCGACCGGCTTTTCGGGCATCGCTGCGCCGCGCGGCCAATTTTACGCCTCGCCGTCGGCCAGGGCCGCCTTGCGGCTCAACCGGATCCGTCCCCGGTTGTCGATGTCGATGACCTTGACCTTGATCACATCTCCCTCCTTGACCACGTCGGTGACGTTTTTCACTCGCTCGTGAGCCAACTCGGAGATGTGCACCATGCCATCGGTTCCGGGCAGGATCTGGACAAAGGCGCCGAACTCCTTAATCGTGCGAACCTCGCCCTCGTAGATCCGGCCAACTTCGGGCACTGCGGTGATCTGCTGGATCCGCTTGACCAAGGCATTGGCCATCTCGCTGCTGTTACTGAAAATCTTAATGGTGCCGTCATCCTCGACATCGATCTTGGAATCGTACTCCATGGTCATCTCGCGGATGATTTTGCCGCCGGGGCCGATGATATCGCGAATCTTGTCCGGATGGATCTTGATGGTCACATATTTGGGCGCATGCTCGGAAACCGTCTCGCGGGGCGCGCTGAGCGCCTCCTTCATCTTCTCCAAGATGTGAATGCGCCCTTTTTTGGCCTGGGACAGGGCCTGGGACATGATCTCCCGATCGACGCCCTCGATCTTGATGTCCATCTGCAGGCCAGTGATGCCATCTCTGGTCCCGACCACCTTAAAATCCATGTCGCCGAGGTGGTCTTCATCTCCGAGGATGTCGGTGAGCACCACCACCCGGTCGCCTTCCTTGATCAACCCCATGGCCACCCCGGAAACCGGAACTCTGACCGGCACGCCGGCATCCATCAGCGCCAGGCTGCCGCCACACACGGTGGCCATGGAGGACGAGCCGTTCGACTCCAGCACCTCGGAAACCACCCGCAGGGTGTAGGGAAAGGTGTCGCTGGCGGGCAGAATCGCCTCGATGCCGCGGCGGGCCAGGGTGCCATGGCCGATGTCGCGGCGGCTCGGCCCGCGCAGCGGCCGAACCTCGCCGACACAGAAGGGCGGAAAATTGTAATGGAGCATGAATCGCCGGTACACATCGCCGCCCAGCCCCTCCAAATGCTGCTCGTCGCGTTCGCTCCCCAGGGTGCAGATCACCAGGGCCTGCGTTTCGCCCCGGGTGAACAGGGCCGACCCGTGGGCCCGGGGCAGGATGCCGACCTCACAACTGATCGGCCGAACCTCTTCAAAAGAACGGCCGTCGAGCCGCTGCCCCTTATCGATGATCCGACCCCGCATCACCCGCCTCTTGTAGTCGCTCAGCAGATCGCTCACCTGCCCGGGCGATTCGTACTGTTCGGGATCAAGCTGGGCCAGGACTTCTTCTTTCAACCGGCTGTAGCGTTCGGAGCGGGCGATTTTATCGGCCGTGGTGACCACTTCCTCCATACCGGCCGCTGCCAGGGCCTCAACCTTCTCCCGCAGTACGGTATCGATCACCCGCGCCGCCACACTGCGCTTGCTTTTTCCTGCCTGTTGCCGCAGTTGCGACTGTGCGTCGATCAGCGGCTGAATGCCGGCATGGGCAAAGAAGATCGCCTCCAGGACCACCTCTTCAGGCAATTCCTCGGCCCTGCCCTCGACCATGACCACCGCAGTCCGGGTGCCGGCCACCACCAGGTTGATTCGAGAGTTTTCCAGTTGTTTTTTGGAGGGATTGAGCACGTAGTGGCCGTCGACATAGCCGACCCGGGCGACGCCCACCGGCCCGTCAAAGGGGATGTCGGAGATGAGCAGGGCGGCCGAGGCGCCGTTCATGGCCAGGATGTCGGGGTCGAAGTTCTGGTCCGCCGAGAAAACGGTGGCGATCAGCTGGGTCTCGCAGTCATAACCATCGGGGAAAAGCGGCCGCAACGGCCGGTCGATCAACCGGCAGGTCAGCACCTCCTTTTCGCTGGGGCGGCCGATCTCCCGCCGGAAATAGCTGCCGGGAATGCGGCCGGCCGCGTACATCCGCTCCTGGTATTCGATGGTCAGAGGTAGAAATCCCATCTTCTTCGGCTCGCTTTCGGCCACGACAGTCACCAGAACCTTGGTGTCGCCGCTTGAGACCACCACTGAGCCGCTGGTTTGTTTGGCCATCTTGCCGGTTTCCAGGACGATAGTCCGCCCGCCGATTTCGGTTGCTACAGCGTGTATCATAGATTCTCCTGTCCGGTGTTCCCGGAATGTAGGTGAAAACAATGCAACCGGCCCGGCTCAATGCCGCCACAAAGGCACAAAGGATGCAGTGACACCCGCACCCTTCTTGTCCGTTCTCGCTGTGTCCTTTGTGTCTTTATGGCGTTTCCGCTGCCGCGGCGCGGTCGCATGACTGAAAAAAGGACGGCGGGCCGCCGTGGCCCGCCGTCCGGTAACGGTTTACTTACGGATGCCAAGCTGCTGAATGAGCGTCCGGTACTTGCCGATATCCTTCTTTTGCAGATATTTGAGCAAATTGCGCCTCTGGCCGACCAGCCGCAGCAATCCGCGGCGGGAGTGATGGTCCTTGGCGTGGGTCTTGAAATGCTCGGTGAGATAGAGAATTCGATCGGTCAGGAGGGCGATCTGCACCTCGCAGGAGCCGGTATCGGTCTCATGGGTTTTGAATTTTTCGATCAGTTCCTTTTTCTTTTCCGTTGTTTGTGCCATGGGGGCACCTCTCCTTCTGCTGCCAGACAAGCCTCTTCCCTCAGCCTCTCTGGAGTCTGGATAGATTGTCCCTGATCCCGGGTCAGAGGGACGACCCGGAGGGACGGCATGAGCTTCTATACTCCACGCCGATCAACCGTGGCAAGAACAAAAGCACG
>WRFD01000279.1 GCA_009778955.1 Desulfobulbus sp.
CCGGTCACCTGCGCCCCGATCTGACCGAAGCGGCGCTGCCTGAGATGGAAGGTTTGGATGGCGTCCAGGAATTGCTGTTTCCTGAAATCCGGCCAACGGATTTCGGTGAAATAGAGTTCGGCGTAGGAGACCTGCCACAAAAGGAAATTGGACAGCCGGTGCTCGCCGCCGGTTCGGATGAGGAGATCCGGATCGGGTTGGCCGGCGGTAAAAAGATGGTCGCTGATGTTGGCTTCGGAAAGCGTGGCCCGGTCGAGGATTCCTTCCTGGCATTTTCGCGCCAGCTCCCGGATCGCGCCCACCAGTTCACTTCTGCCGCCATAACTGAGCGCCAGGTTCAAGGTCATTGCCCGGCAGGAACTCGTATCGGCAATGACTTGCCGCAACACAGCGCGAACGTCTTCGGGCAGGCGATCCTGCTCGCCCAGGCAGTGCAGCCGGATGTCGTTGCGCACCATGGTTCGCAACTCCGACTGCAAATAGCTTTTCAACAGGGTCATCAAGCCGCTGACTTCGAGAGCGGGCCGGCTCCAGTTCTCCGTCGAAAAGGCATAGAGGGTCAGGACTTCGATCCCGATTTCGCGGGCCGTCTCAACGACCTCCCGCACTGACGCGACACCCGCCTTGTGTCCGAACAATCGGGGGCGGCGCCGGTCCTCTGCCCAGCGGCCGTTCCCGTCCATGATGATGGCCACATGGCGCGGGACGGGGTTATGTTGGTCTGGCGCATCCACGATCGAGGGCCAGGGTATCAAACCGCCATGACTTCTTTTTCTTTTCCTTCGGCGATCTCATCGACTTGGCTGATGTAGCCGTCGGTCATCTTCTGCGCCTCTTCCTGGAGCCGGAACATCTCATCCTCGGAAATGGCCTTGTCTTTCTTCAACTTCTTCAAGGACTCGTTGGCATCGCGCCGGACATTGCGAATTGCGACCTTGTATTCCTCTCCGATCTTTTTGACCTGCTTCACCAATTCCTTACGGCGTTCGCCGGTGAGCGGGGGAATCGTCAGCCGGACGACATGACCGTCGCTTTGCGGGGTAAGACCCAGGCCAGAGGCCAGTATCGCCTTTTCGATGGCAGGCAACAGCTGCGGATCCCACGGCTTGATGGCAATCATGTTGTTTTCAGGAATGGTCAGGGCGCCGACCTGGTCCATGGACATCTGCGCACCATAGGCATTCACCTTGATGCCATCAAGCAGAGACAGCGATGCCCGTCCGGTTCTGATCTTCACCAGCTCCCGTTTCAGAGCCTCGATGCTCGATGCCATTTTATCCTTCAACTGATCGATGAGAGTGTTTGTCATAGCATCCTCGCTACAGCGGCTTGCTGTCCAGGGAGAAGAAGGCCTTGGCGACTCCAGCCCCTTTTTTGGCTAGGCGGAAAGCTGCCGAGATGAGTTAATTGGAGATGAGCGTGCCGACATCTTCGCCCATGACCGCCTTGACGATGTTGCCGGGCTTGGTCATGTCAAAGACGAAGATGGGCAAGTTGTTGTCACGCCCTAGGGAAATACCCGCAGCGTCCATGATCTTGAGGTCATCGCGCAGAACAGTGGAGTAACTCAGGGTGTGGTACCTGACGGCATTGGGATCTTGCTCAGGATCTCGGTCATACACCCCGTCAACCCTGGTGGCCTTCATGATCACATCGGCTTTGATTTCCAAGGCGCGCAAAACAGCGGCGGTGTCGGTGGTGAAATAAGGATTGCCGGTTCCCGCCGCAAAGATGACGACCCGTTTCCGCTCCAGATGCACGATCGCCTTCAGCCGTTCATAGGTCTCGCACACGTTGAGCATGGTGATGGCAGACATCACCTTGGTCGGTATGCCCAGGCTTTCCAGTCCGTCCTGTACTGCAAGAGAGTTCATCACCGTGCCCAGCATGCCCATGCTGTCCGCGGTGCTCCGGTCCATGCCGCTGGCCGCCCCGGCAACTCCGCGGAAGATGTTTCCAGCCCCGATCACGAGCGCCAATTCGATTTTGAGATTGTGCAGGGCCTGGATTTCCTGGGAAAGAAACTTGACCACCTCGGGACTGATCCCGTAAGCCTTATCGCCCATCAGCGCTTCACCGCTGATTTTCAAGAGCACACGTTTAAATTTCATCTTGCCGCCCCCTGCGACGTGTCCGATCCGGTACAGGAGCGCACCCGCCCTGTACCGGTACAAGGCTCCGAAGATTCGGCTGTTATCCTATCTGAAACCGGGCAAATTTCTTGATTGAGATATTCTCTCCCATCTTGGCGACCAGTTCGTTGAGCAGATCCTGAATACTCAGGTCGGGATTCTTCACATATTTTTGTTCCATCAGACACACTTCGGCGAGATATTTCTCGATCTTGCCGGAGACCATCTTATCGACGATCTGCTGGGGTTTGCCGGACTCGAGCGCCTGGTTGACATAAATATCCTTTTCTCGTTGCAGAATGTCGGCTGGAACTTCTTCCCGGGTGACTGCAACCGGGTTGGTGGCAGCGATATGCATGGCGACGTTCTTGGCAAATGCCTTGAAATCATCTGTTTTGGCTACGAAATCGGTCTCGCAGCCGACTTCCACCATCACCCCCAATTTGCCGCCGGCGTGGATGTAGCTTTCAACCACACCTTCCTTGGTTTCGCGGCCGGCACGCTTAGCGGCGACCGCCAACCCTTTCTGCCGCAACAGATCGACAGCTTTCTCCATATCACCCGCTGTTTCCGTTAATGCCTTTTTGCAATCCATCATGCCCGCATTGGTCTTATCACGCAGCTCTTTCACCATCTGACTTGTAATCGTCACGTTCACTCTCCCTATTCCAAAACTAATTTTCTGCAAGATTCCGGCATGGACTCAGCAATGCGGAAAAGAACCGGCAAGAAAACTTCCCTGCCGGTTTTCATTTATTTGCACTCTTGAATATTTTCAGCGGCGGCTCACTCGTCCTCGTCCATTTTTGCCGCCAATTCCTCATCGACACTGGTGGCCATGGCTGTTTCCAGTTCATCGACATTAGCTTCAGCCTCTTCGCCGCGCCGTGATTTTCCTTCCAGGACAGCCTCAGCCATCATCGAGGTAACCAGCTTGATGGCGCGAATCGCGTCGTCGTTGCCGGGAATGACGAAATCCACTCCGTCCGGGTC
>WRFD01000280.1 GCA_009778955.1 Desulfobulbus sp.
GACGATAGCAATCTTTATCCTTCTGTCGCGCGGCACGGTCACTCATCCTGCAAGCGGGTAAGTCGCGGCGGTTATTAGCCGGGTGCAGTCTCAGCTTGAAAAAAATAGCCGGGACATGCTAAAATATATATTTTGGTCGTTCAGTGTTTTCCCGTTCCTTTTTTGTTTTTGTACAGGCAACTCCATGCCAGCAACCATTATCAACGGCGCTGTCATTGCTCAGGCGATCCGCCAGGAAATCGCAACCGAACTGGCCGCGATCAAAGCACACCATGGGTTACTCCCAGGTCTGGCCACCATTCTGGTGGGTGAAGATCCAGCCTCGCAATCCTATGTGGCCGCCAAGAACAAAACCGCCCATGCCCTTGGCATCCATTCCGAACAGATGACCCTGCCGGCCACGACCAGCGAAGAGGAACTGCTGCGGATTGTCGGGCAGTGCAACCGTAATCCGGCCATCCATGGCATCCTGGTGCAGTTGCCCCTGCCCGGACATATCGACGAGACCGAGGTGTTGTTTGCCATTGATCCGGCCAAGGATGTCGACGGGTTTCATCCGGTCAACGTCGGCAAGATGATGCTCGGCCAACGCTGTTTTCTGCCCTGTACCCCGAACGGCATTCTCGAACTGCTCCAGCGCGCCGGGATCACCACCTCGGGCGCCGAGGTGGTGGTGGTCGGGCGATCCAACATCGTGGGCAAACCTGTCGCCAATCTGATGCTGCAGAAACGGGCGGGCGGCAACGCCACAGTGACCGTCTGTCACACCCGTACCCGCGACATGGCCGCGCATACCCGCCGGGCCGATATCCTGATCGTGGCCGCCGGGAGCGCCAGGATGATCAAGGCAGACCAGATCAAACAGGGTGCGGTCGTCATCGATGTCGGGGTCAACCGGGTGGGCCAAAGCGCAACCGGCAAGGCGGTGTTGGCCGGCGATGTCGATTTCGACGATGTGGTGGGCAAAGCAAGCGCCATTACGCCGGTACCCGGCGGGGTCGGGCCAATGACCATCACCATGCTGATGCAGAACACCCTCCAGGCTGCCAAACAGGCGGCTGGGCTGCTCTGAGCGCGCGGCCATGAACGAAAAAGCTAAAAAGATCTGCAATACCTGCGGCGGCATCGGCGAGATCGGCTATTTTCAGGGCGAGAGCCGTTTTTTTATCACTCGCGAGGAGTGCCCTGCCTGCTGCGGGATTGGCTCTGTCCTGGACGAGGAACCCGGGGCCGCCTCTGGGCAGGATGCCGAAAAAAACGAGGAAAAATAGTGAGATGCAATCCGGAGATCTCTGGGACGCGCTGGGTTAGCTTGAAGACGATAAGACCATTCAGGTGTTGGCCCACCTGTTCACCCGTTACGAACAGCAACGGCAGCAAAGCCCGGACGATCCGGCGACCGAGGCTTTTTTTAGGATCTTGACCGTGGCCGTGGAAAGTGTCCAGTCCTGCAATGTCAACCGGCGCTGATCTGCCCGGCAGACGGTGGGTTCGAGCGAGTGTCTCCGTGCGCGCCACCTTGCTCATTTTTCTATTGTTTTGGCGGGATGCATCCGAAGAGAAAAGTAGCGAAGTGTAAGCGGTTCTTTTTTGGGGGAAACGATGCGAAGCGGATGGATGGTAGGCCTGCTCCTGATGGTCGTGGGCTGTGCGGCGGGAGGGTGCATGCGCGGGCCGGGAGCGTTTTTTGCCAGCCAGGAGGAGATCGACTCGACGGAACAGTGGAACGTGCTGGCCAATCATGTTGCCGACCGGGTCAGCAAGGAGCTGATCCAGCAGCAGCATCTCGACTCGTCGATATATGTGCGCCATGCCTGCGGCGCTCCGGGTAAATGTGGCGGAGAGGGCACCTTCGCCTTTGACGAAGGGTTCAACGACCTGCTGACCACCCAACTGGTCAGCTTCGGCATTCCCACAGCGGCCTCCCCGGAACACGCCAATCTGATCCTCGAATACAAGGTGCAGACGGTGTATCACTCGTCGGGATTCGGCACCTGGAATTGGCCCAAGCCAGGGGGGCTGATCGTCCTGGCCGCCGGCATCGTAGTGCTCCAGGATGCCCCGGCAGAGTTGATCCTCGCCGCCACCGCCGCTGAAATCTATCGTAACAATCAAGGGTCGGGCGGCCATTACGAGGTGATCATCACCACCTCGATTCTCGACAAAAAGCGCTACTTGATGCGCTCTTCCGACATCTATTATCTCAATACCTCCAATCTCTGGCACTTCCGACCGTCCACCCCGGCCAAGGAAATCCAATTGACCGGCGCCAGCGCCTCCTCTTCTTCTCGGCCCATCAGGTAGACCCCGCTATGATCCGCATCCGCCGACTTGTCGTGTTGCCCGCTTTACTGCTGACGGTGTTTTGCATATTGGGAGGATGCAGCCAGCTCAACGGCACCCGGCTGGAACCCCTGCTCGGCGGCGACGTCGATCTTGCCGCTCTGGGAGACGAGGTGGCGGCAAACCTCGCCAGCCAGCCGGTTCCGCCCCTCATGCCCAACCAGCCCGAACAGCCGATCCTGGTCACCACCCTGGTCAACAACGACAACCTCAACGATACCTCGAGTTTCGGCCGCACCTTCCAAAACAGCATTGCCGCCGGTTTTGCCAAGCGGGCTTATTCGGTCAAGGAGATCAAACTCCGCCGCGACCTGGTGGTGAAAAAGGACGAGGGTGAGTTCATGTTGACCAGGAACCTTCAGGAGATGGCCGGCACACAACGTGCCCAGGCAGTGGTGGTCGGCACCTATACCCTGGCCAATCGGGTGCTGTATCTTTCCGTCCGCCTGGTTTCGCCGCACAACCAGGCGATCATCGGCGCCTACGAAGACAAGATTTATTTAGACGAGAACAGCCTGCGCCTGTTCGGGCTCAAATTCAAAGACAACACCGATGAGGACCCCATCCATCCGGTGATGCCCCCCCCCCCGTCCGCCCTCGACAAGATACTCTATTGACGCTCGTTGCCTGTTCGCCTCTGACCGCCGGTTTTTTTGTTGGGTGGGCAGGGGCGAGTGGTTCTGCCATTGTCAACTCAACCAGGATGCAATCAGGACCACGAAACGTGGCTGGGGGTCTTGACGACCAAAGGA
>WRFD01000281.1 GCA_009778955.1 Desulfobulbus sp.
GGCACGGTTTTGCCCGCCTCCCGCTTGATCCGCACGGTAGAGCGGCGCAGCCATTGCCTGACTTCTTCGCGGCTGACCATTTCCCGGAGCGTGCCGCCGCATCCCGACCGGATGTTCGCCGACCCCTTGGATGAACCGAAATCGATCACCGGCCCGTCGACCCTTAGGGCCATGCCCCGGCTGTCGCTGGTCGCGCTGACCACCCCGTCGGCCCTGCCGGGATACTCCTCGCCGTCGGCGATCTGCCACAGGTCGATCGGCTGCCATTGGGCGCAGGCCGGCGGGGAACCGGTGAATTTGGCGCAGCTTCGCCCGCTGAATTGTTCCACGTCGATTTCGGTGGACAGGGTCTGGATGGCGTAGTCCTCGCGGCCGCCGGAACTGCTGACGATCAGGTTGCCGACAAAGGTTTCCCGGATGGTGTAGCTGAGTTCCTGCCTGACCTTGCCGTACAGGGTCGAGGCCGTGCTGCCCTTGATCGTGATCGATCCTGCCAGGGGAATGGCGCGCATCGCCTGGCTCGCCCGCCCCTTGCCGGCCAGGCCGGGGATCGCCTTGCCTTGACGGTTGATCAAATCCCGGCGGCGCTGGCCTTCCTCTTCCGGTGTTGGCGCCAGTTCCGCTGCCGCCGGCGACAGAACGCCCGCTTTCGGGACAGCTCCCTTGGCCTGGTCAGCGCCCTGAACCGCGCAAACCCGGTCCACCTGCGTAGCCAGACGATCCAGCTCGGCCCTGGCCCGCGCCACGGTCTCCTTGTCCTGGGCCTTCCTGATGGTCAACTTGAGTTGATCCATACGGGATCGCATCTCACGGCAGGTCAGGGGCGCGGCGGACGCGGATGTCGCCGCCAAAAAAACGAGAGCCGCCAACACCAGCCAACGACCGGACAGCGGCGTCGATTCCTTCTTCAGCCCGAGGCAGGCAGCAGCCCCTGCCGTGCTCACAATTGCCGAACCGGACCGATTGACACGACGCCCGCCTCGACCAACCGCTGGAGTTCGTCTGCCGTCAGCCCGGCCAGATGCAGGATGTCAGTCGCTCCTTCGCCCACCGCCGGCGGCTGCAAACGCAGATCAAAGGTCTGGCCGCCAAGCCGCAGCGGCAGCTTGGGCAGCCCGACCTTGCCGCCGCCCGGGATTGCGGTTTCGGCCAATCCACCGGAGGCGCGCAGATGCGGGTCGTCCCACAGATCGACCGGCCGGTTCACCGGGGCAAAGGGAATGCCCGCCTGCTCGGCCAGTGCCATCAGCTCGGCCCTGGTCAGTTGAAGCAGCCGTTGTTGCAGCAAGGGATACAGCCAGGGCCTGGCCTCGATCCGCCCCTGATTGGTGGCCAGCCGCGCATCCCCGGCCCAATCGCCGCAGTCGAAGGCGGCGCAGAATCGCTGCCAATGCCGGTCGGAGGTGATGCCGATGAAGACCTGCTGGCCGTCGCCGGTGGCAAACAGCTCGTACACGGACCAGGTGCGCTCGCGCTCCGGCATCGGGGGCGGCGCCTGCCCGGACATGGCGGCTCCAGCCATATGCTGTCCCATGAGGAAGGCCGCCGATTCGAACAGTGAGGACTGCACCACCTGCCCTAGACCGGTCTGCCGCCGCTGGAGCAAGGCGGCGAGGATGCCGATGACGCCAAAGCCGCCGCTGAGGATATCGGTGACCGAGGCGCCGGCCCGCATCGGTTTGCCGCTCGGTCCGGTCATATGGGCCAGGCCGGCCATCATCTGCACCACTTCGTCCAGGGCCGGCCGATGGGCATAGGGGCCGGGCATGAATCCCTTCAGCGCACAGAAAATCAGGCTGGGGTTGCACCGGCGGCAGACATCGGCGCCAATGCCGAGCCGGTCGACGGTGCCGGGGGCGAAATTCTCGATCAGCACATCGACATGTTTCACCAGCCGGAGAAACAGCGCCCGGCCCCGCTCATCCTTGAGATCGATGGCCAGGCTCTTTTTGTTGCGGTTGAAACAGGTGAAGAAACCGGCGCCGAACCCTTGCAGATGGCGGGTATCATCGCCCTGGCCCGGTCGCTCGACCTTGTAGACCTCGGCCCCAAGATCGGCCAGGATCAGACCGCAGGCAGGCCCCATGATATTGTGCCCCAACTCCAGCACCCGAATGCCGACCAACGGCAACGACATATACTCGTACGGTTCCTGCTGCTTGTTTTCCATGCCGGGTCCTGGTGTATCGAATCGGGCGTTTTTTGCCTGCGGGGCACCATGCCACCGACAAAAATAAGGGGCTCTATACAAAGCTCAGCATTTTTATTATACATTAATCAGTGAGAAATCATCAGTAAAAAATGGTTATTTTTTCAATCAACATATTGATTTTTTTATCAAAATATTCCTACAACATCCGCCTGTCCTCAAAACTCGCTCGACAGGTGAAACATGAAACGACTGACCCTCGAACAGAGCAAGGATGAATTCTACGCCAGCCGCTCCGGGCTGGCCCTGGCCGGCGCCTGCATCAACCGGTACGGCGATCTGGGCCGGCTTGTCGGCAGGGCAGCCAAGGGAAGCGATCATATAGCCGATATTGATATCCTCCGCAGCTATCTCGGTCTGCCGTGTTTGGGCAAAAGCGATCATCAGGCCATTGCCGCCATGCGGGAGGACGACTACTTCAAGCAGGCCTTGGGCATCAACCGGATGCCCTCGGAGGAGCGGCTGCGTCAACGGCTTGATGAGGCCTCCGGCCTTATCCCGGCGATCAACCGGAGTTCCCGGTCCATGCTCAAGCGGTTGAAGGCTGCCGTTACCGGTTGCCAAGGTGGTTTTGTCCCGCTGGATGTGGACGTCTTCCCCCAGGATAATTCCAACACCAAGAAGGAAGGGGCAGGCCGCACCTATAAAAACTATGACGGCTATGCTCCCATTGCCGCCTATCTCGGCAAGGAGGGCTGGTGTATGGAGGTGGAGCTCCGGCCAGGATGCCGGCATTGCCGGAATGGGACTGTCGACTTCCTCAAGCGGGCGATTGCCGGCGCCAGGGAGTTGACCAGTCAGCCGATTCTGGTGCGTTTGGATGCGGGCAACGATGCCGTTGAAACCCTGGTCGCCTTGGAAGACGCTGAGCGCGCCCATTAC
>WRFD01000282.1 GCA_009778955.1 Desulfobulbus sp.
AAGGGCGGCACGAACCGCAGAACCCTGTTGCCGGCAAAGTTGATCAGCGCCCCTTCCTCGAACATCCGCTGGACCATATTCGGGCCGCGCTCGATCCCTTGGTCGGTCAACACCAGGCCGAGCAGCAGGCCCCGGCCGCGCACCCCGGAGGCCCATTGGGGATAGCGGGCCGCCACCGCCTGCAGCTTATCGATGAAATAGGCGCTTTTTTCGCGGATCGACTCCATGAACCCGTCCGCCAGCATGAGGGTGAGCACCTCGACCGCGGCGGCGGCGGCCACGGGATTGCCGCCGAAGGTGGAGGCATGGGTGCCCACGGTCAACGAGGCGGCAATGTTCTCGGTGGTCAGCATGGCGCCGATGGGCAGGCCGTTGCCCAGGGCCTTGGCCAGGGTCATGATGTCCGGCCTCACGCCCAACTGTTCGTGGGCGAACAGGGTGCCGGTCCGGCCGAGGCCGGTCTGGACCTCGTCGAAGATCAGCAGAAGACCGTGCCGGTCGCAGATGTCGCGAATCGCCCGGATATACTCGGGCTCCAGGGGCCGGACCCCGCTTTCGCCCTGCAGGGGCTCGCAGAGGATGGCGCAGGTTCTGGAGGAGACCAGGGCCTCAATGGTGCCCGGATCGCCGAACTCGGCGTGGACGAACCCCTGGGGCAGGGGCTCGAACCCCTGATGGAACCGGGGCTGGCCGGTGGCGGCCACGGTGGCAAGCGTCCGGCCATGGAACGAGCCGGCCAGCGAGATGATCTCGTACCGCCCCTCGCCGCTGTGAATCCGGGCCAGCTTGATCGCCGCCTCGTTGGCCTCGGCCCCGGAGTTGCACATGAACACCCGGTCGGCAAAGCTGTTTTGTACGAGCAATTCGGCCAACTGAATCTGCGGCTGGGTGTGGAAAAGATTCGAGACGTGGACCAATTGGCCGGCCTGGCGGCAAATGGCCCCGGTGACCGCCGGGTGGCAGTGACCCAGCGAACAGACCGCGATACCGGCCAGAAAATCGAGATATTCCTTGCCGTCCGCATCCCAGAGACGGCAGCCGCTGCCTTTGACCATGGCCGCCGGAAACCGGCTGTAGGTTCCGATGAACATCTTATTGCCCCTTGCCGCCCATTCTGCGTTTGTCATGCCACCAGCTCCGTCCCGATTCCTTTCCGGGTAAAAATTTCCAATAAAACAGCATGTTCCTGGCGGCCGTCGATGATGTGCGCCTTGGCTACGCCGCCGTCCAGGGCCGCCTTGCAGCAGTTGACCTTGGGAATCATCCCGCCCTTGATCACCCCGGCCGCGAGCAAATCGTCGATCTGGTCGCGATAAATGGTGGAAATCAGCTCGCCGTTCTGATTCTTCACGCCCTCGACATCGGTGAGCAACATCAGCTTGACCGCTTGCAGTTCGGCGGCGATTGCCCCGGCCACCAGATCGGCGTTGATGTTGAAGGCCCGGCCGTCCTCGCCGACGCCGACCGGGGCGATGACCGGGATGAAGTCCTGCCGGTCGAGGGCGGCAAGGATCTCAGAATTGACCCGGGTCACCTCGCCTACCCGGCCGATGTCGATCAGCTCCGGCGGCTGATCCTCGGCCGCAGGCTTGCCTTGAATGGTCAGCTTGCGGGCCTGCACCAAATCGCCGTCCCGGCCGGAAAGACCGACCGCCTTGCCGCCGCAATGGTTGATCAGGCCGACGATCTCCTTGTTGACCTTGCCGACCAACACCATCTCAACCACGTCCATGGTCTCGCCGTCGGTGACCCGCATGCCCTGGACATAACTGGGCGTGACCTGCATCTTTTCCAGGAAACGGTTGATCTGCGGCCCGCCGCCGTGCACGATCACCGGGTTGAGGCCAATATATTTCATCAAAATGACGTCTAGGGCGAAGTTGCGCTTCAGGGCTTCGTCGACCATGGCATGGCCACCATATTTGATCACCACGGTTTTCTCCCTGAATTCATGAATATAGGGGAGAGATTCCACCAGCACCTTGGCCTTGGCGATTTCCTCGCGTATCATGTGTTTTCCCTGTCTGCCTGCGGCTCTAAAATTCGTCTATTGCTGTCCGGCTGAAATGCGGGCGCCTATTGTACCGCTGCTTCCACCCGGTGTAAACCATTCTATTTCCTTGCCAAAGAAAAGGGCCTTGTCTCCACTCCGACCCTTTACATTCACCGGAGAACCCAGTATTATGTGTAATTCTTGCAAAAAACAAACCCGAAAAAACCATTGTCACCTTTTTTCATCTTGACCATGAGGCCAGTATGGGCCATTTTCATGCCGCAGTCCGCACCATCCTGCTCCTGACTGCTTTGCTCCTGCTGCCGGGCAACGTCATTGGTCAGGCCGCCCCCGAGGAGCCGGACCAGCCGATCAGCGTCGAAGCCGACCGCATGGTTTCCCAAGAACACAAAAATTCGGTGATTTTCATCGGCAAGGTTGACGCCCGCCAGGGCAACCTCACCATCAAGTCAGACGAGATGACCGTGTTCTATTCCGAAAAAAAAGACGAGACGCCGCAAGGACAGCAAAGCGGCAAGCCCATCAACCAGGTGGAGAAACTGATCTGTACCGGCAATGTCAAAATCACCCAGGGAGATTGGCTGGGCGCAGGCGAACGGATGGATTATTTCGCCTCGGAGCGCAAGGCTGTCCTCAGCGGCAATGCCAGGGCCTGGCAAGGCCAAAACATGGTGTCCGGCAAGAGCATTGTTTATTATCTTGACGAGAAACGGTCGGTGGTCGAGCCAGACACCGGCGGCAACAACCGGGTCCGGGCGATTATCCACCCGGAATCCAAGAAAAAGCCATGAGCCATGCCTCTGTCCTCGAAACCCGGGGACTCGTCAAGGAGTACCGTGAACGGCGGGTGGTCGACCAGGTCAACGTGCAGGTATACAATTCCTCGGTGGTCGGCCTGTTGGGGCCGAACGGCGCCGGTAAGACCACCACCTTTTATTCGATCGTCGGTTTCATCCGCCCGACCAGCGGCGCCATCCTCCTGGACCAGGAAGACATCACCGCCCTACCCATCCACAAACGGGCCTCGCGCGGCATCACCTATCTGGCGCAGGAGCCGTCGGTCTTCAAAAAGCTGAC
>WRFD01000283.1 GCA_009778955.1 Desulfobulbus sp.
GCCAGATAAATCAGCTGGTTGTCACGCTGTGAAGTTATTGGACCAGGTTGTGTACATGGTCCGGTGTACAAAATGCCTCGGGAGCTTCCACCTCCTGGGGCATTTCTTTTTCCAATAAGCTGGTGGCCGCCTGGCCGATCCGGCTTTGACCCAATGTGGCGGGGATCGCTCCCGCATCCGCATATAACCCAGCAGCCCGAACGTATATATGTCGGTCGTGGCCGCTCGCTGGTGCCGCATGAGATCCTGCGCGGCCCTAATCCCCCCGCCGACAAAAACTGTGGGTATGGCCGATACTGCCGCATCGCCACTTGCGGCCGCTGGAAAACATGGGAAAGATCGGGCTAGACAGAAAGAAAAAAGCACCTTGACGGTAATTGATATTTCAATTACCGTGTAAGCGTATTTAACATAGACTCTTATAAGCATTGATTGAAACTATGACTTCACTAGCGGTAACGATGAAAGGGCAAGTCACTCTCAAACGAGATTTGCTGCAACACCTCGGTATCAAACCAGGTGAGAGGATTGACTTCGACAAGTTGCCAGGCGGAGAACTCAGGATAAAAGCGGCACGGCCTGCTGGCACGATTGACAGCTTCATAGGACGGCACGCGTACAAGGTGCAAAAACCGTTGACTATTGAGGAAATGAACGAAATTGCTGCCTCTGGCTGGGCAGGAGAAGAGTGAAAATCTCCGTCGATACAAACGTACTGGCCCGGGCTGTTTTGCAGGACGATGCAAAGCAGGGTAGGACGGCCAGCAAGCTGTTAAAAGAGGCTTCGCTCATCGCCGTTTCTCTGCCCTGCCTCTGCGAGCTGGTTTGGATACTACGCCGCGGCGCAAAGCTTTCAAAAGAGGATGTGGCCGTAACACTCCGCGATCTGTTGGCGGCTGACAAGGTTGTAATGAACCGGCCAGCGGTTGAGGCCGGGCTTGCCATCCTTGAGGCAGGTGGAGATTTTGCAGATGGCGTCATGGCCTATGAGGGAAAGTGGTTAGGTGGTGAAACCTTTGTGTCGTTCGATAAGCAGGCTGTCGAAGTAGTGACGCAACAAGGGCTGTCCGCAAGCCTCCTTTCTTAACGTGTAACCACGGATTCACATCGTTCCAAATCGCTGTCACGTCGCCAAGGTGATTATAGGCACCCCGGCAACCTTTGCGCGACGGGCTGCGGATTCCGACGAAAAAGGCCACCATTCCGGTGAAAACGGCCAGGTCGTGAGAGCGAGTCACGGGGAGTTGTTATTACTCATCTGTACCTGATTCTGTTATTTGATCAAGCATTGATCGTTTTCGCCGCATCGATTCTCCTTTCAGTTCAAGTTTATGGGCGTTGTGGACCAGCCGGTCCAGGATGGCGCCGGCCAGGGTGGGATTTTGCATGGCGGCATGCCATGCCTTCAGCGGCAGCTGAATGGTGACGATGGCCGGCTTTCTTTCATGCAGCTCTTCAACGATCTTCAGGATCTCCCGCTGTTCTTCCTTGGACATGGGGTTGATCAGCAGATCATCCAGGATCAACACCTCGCATTTGCCGAGTGGAGCGAAGACCTTGGCATAGCGGCCATCAAGCCTGGCAAGGGCGATCTTGTGCAGCATTCGGGGCGGTCGTTGGCAGAGGGTTGAATGGCCATCACGGCAGGCTTTTTGCGCCAGGGCGCCGGCAAGGCAGCTTTTACCGGCCCCAGTTGGTCCGGCCACCAAGATATTGTGATGCTGTTTGACCCAAAGGTTTAAGGCCAGCGGCATCACCGCAGCGCGATCCAGGCCCCGGCCCTGTTTGCAGTCGAGATCTGTCAATGCAGGCGTTCATGCCCGTTCCGGACTATTTTTATTTCAGCTCCAGGGGGTGCTGGGGCGTCTTGTTGAAGTATTTCTATTAGGTCGTCTTTTGCCCTGTGAGAGGCGGAGTTCCCGTTGCGAGCTGCTCCAGGCAATCCGCCCAGGCCTGCATCATTGCCCGGCGTTCCGGCAGGTACTCGGCAAAGTTGTACGATGCTGCGACGCTGTTTCGTTCGCTGTGGGCAAGCTGGCGCTCAATCCAGTCCCGGTTGTATCCCTGCTTGTTGAGCAGGGTGGATGCCATGGATCGGAAGCCGTGGACGGTCATGGTGTCTTTGTCGCAGCCCATCCGCCGCAAGGCCGCCAAAAGGGTCACGTCGCTTATGGGCGCGCTGTTCGCCCGCATGGAGGGGAACAGATAGCGGCCATGGCCGGTGTATTGCTGCAAGTCCTCCAGGATGGTCAACACTTGCCGGGCAAGCGGAACAATGTGCGCCTCTTTCATCTTCATCCTGGCGGCAGGGATGCGCCATTCAGCGGCCCCAAGGTTGAACTCTGTCCATTCAGCTTTGCGAAGTTCACCAGGGCGTACAAAAACATACGGCGCTATGCGCAGGGCAGCCCTGATTATCAGGTTGCCGGGATAGGCGTCTATATCCCGCAGCAATGCGCCGATGGCCTTGGGGTCGGTGATGCTGGCGAAGTTGGTCGATTTGATCGGTGGGAGCGCGCCCCGCAGGTCGGCGGCAGGGTTGCGTTCCGCCCGCCCCGTGGCGACGGCGTAGCGGAACACCTGGCCGCAGTTCTGCAAAGCGCGATGGGCAGTCTCGATAGCCCCTCTATCCTCGATCCGCCGCAAGGCTACCAAGAGCTCCGCTGCGGTGACGGAACCGATAGGCTGGCCGCCAATGTGAGGGAATATATCCTTTTCATGCCGGGACAGTATCTTGCCGGCGTGGCGAGGTGCCCAGGAATCTTTGAATTTGCTGTGCCATTCACGGGCCACGATCTCAAAGGTGTTTGTTGACTCCGCTCTGATAGCGGCCTTGACGGCCTGTTTGTGTGCACCGGGGTCGATGTCTTTGGCAAGCTGTTCTTTGGCCTCATCCCGCTTTTGCCGGGCGCCTTTGAGGCTCACGGCAGGGTATGCGCCGAAGCTCAGAGTCTTCTGTTTGCCGCCAAAATTGTACGCCATCCGCCAGAGCCGGCCGCCGGATGGGGAAACATGGATATAGAGCCCCCCGCCATCGGCCTTCTTTTGCACCTGCCCGGTGGCTTTCAACCCTCTCAGGA
>WRFD01000284.1 GCA_009778955.1 Desulfobulbus sp.
ACCCAGTCTCCGCCAGACTCAGTTGCTTCATTGCTTTCTTCATGTCGCGTATCGCAATAATGACAATGGCGTTATTTTATCAGATCGGGCTGTGTGGTGGCGGGTTGTGCAGAGGTTCCTTAGCTTTCCCCTTGGCCTGGAGCGGTAAGATGACGGCAGGGTGGAGGAGGAAGAGGAGCAGCGCAATCATCCTGTGGTCACGCGGGGATTTTATGAAAAGCAGGAAAGCGGAAAAGGCGATGACAGCTTTGGGACTATTTTTATGGTTCGGATGGCGAGTTTGGCTGGGGTGCTTATTGGCTGACCTGCGGCCCCGGGCAAAGCTTTGTGGTCGGCAGCGGGGTTTTGTCGCGCCTGTCTTTTGTCGCGGACGCCGCAAGCCGGACTGGGTGGTACGTGAACTCGTTCGCCTGAAAGCCCGAATGCCGGAGGCGGGTTGCCGAAAGGTGGCCGATACCTTCAACCGTTGTTTCGCGGCAAGGCGGCGGATGACGGTGAGCAAATCCTATGTCGTCGATGTGCTGCGCCGGGAACGTCATGCCATTGCCGAGGAACGGAAACGGATGAAACGAAGAAAACCGTTCGATCCATCCCGCAATGAACTCTGGGCCATTGATCTGACGGGCAAGCAGGATGCGGGCGGGCGCATTCATTCCATTCTCGGCATGGTCGATCATGGCACGCGGCGCTTGCTGAGCCTGAATGTTTCAGTGAACAAATGTGCGTGGACCTTGCTCGGTCATGTTTTTCTCGCCATCGGCAAATATGGCAAGCCGAGAGTCTTGCGTAGTGACAATGAGCGAGTTCTTACCGGGAGGGTATTTCAACTGGGGATGCGTTTGGCCGGCATCCGCCATCAGCGGACGGAACTGGGTTGTCCGTGGCAGAACGGCAGGATCGAAAGAGTGTTCGGAACGCTGAAGAACAAACTGAATCAGTGGCGCATAGCGGACAAAGGCCAGTTGACCAATGCGCTGGCGCGTTTTGCATTTTGGTACAACGAGGTCAGGCCGCATGAAAACCTGAAAGGCAGAACGCCCTTGGAGGCTTGGGAGGGAATCGATCCATACCGAAGCGAACCGAAAAGGGCGGAGTGGTTTGCGGCGTGGGATGGCTTGCTGACTGGGGTCTATCTGCGCAGGTAGGGCGAACACCAATTTCAATCATCGATTTGACCCTGTCCGGAGATAGGGCGGATTGGCGTGGGTGACAACAGGGAAAAGAGCATTCTCGGGAGGTCTGACGGAGGCCGAGAGTAAAGAACCGACGAACGGCGGAATAAAAAGGGTAAAAACTGTCTGCGAGCGGCAAAAAAATCACTGCTCGGGAAGCGGCAGAGGTCATTTGGACAGTTGGACGGGACAAGGTGTGGGCCGAGAAAGTTCAGAACCTGAATTGATCTGACAACTAGGCACCGTCAAAACGGGAACTGTCAGATCAAGTCTGAACTTCTACACTTTAGCAGCTAAAGAATATTTCCGATCAACGCCAAGCGTTGGCGTTCGCTGCGCTTACTCCAATCTACGACCTTATCACTCCGACTATTCATCGGCCAATGCCTTTGGCAAAAATTCCAAAGCCTTATCTTGAATAAGACCCCAATCTTCGACATTCAATACAACATTTCTCGTGCATGCGTATATCGTGTACTGCAATTGCTTGTCATCTGTGACGCCAATTTCCATAAATGGATTAAGACGGTCATGTTCGTCATAGACACACAAATATGGGTAGGTGGCATTAATATCACCCACCTTCTCAAAAACCAACTTCGCTGAACTCATTTTTGCAGCCCTCGGAAACCGATGAACTCCCCGGAGGCGGTCCAACTTGCAGCCCGACCATCTGGCAAAGTATAAGTAACCCAACCATTTGGATACCGTCCCCCTGTTCCCGTAGTACGAACTCCATTACTCAAAATCTCTTGCACATTCGTATTAGCCAGCGTATTTAGCTGCGCATCTGTCCGGTACACTGCCCGAAGTTCTTCGGTGCTGCCAAATCCAAAATATTCCGGGTGTTTTGTGGTTGCCCTGCCAGCATTAGTGAGTGTCTGCCCTTTAAACGGCGACTCCGCTGCTTGTAAGAGGGATTGTGCCTCTGCGGAAAGACCCATTCCCCCCTTTGCGGCCGTTGCGACCTCGATCGACCCTATGGTCCGCCCGAGAAGGGACAGCACGCGATTAGTCAGCATGCCGCCGAGGACGAGTTCCTCCAAGAGATAGACCGGCTGGGCGCTCCCGTTCATGACCGCCATGCTTTCCAGGCGATCCTGATCCCGGTTCGCCATACCGGGAATGATGGACGGGGCCGGGGGGAAGCCCAGGATGTAGTTCAGCGTGTAATCCGCCCGCTGCTCCGGAGTGGCTGAGAAGTAGGTCTGGTTCGTGCCGCTAATCGCTTTTCCCTGATAGGGCGCCAGCATCTCGGCGGCAGTCTGGAGATTGGCGAAATAACGATCCACCGCACCCGTCACATGCCCCTCTGTGCCTGAATTGGCGTTGATCTGTTCCAGTTTTGCCAAGTATTGGCTATTGGTCGCGAATTCCTTGTCGTCGACCCAACTCTCGGCTACACGCTCCAAGGCATCCGTCCAGTACAGCGTTTGATCGCGGACGCACTGGGCATCGTTCCCACATGCCTGCTGCGCCTTTTCCAAGGCCAGATCTTGGATCAGCTTGCGTTCCTTCGGATGCAACTGCCGATTATTCAGCGCCGCGTTCTGCGCCGCTTGAGCGGCGGTGATGCCATCGCGCCCGAAGGCTTCGGCGATTGCGCCGCCGATCAGCATGCTGCTGGCGGCGTACCAGACGCTGCCGTTCTGGAAGTTGTCGCCCACGAGGTTGTCAAATAGACCTTCCGAGAGTCCGCCCAAGGCTCCTGCCGCGGCATCCTTTCCGGTGAGCTTGGCGGCGGCGGCGCCAAGGGCGCCGTGGGCGAGGGTTTGCAGGGCGGGATTCTGGCCGTTGCCCCAGTTCGTGCCAATCTGGTTGGCGGTGAGCGCCGCGAAGTCGCCGACGATGCTGTTGATGAGGCCATCCTTGAAATCGCTGCCT
>WRFD01000285.1 GCA_009778955.1 Desulfobulbus sp.
GAAAATGAACCGCACACGTCGTCACCACCAAGCGTACCTGCAAGAGCAAGATCTGCCATGCCCATCTGCTCAGGCGCAGCTGCCGTGAAGACGGCAAGGTCAAGAACGAGACCCTGGGCAGCCTGCCGCATCTGCCCGAGCCGCTCATTGATCTCATTCGCCGCTCGCTGCGGGGCGAGACCTTCGTGCCCTTGAGTCAAGCCTTCGAGATCTGCCGTTCGCGCCCGCACGGACACGTGCTGGCTGCGGCCGGAGCGATGCAAGTCCTGAACTTCGCGCCAGCGTGATCTGGCGATGGCCATGGCGGCCGCGCGCCAAGCTGGCAACCGCCCGCTGACGGCGCAGCACTACCCTGGCTACGGACTTCGCGGCGGCCTTGACGGTGTTTCCTGACCATCGCCGTAAGCAATAACCAAGGAATTTCCGTCCGAACACCGGACCCACTTCGGTTTTCTTCTCGTTCACGCGCAGATGCAACCGCTCATAGATCTTGCGCATCCAGCCCAGCACCCGCTCTCCTGCCTTCTGACTACGACCGTAGACGTTGCAGTCATCGGCGTAGCGCACGAACCGGCGTCCACGCTGTTGCGGCGCCCGGTCTGCTTCGTCCAGCAGCACGTTGGCCAAGAGTGGCGATAGAGGGCCGCTTTGCGGCGTTCCTTCGTCGTGCGCCATAACCCGGAGATTTTTGGTGCGCCTGTCCCAAGGAGACCACAGAAAAATTCCGATTTTCCGAACATCAAATGATCAGCGTCCTGAAAGAGGTTGAAGAGGAATGGTGCGTCAACGGTATGTGCCGCGAAGACGGCGCCGTCCTTCTCTTTGTTGTCGATTTTCCGGAATACAGGAATCGGTCATCCGAAATAATTAGCTGAAACAACAGGAAGAAATATTGCTTTTCCGCTTTTATCCCGTAGAAAAAAAAGACGAGGACATGTGCCTGTTGCCGTGGCAAAGGATGGGCAAAGAAAACAGTGCTCTTGCCGATCACCAGCGGCTGGTCTCCAGGTTAATTATTTGATCTGAAATGATATTTTACCCAATCTCCTGCCGTAAAAATTATCCTGTTGTAAACTGGCACGAAAAGTGTTAGATAAGGGCATCTGGTAATGAAGCAAAATAACTATTTTGTTCAATTATAGCGGAAACTATCGGCAAGGAGAAAGGGGGGCAAGCTCATCTTGCTGCTGACCAGGGTGGGAAACAGGTTTAAGGGAAACAAAATAATCAAATTCTATTATTGAGGAGAGGAACATGAAACTGAAATTCATTGTTGGACTGGCAGTTTTGTTGATGGCCACGCAGGCGCATGCTTTGAGTACGAGCGATGTGACGTTGGGCGGGAATGATGCGGACAGTTATGCGCAGGCAAATAATGCGAACAGTTTTGCCGATATTCAAGGGATGGCGAAGATCGGCGAGGTTCGAAACAATGGTGGCGGCACTACTGCTACGCAAACGATCGACGGGATAACCTATACCTTTTCGATCACCGCTTATGACGCGCCAAAGGGTGATCTGGCTTACGGTACGTGGTTGCTCTCCTGGAGCGGCAATACAGAGGACTTGCTGGCTGACTTTGTGTTGGTTATAAGCGGACAAGGCAGTGATGTGGAGTATCGCTTCGGTGACGTAACGCTGGCTGCGGGCCCTGCCGGTTATCCCGACAATTACTTTCTTGTAAGCATTGCGAACGGCAGCGGCGCCAGTAATCTCAGCTTCTTGGACTTGTATGTTGGAAATTTAAGGGCGGCTGGTGATGAACCGAGTCCAGTTCCCGAGCCTACCACCATGTTGCTCTTCGGCGCCGGCTTGCTCGGCTTGGCCGGCATGTCCAGACGGAAAAACTGATCGTTCTTGATTGCCGTAAGGCAGGTGATAAAAGCAAGGCTGCAAGCCTTGCTTTTTTTTTTGGCTTTTTTCAGGCCGCGTCCTGTCTCGTATCGGTTCGGCCTGGACAGACGGATGCATTGTTTCACAAAAAAAAATCAAACCAAAGGCGGAATGGAGTAGAGGAATGAAAGTAAAATTGATGTGGATGATGATTTATGGACTTTTTGGCAGGGGGCTGCTTCATTAAACCCGAACTTTGGACCGCAGAATCACCCAACCCCTTGTGTTGGCGTAAATAATGGGGTTTTTGGCAAGATTCGTACCCATGTAAAATGTATTTTTATGTTGGAGTACGCTTTGATTGGTATATACAAACCCCATGCATACCGAATCCGTCCCTAACCGCAACTCGCCCCCGGCCATCCTGCTGCGCGAATCCTGGCGCGAGGACGGCAAGACCCGTAAACGCACTCTGGCCAACCTTTCACCCTTGAGTCCCTCTGTCATCGAGGGCCTGAAGGTGCTGCTCAAAGGTGGAGCGGCCATCAGTAGTCCCGAAGAAACATTCGTCATCAAGCGCAGTCTGCCGCACGGCCATGTGGCCGCCGTGCTGGGCATGGCGCGGACAATAGGAGCGCAGAAGTGGTTTGCTTCAGCGCCTGTGACCTTGCAGCCCTTGCTCCTGGCCATGCTGGCGGCATGGGTTATTGAGCCTGCCTCCAAGCTGGCCGCCCCATCGGGCCTTGCATGAAGATACGGCCACCTCGTCGCTGGGTCGGGTGTTGGGCCTTTCGCAATGCCGTGCCGAGGACCTGTACCGTGCCCTTGACTGACTTATTGGTAGCCGGAAGGGTTGCCCTCTTTGTATTCCTGCCAGAGCAGCTTCAGGGTCAGATGCTTGTTCTTGGCAAGTTCGTCATGGATGGACTGCCAAGTCCGGGGACGACAGCTTGCGACGCGTAGAGGCAACGACAGGGGGATAGAGACGCAGCTCCAGGGCTTCGTCATCAAGATCAAAAGGCAGGGGCCAGGATAACCCGGCGGCGGTTGCCCGGTTGATCGTGTCGTCCACGGTGGTCTTGCCGACGCCGCAGGTTCTGTGTTGCGCCGGCTCTGGCCGCACAGCCAGACCAGACGCAGGATTTCTCGTGTTTTTCGCATGGCAACTCGTCCTCGTGGCATCTTGGCCTCCTTCTGTAAA
>WRFD01000286.1 GCA_009778955.1 Desulfobulbus sp.
CCAGCGTATCGATCAACTGAGCCTTTTCAAATAGTCGACCACCGAATGGTGGTCAGTGGATCTGTTGAATAGACCGCTTTGAGCGGTTCACAGCTTCAAGCCACCGGCTTTGCCGGCGGTTACTGACTAGAATTATTCCTGCCTGGCGCCAGTTTTTTTTGTTTGACACACGGACAGCAATTCTGTAACACACATTGCGTAACACTGAACCGTGGTTTGTGTTATCATTTGCCGGCAGTGCGGCCCGCTTGCGATGAGCCCCTTCCGACAGGCAACAAGGGGGATACGCATATGCATATGGCCGACGCGCTCCTTTCGCCCGTAGTCGGCGGCGCCTTCTGGGTCGCCACCGCAGGCGCCATCGCCTGGTGCGCCAAAAAGGAGCAGAAAGAGATTGATGACCGGAAGGTGCCGTTGATGGGGGTGATGGGCGCCTTCATCTTTGCTGCCCAGATGATCAATTTCACCATTCCGGGCACAGGTTCTTCCGGCCATATCGGCGGCGGCATGCTGCTGGCCATTCTGCTCGGCCCCCGCGCGGCCTTTCTGACCATCGCCTCGGTCCTGGTCGTGCAGGCGCTCTTCTTTGCCGACGGCGGGCTGCTCGCTCTGGGCTGCAACATCTTCAACCTGGGGTTCTTTCCCTGCTTCCTCGCCTATCCCCTGCTGTACAAACCCATTGCCGGCAGCGGCCGCAACCAAAGGCGCATTGTCGCCGGCGCCATCCTCGCGTCCATCGTCGGCTTGCAGCTCGGGGCCGCCGGCGTGGTGCTTGCAACCGTGCTTTCCGATGTCTCGGCCTTGCCTCTGCAAACCTTTCTTTGGGCCATGCTGCCGATCCATCTGGCCATCGGTCTGGTGGAAGGCGTGATTACCGCCATGGTGGTGATCTTCGTTCGGCAGGCCCGGCCGGAGATCCTCGACTGCGCGGCCGGAGGCCGACCGCTGGGAGCTCTGCCCATCGCCAAAGTCCTGGCCGGTCTGGCCGTGGCGACGGTGCTCACCGGCGGGGTGTTCTCCTGGTTCGCTTCGACCTATCCCGACGGCTTGGAGTGGTCGATTGAGCAGGCAAGCGGCAAGGGGGAACTGGCTGCGCCGGTGGAGGGCATCCATGGGCTTTTCGCAGGTTTCCAGGAAAAAACCGCTTTGTTGCCTGGCTATACTTTCAAGACCGGCGACCAGGAATCCGACGTCCATCGGGCGGGCCCATCTGCCTGGCCGGCCGTTGATTCTGGCACGACGGTTGCGGGCCTGGTCGGCGGTGGCCTCACCCTTCTGCTGACCATCGTGCTGGCGCTGCTCTTCCGTAAACGCCAGAGGATTCCCTAAGCCGGATGGTCCTGTCGAGCCGGGCATCCAGTGCCGATGGCGACAGCCTCCTTGGCCCCGTGTCCAGACAGGGACGATATCCAGGGCGGTTGTCCACGTGAGCGCCATCGAATCCGCATTTTTTGATCTGCATCGCTTTGAGCGCCTCGCGGCCCGGGATTCGGCGGTGCACCGGCTCGATCCCCGGGTGAAGGTGCTGATTACTCTGGCCTTTCTGGTCTGCGTAGTTTCCTTTGACAAGTACGCGATCGCCGGCCTGTTGCCCTTTGCCCTCTTTCTGACCCTGGTCATCGGCTTGGCCGGCATCCCGTCCGGTTTTGTCCTTAACCGGCTGCTCCTGGCGGCGCCCCTGGCCCTGCTGATCGGGCTTTTCAACCCCGTCTACGACCACCAGCCCTTGATGCGAATCGGCGCCCTGGTCATTACCGGCGGCTGGCTCTCGTTGCTCTCCCTGTTGCTCCGTTTCTGCCTGACCGTCGGCGCCGTGTTGGCACTGATCGCCACCACCGGCTTCAACGCGGTATGCATGGCCCTGAAAAGGCTGGGCATGCCCGCTGTCCTGGCGGTACAGTTCCTACTGCTGTATCGCTACCTCTTTGTTCTGGTCGAGGAAGGGCTGCGGCTGAACCGGGCCAGGACACTCCGCTCCTTTCAAGGGCGGGGCCTGGGAATCCGTGCCTTCGGCTTTTTGCTCGGCAGTCTGCTGCTCCGCACCTTGGACCGCTCCCAGCGCATCCATCTGGCAATGCGCTGCCGGGGCTTTGACGGCACTATCCGCACCCGCAACCTCTCGCGTCTGAAAGGCAGCGACGTCCTGGTTCTGGCGGTCGTCTTGGGGGTGCTGCTCGCCATGCGGGGCTTCGACGGGCCGGTGTTTCTGGGCCGGTTCATCATTGGGCTCGCGGCATGAACCATCCTCTGGTCGAGATCCGGGACCTGACCCATGCCTACCCGGACGGTACTGAAGCGCTGCGCGGGATTTCCCTGCACATCTGCGCCGGCGAATCGGTGGCGGTGGTCGGCGCCAACGGGGCCGGCAAATCGACCTTGCTGTTGCACCTCAACGGCTCCCTTAGCCCTCGACATGGCACTGTGCAGGTCGGCGATGTTCAGGTCGCCAAGGCCACCCTGGCTGATATCCGCCGGACAGTGGGCATGGTTTTCCAGGACCCGGACGATCAGTTGTTCATGCCGACCGTGGCCGAGGATGTCGCCTTCGGGCCGCTCAACCTCCATCTGCCGCCGGAGGAAGTGGAGCGGAGGGTGACCTCGGCCCTGGATCAAGTTGGTGCGACTCATCTCTGGGACCGGCCGCCCTACAAGCTGTCGGGCGGCGAAAAGCGCCTGGCCGCCATTGCCACGGTGCTGGCCATGGCGCCTGCCATCCTGGTCATGGATGAGCCGTCGTCCAGCCTCGATCCCCGCGCCCGCAGGACCTTGATCCATCTGCTGGCCAGGTTCCGCCACACCAAAATTATCGCCACCCATGACCTCGACCTGGTGCTCGATCTCTGCCCGCGGACCATTGTCCTGCGGGAAGGCAGGGTCGTGGCCGACGGTTCCACCGGCGATATCTTTACCGACAGTTGCCTGCTGGCGGCAAGCCATCTGGAACAGCCGCTGCGCCTGCAGGCCTGCCCGGTGTGCGGTCGTGGTGAGGGAAGTGGACGGTTACCTACGAGGCAGGAGCGGAGCTGAGC
>WRFD01000287.1 GCA_009778955.1 Desulfobulbus sp.
GCCACCCTCTTTGCCCGCCCGGAAGATGTGCGGACCTTCGAGCAAAAAAACAAGATCGTCCCGCATAGCGTACGCATCGAACATCACCGTCAGGGAGATTCGGACGAGCGCGCCCCGCTGACCGCGCCCCCTAGGGAGCATCCCTGCTTTGCCCCGGAGCTGCAGGCCGCGCTTGCCTGTTGGCAGGCCCTGTTCGCCGACGCGACTTCGCCAACCATGATCAGGAAGGCCGACATGCTCGCCTGGCTGCGACAGCATCACCCGGATCTTTCCCAGGCCGCGATGGAACGCATCGCCCTGGTCCTTACCCCAAGCCGGAACAACCGCCGTTAGACGCGCCCACCATGCCTATGAAACCGTGGTTTATTCTCCTGATTCTGCTGCTTTGCCTTCTGGCGATCCCGGCCATTGTTCGGGCCGATGTCGACGGCGTTGGCGGCATGCGCTGGGGCAGCAATCTCGCCGATCTGCAAAAAACCAGAAAACTCACGCTCGCCAAAGAAGGCGGCAAGAGCGGAGCCTCGCTCTATGCCTTGGAAAACGAGACATTGCGATTCGGCAAGGCCGCGCTCACCGGCATCAACTACTCTTTTGCCAAGGACCGTCTCCAGGGCGCCATTCTACTGTTCAGCGGCCCAAAGAACTTTGCCGCGGTCAAGGCCGAAGCCATGACCAAATTCGGCGAGAGCAAGAAAATAGAACAGGGCGGCGAGGAGATGTACAACTGGTCCGGCACGATCACCAGCGTCATCCTGTCCTATAACCGGAGCACCCAGGCCGGCTATCTGTTCATGAAGGCCAAGAAGATGCCGCCGCAGGTCAAGACGGCGGAAAAAAGGCCTCCGGTCTCAACCGTACCGGCGACAGCGTTGGACAAGGCGCCTCCCCCGGCCGTGATCCCGCCGCCCCGTTCGGCGGCAGGCCCGGTAAGCCCGAGGACACAGCCGACAACCGGCCAGGCCGACTTGGAAACCGCCCTTGACCGGGCGCCTCCCCTGCCTTCGCAGCCCTATTCCAGCCGCGACATCACCCCGGAAATTCAGGTGCTGATCGACCGGGACCAGGCGCTCACCCAACTGTGCTGGGACACCGTGGGTCCGGCCGCCGACGCCGCCTGCGTCCAAATGCGCCAGAACGCCGAGCGGCTCAAGTCAATGGGCATGTGCATGCGGCCTGGTTCAGCCGATCCCTCGTCCACCGCCGCCGTTGTCTGGCTCCGGTGCAAGCCGGCCCCGGAGGCTGCACCGCCGGCCGCCTCGCAGGTTGTCCCACGGGCTACCCCAATGATGCAAGCCCCGACTCCTGAACAGCCTTTTACCGGACAGCCTCCTGCCCCTGCGGAGCCAGCGGCGCAACAGGCAACCCCGCCAGGTGAGCCTCAGGCCGGCGAGGACAAATCCGAACTTTGCCGGCTGATCGGCGAACTCTTTGCTTCGGCCGCGCAGATGCGCGACAACGGTTCCGAACCCCAGGTCGCGGAAGAGGAATTGGCTTGGCGAGTGAGCAGCCAGACTCCGGCAATCACCATCGAGCGGGTCCGTGAGACCATCGAACTGGTCTATTTCGATCAGGAATACAATACGATCAGTGGCGAGGCGCTCATCCAGCGGGTCAAGGTCCGTTGCCTGGGCGGGCTCGGACCGTACAGCCGCCCCTTGCCGTGAAGCGCCTTCCCCGGCCGGGGAGCGCCTCGTCAATGCCTGGTCGGCCCGGTTGCTAGCCGCGGTTGCCGCTGACCGGAGTCAGACGGCAGATCCAAACATCGCCAAGCAGCCAGGCATCGCCTTGCCGGCGCAGACGGACCGATTCATGGGCCAGCACGCTCCAGCCGGTGCGGTCGGCAACGGCCTGGATGTAGGCCGGCGCATAGGAAAACCGGCCGGTGGGCAGGAGCCGGTAGCCATCCGCATCCAGGTGTTCGGTGGAAAAACAGAACAGGGCCCGTGGTCGGGCCACGGCCCGCATGGCCGTAAAGATCGTAGCCAGCTCGCCCACGTAGATAAAGACATCGGTGGCGAGAAAAAAATCATAGGTCGCTTCGGTGACGGCGAGATGGTGCAGAATGCTGTCGTGGTGGAGCCGGGCGTAACAGCCCTTTTGCGCCGCCTGCGCCAGCATCCTGCCGGACAGATCAACCCCGTCGAGTTCCGCGACCAGGCCGCGAAACGCCTGACCGCTCAGGCCGGTGCCGCAGCCGAGGTCCAAGCCATGGTCGTAGCGGGCGCCGCCGGCCGGACTGTGGCAGAGGCAGGCATGCAACTGCTGCGGATTGTCATACCCCAACCCGTCAACCAGATGCTGCTCGAAGCCTTCGGCATAGGTATCAAAAAAGTCGCGGATATAGGCATCGGGCGCCTGGTCGAGCGGAATGCCGAGCAGGGCCGCCAACAGGTAGCGGACCGATTCGTCCCCGGGCCGCTGTTCCAGCACCTGGCCGTAGTAGACGATGGCCTGCTCGGTCTCTCCGGCCCGGTGATGCAGGTAGGCAAGATTGTTGGCCGCCGACAGGTAGTCGGGCCGGACCGTGAGCACATGCCGGTAACAGGCCATGGCCTGCTGGTCGTCGTGCCGATCGCGGTAGCAACCGCCAAGGTTGTACAGGCAATCGGCATGGTCCGGCTCCAAATCGAGAATCTGCCGGTAAGTGGCGATGGCAGCAGCCGCATCGCCGGTCTGCTTGTGGCAGAGCGCCAGGTTGAACAGGGTGTCCACATCCGCAGGCGAAAGCGCATTGGCCATGGCAAAGGTCCGTAACGCCTCGGCATAGTCGCCGAGATCGTATTGCACCAGGCCGAGGTTGTAATGGAGCAGGGGGGAATGGGGCAGATGCTGAAGCAGGAGCAGATAGCGCTGGAGGGCCTCGTGCAGCCGCCCCTGGCTGTGGGCGGTGCAGGCGGCGCCGAAGGCCTGGCGCAGTTGTTCGGGGGATTCGTTCGGTCGCTGGCTGGACATAAGAAATCGGGGACAAGGGAGGCGGAAACAACGGCGCCGGGCAGCCGCACCCTACCCC
>WRFD01000288.1 GCA_009778955.1 Desulfobulbus sp.
CCGACCCGAAGATGCTGTGAAACTCATCCATTGCAGTGGGAATATCCCAATCCATACAAACCTCCGGAGGGTTGTTTATGCTGTTCCTTGAATGCGAGTGTCCGCATTGCGGCGAAAAACGAGTGATTGTTGACAAACGATCGCTCTTTTAGCGATCACAACTATTTTTCTTGCCATCCAGCCCGCCTCGACGGGCTTTTTCATTCCCCCTTCACTGGATACCAGCATGAAGTCACCTTTCCACCTCTTCCCCATCATCCTTGCCCTGCTCCTGATCCTGACCTCGCTAGCGCAGGCCGCCACGCCGATCACGATCACCCGTGTGGTGGACGGCGACACCGTTGCCGCTCGGATCGACGGGCAAGGCCAAGAAATCAGAATCCGGTTGTACGGCATCGATGCTCCAGAAAAAAGACAGGCATACGGTCAGCAGGCCACGCAGGCGTTGCAATCGCTGACCAGCGGCAGGAAGGCGGAAATGGAGGCGATGGACAAGGATCGCTACGGGCGCACCGTGGCGATGATCCGCACGGACAAAGGCAAAGACGTCAACGGCGAGATGGTGGCATCCGGCATGGCTTGGGTGTATCCCCGCTATTGTCGCGCCTCCGTCTGCGGCCGCTGGGAAATGTTGGAAAGGTCGGCGCGAGCCGCCAAGTTCGGGTTATGGCGGGATAAAAACCCTATTGCACCGTGGGAGTGGCGGCGGAAATAGAGGGAGGGCCGCAAGCAAGTGTCCGGCAGCGGGTGCCGCCACTGATCAGGAGAGTCAGATTAGACTAACCGCCAACCAGCAACGCGCCCGGAGGGGAATGGATTCACAGAGAAGAAGGCCGCCCGCACCTGTTCCGGAGTGAATCGTCGGCCAGGTGTTATTGTGAGTTTTTCATTTTCCTGTACTATAAATTTTTCTCAGCCGTTTTTTTTTGCATGGGCGACCGCGCTTGCGTCTAGTCTGCCATTGTGATGTGGAGATTGGCGCACAGCCTGCCGGTATGGCAAAGCCAAAGGCTTCGCAGATAGCCGCCTGGGCGCCGACAAAGGGTGTTATCACCTTGGCCCGGTTGGCGTGTTCGATGAGACGGATCGGCCGCATTTCGTCCAGGATCTCGAGTGAGGAAGAAAACAGGTCGTGGAGCTGGGTGCTCTTCCATATGTGGCGTACGTAGGAACTCAAGATGAGGGAGACAAAGAGGATCAAGAGGCGACCGGTCTTTCCCTCTTCGGACCAGTTGCGTTGTCTGTCAGCCGCCATCAGATCCTTCATCTGCTGGAAATGCTTCTCCTGCTCATCCCGGAGACGGTAGGCGTCATAGGCCTGCAGGGCGTCGAAGTTCACAGCGTGGGTGATGAGGGCAAAGAAGCCAGAGCGTCTGCGGGCCTTGGCGACCTTCTGCTCGTTGAGCTCGAAGGACTGGATCATCCTGGCGGCTGGATCAGTGCGGACTTTGTAGTAGCAAAAGTCGCGTCTGATCGTGGCTGCGTCGCCCAGCATCTCGCCGTTTTTTAGCAGTTCGTCCAGGGCGTCCTTCTGCAAGGATAGGGCGATATCCAGCTCGACCAGCTCGAGACCCCGGCGTATCGGGTCAAGATACAGGTTCAGTTTCAAACGGTCTGAGCGTTTGCCGGCGACGGTAGAGTCAAGATCGACTTGCTTGTGGCAGATCCTGGCGCGAGGGTCAATCGTCATGCCTTCCGGACGGACGACAAAGTCCCCAAGCTCCTCGATCGCGCTGGCCGCCTCTTTCTGTCCCGTCTTGGCGCGCAGGACCAGGGCTTGTCCGCACCGGATAGAGTGTTCCAGGTTGGCCAGCGTCTCGTAGCCACGGTCCGTGATCAGCGCCAGGTCCTTGAAGCCGGCATGTTCCAGATCGGTCAGAATGACCCTGAGACTGCGGGAATCCGGCATATTGCCGGGAAAGGTTCGGTAGTAAACCGGCATGTGACTGGACAGCGTATAGACCACCACCTCGGTCGTCTGCGGCAAGGGCAGGCGGTCCTTGTTCTTTCCCCAGCGGATATCCGCCAGGCTGTCTCCGTATGCCGTTCTGCTGGTGGAATCAACCGCACAGAGTTCGTCTTTCCCCAGTCGTTGCGCCCGCAGCTTCAGCAGCTCCATGCGCTGCTGCTCGGTAATCGACTGGCTGAGCCGGGTGATCGCAGCCGGCGTCAATGCTCTGCTCGAAGGGGCCTTGACCGCTCTCTGCCACCGGGCCACACGGTTAAAGGTGAACGTGGTCAGATAGGGAAACATTGCCAGGGTCAGGATATCATCAACAATCTCATGGTTGCCGTTGAAGACGACTTCCAGATCCTGCCTGACGCCAGTCTGTTCCGCAACTTGTTCCAGGAGCCAGGCGTCCCCGTATAAACGGTTTTGGCAGTCCCTCTCGCAGGCCGGCCTTTCTGGTTTCCGCGGGCCGGTCAGTTTTTCCGCTTCGCTCATGTCCCAGTCTTCTGGAAAGATGAGCCGCGCCCGCTCTTCAGGCGAGGCCAGATAGAACTGCATGCCAGGGATAAACCTTCTATCTTTGTCAATCTTGCCCCAGTGGATATAGCGATACTTCTTTTTCCCTGTTTCAGGATCGATAGAAGGGGGCTGCGTGCTCGCATAGGTGTTGCCGCCGTAACTATGAGGCTTGATACGGTATTGGGCGTTTGGATCCACAGGCCTTGCCATTGACGACCCTCCTCTATTTATAGTACTCAAATACTATAAATAGAGGAGGGCCGTCAATGGCAAAATGATATGAAATCACATTAAATCAAGTCGCTGGGAGAGCAGAGTCGTATTTATAGTACCAAAAAATGAAAAACTCAGTTTCGTCAGAAACTTTTCGCCCACATTGGTAGAGCTTTTGGCTTTTTGACGCCATGATTTTCAGCCCTGACTTTGTGGTTGTGTTGGCGATGAGGTTGACAATGACTTCGACCGTAGTAAG
>WRFD01000289.1 GCA_009778955.1 Desulfobulbus sp.
TCGTCACCAGGGGCGAGGCTGCCATCATTGAGCAGATCACCAAGCAATTGCACAAGCTGATCGACGTCATCAAGGTCAACGACGTCAGCGAAGGCGAGTTCGTGGAGCGGGAGATGGCGCTCATCCGGGTCAAGGCCGAGGCGAACACCAGGGCCGAGGTGCTGCGGATCATCGACATTTTCCGCGGCAAGGTGGTGGACGTCAGCCCCACCTCCTATGCCTTGGAAATCACTGGTTCCGAGTCCAAGATCAAGGCGGTGATCGACATCCTCCGGCCGCTGGGCATCAAGGAAATCATCCGCACCGGCAAAATCGCCATGGCGCGAGCGCCCAAGAAATAAAGCCATTGGCCGTGTTCCGCAATCGGCCTCTTGCCCCTATATCGTCCCGGAGCCTTCATGCAAAAAATCGAACTCCCCCTGGCCCTTGAAGGATATCCATTTATTCTGTTCTGCGCTTTCTCCACCCTGGTCGTGGCCGTGCTCGGCTGGGCGATCCCGGCTCTGGCCGGCCTGCTGCTCACCGGATTCGCCACTTATTTCTTTCGCGATCCGGCCAGGGTGCCGCCGGAACATCCGGATGCCGTCGTTTGTCCGGCCGACGGCAAGGTCATTGTGGTGGCCGAAGTCGACGACGACCGTTTCCTGCACGCCCGGGCTCAAAAAATCTCCATCTTCATGAACGTGTTCAATGTCCACGTTAACCGCATCCCCCTGACCGGCACAGTGGAGCGGGTGGCGCTGTCTCCGGGAAAATTTTACTCCGCCGACAAGGACAAGGCCGTCCTCCACAACGAATTCTGCGCCATGACCCTCGCCACCCCGGACAAACAGCGATATGCGGTGGTGCAGATCGCCGGCCTGATCGCCCGCCGCATCGTCTGCCGGGCAGAGGCGGGCGACCGGGTGCTGGCCGGCGAGCGGTTCGGCCTGATCCGGTTCGGATCGCGAGTCGACCTCTACCTGCCGTTGACGGCCAGGATCGCGGTCAAGGTCGGCGAGAAGGTCCGAGCCGGCGAAACCGCCCTTGGTTTTCTTTCGGCGCCGTCCGAACCGAACCGGGAAGAACCCGTTGCCTAACTCTTCAACCTACCGTATAATATTATATTGGTTCATCCTCTGATCGCCCAATGGGATGCGCGTCCGCATCCCATTGCCTGACAGGTATCCGCATCAATCGGCCCCAAGCCGTTTCGCCGTCTTTCGATCCCGACGAGTTGCCATGGAAAACACCGCTCCCGCCGCCCCGCCGCCCAACCGCTTTTACGTCGTGCCCTGCATGCTGACCATTTGCAGCCTGTTCAGCGGCTTTTACTCGATCGTCTCCTCCTTTAACGGCCATTTCTTCCCGGCTGCGGTGGCCATCCTGGTGGCTGCCGTTTTCGACGCCCTCGACGGCCGGGTAGCACGGATGACCCATTCGACCTCGACCTTCGGCATGGAGCTGGACTCCCTCTGCGACATGGTCGCCTTTGGCGTGGCTCCCGGCGTGCTCGCCTATCTCTGGGCACTGACCTCGTACGGCCGTTACGGCTGGCTGGCCGCCTTTCTCTATGTAGCCGCCACTGCCCTGCGCCTGGCCCGCTTCAACTCCCAAACCGTAGCCAGCCCGAGCCACGACTTCACCGGCCTGCCCTGCCCGGCGGCAGCCGGCATGATCGCCACCACGGTCATGTTCAGCACCCATTTCTTCAAAACCTCCTCCACTGTCCAGCATGTCGCCCTGCTGCTGATGGTCTACCTGCTCTCCTACCTCATGGTTTCCACCCATCGGTATCTGAGCTTCAAACACATGGACATTGCCAGGGAGAAACGGTTCCAACTCATCGTCTTCCTTATCCTCCTGCTCATCCTGCTGGCCAGCGAGCCGCCCATCACCCTGTTCTTCGCCTCTGCCCTCTACATCCTTTCCGGGCCGGTATTGGCCATCAGGGATCGGTTGAGCCGGAGGCGGCAGAAACCGATCAAGCAGGAAGTCGTCGAGCAAGAAACCCCGCTGGACTAACCCCCGATTTCCCGGAGAATTTGGTGCGCATCACCGGCGGCAGCGCCCGGGGCCGCAAACTGACATCGCCCCGCGCAGGACAAATTCGCCCGACCTGCGACCGGGTGCGCGAAGCGCTGTTCAACCTCATCGGCCAACGGATTGCCAACAGCAGAGTGCTTGACCTCTTCGCCGGCACCGGCGCCATCGGCATCGAGGCACTGAGCCGGGGTGCGGCCTCGGTGCTGTTCGTCGACCAGTCTCCGGAAGCGGGCCGATTGATCGAAACCAATCTGCGCGCCTGCATCGTCCGGCCTCACGCCGCCTTTGCTGCCCTCAACCTCGCGACTACCCTGCATCTGCATCCATTGCAGGCCGCAGCAGCCGCGGCCGGTCGTTTCGACCTGGCGATCATGGATCCGCCCTACCAGAAAAATCTGGCGCAACGGGTTCTGGCAATGGTAGAAGAAGCGGACATCCTGGCGGAAGACGGCCTGATTGTCGTGGAAGAGCACCGTAGCGCAACGCTTCCCGCATCGGTCGCCTCTCTCGCCCTCATCGACCATCGCCGTTATGGAGAAACCGGGTTGTGGTTCTTCGCCCCCAACCGGCCGTATGCCGCCCATGAATGACAACCAGCCCCCTGCCCCTGCCGGAACAGGAGACAAACTGCTTCGGACCGCCCTGTATCCGGGAACCTTCGACCCGATCACCAACGGTCACATCGACATCATCGAACGGAGCCTGCATCTCTTTGACCAAGTAGGCGACAAGCCTCGCCGTTCAGGGCGAGGAAGGATAGCGTTTTTAGTAGGCATCATTTAAGAGCAGAAAAAGATATGCGACGCCTTCAAGCTTTTAAATACGAACTGATGCCGACCGGAGAACA
>WRFD01000290.1 GCA_009778955.1 Desulfobulbus sp.
AACCACCATCTACTGCGAGACCTCGGCCAAGAAGGGCATCGGAATCGAGGAACTGCTGGAATCGATCCAGCTCCAGGCGGAAATCCTCGAGTTGCGGGCCGATCCAGGCCGCCGGGCCAAGGGAACGGTCATCGAGGCGCAGCTGCACAAGGGACGAGGGCCGGTGGCCACGGTGCTGGTGCAGGAAGGCACCTTGCGGCCGGGCGATAATTTCGTGGCCGGCATCTACAGCGGCAAGGTGCGGCTGCTGATCAACGAGCGCGGCGAACAGGTCCAGGAGGCAGGCCCGTCTATCCCGGTTGAGGTGCAGGGACTTTCCGGCGTGCCTCAGGCCGGTGACGAGTTCGTCGTGCTCACCGACGAGAAAATGGCCAAATCGGTGGCCTCGGCCCGGCAGCTCAAGGCGCGGGAAACCGAATTGGCGTCGGCTTCCAAGGTCTCGCTCGACAACCTCTTCGAGAAGATGGCTGAACAGGAGATCAAGGAGTTGCGGGTCATCCTCCGCGCTGATGTGCAGGGGACGCTCCAGGCCTTCGGTCAGGCGGCGGAAAGCCTGTCGACCAAGGCTATTCGAGTCCGTTCCCTGCATGAAGGGACCGGCTCGATCACGGAAAACGACATCCACCTGGCCGCCGCTTCGGATGCGATCATCATCGGGTTCAATGTCAGGCCCACGGTTAAGGTGAAGGAGTTGGCCGACCGGGAAGGGGTCGATGTCCGCTCCTACGACGTCATCTACCATGCCTTGGAAGACATTGAAAAGGCGATGAAGGGTATGCTGGAGCCGACCTACGAGGAACGAGTGATCGGTACCGCCGACGTGCGCGAGACCTTCCAGGTGCCCAAGGTGGGGACCATCGCCGGCTGCGCGGTCATCGCCGGCAAGATCGAGCGCAACGCCCGGGTCCGCGTGCTCCGTGACGGGGTGGTGGTCTATACCGGCAGAATTTCCTCGCTGCGGCGGTTCAAGGACGATGTCAAAGAGGTGCTCACCGGTTTCGAGTGCGGCATCGGGGTCGAGAACTTTAACGACATCAAGATTGGCGACAATCTGGAAGCCTTTGTTCTCGACGAGGTGGAAGCAACCCTGTAGACGATCGGCACTGTCCATGGATTTTGATTTCAAGCTGCCTGGCCTGGGCCGCCCGGAAAGCTCGCGGCCCAAGCGGGTGGCCGAGGCGATCAAGAACGAATTGACCATTCTCCTGCTGCAACAGGTCGCAGACCCGCGCCTGGCAGAGGTCCGCATCTCCAAGGTGGTGGTGACGCCCGATCTCAAACAGGCCAAGGTTTACTTTACTGTCCCGGCCGGTCAGGAGAGCGGCCCGGCACTGCAGGGCATGGGAAGCGCCAAAGGTTTTTTCCGCAGCCATCTGGCCAAGACCGTCAACCTGCGCTACACGCCCGATTTGCTTTTTTATTATGACAGCCTCAATGAAGAAGCGGCACGGATCAACGACCTGTTCCGCCAAATCGAGGAGGAGAGAAAGCATGAGCAGTCCTGAGTTAGCGGTAGCCGAGGCCATCCGCGCCAAGGGGCACATCCTCCTGGCCACCCATTTCACCCCCGACGGCGATGCCTTGGGCTCCCTGCTTGGCCTGGCGGAAATCCTCGAAGGTATGGGCAAAAAGGTGTTTCGCTATCTGGAGGAGCCGGTTTCCTCAATCTACCGTTTCCTGCCCGGATGCGGGCAGACCCAGACCGAGATGATCAAGGTGCGGGAATTTGTCGAGCGGGCAGGGGACGATTTTCTCGCCCTCTGCCTTGACTGCGGCGATACCTACCGGCTGGGCAGGCACAGCGCTGAACTGATCGGGTTCCGTCCCCTGATGGTGATTGATCATCACCGCGGCAGCGAAGGGTTTGGCGACGGCGACTGGATTGAGCCGCATCGCTCATCCACCGCCGAAATGGTGTACGACCTGGCCATAACCTTGGGTGCGGATATTTCCGCCAGGGCGGCGGAGTGTCTGTTTACGGCCATCAACACCGATACGGGCTCGTTCAGGTACGAATCCACCAGCAGCCACACCTTTGCCGTGGTGGGCGATCTGGTTCACCGGGGCGTGGATCCAGCCCAGGTGGGCAACAACCTGTACGACAATTACACCCTAGGGCGGCTGCGGCTGATGCAGGAGGTGCTGGCAACCCTGGAGATGCATGAACGGGATCGGATCGCCGTCATCCGGGTGACCCAGAAGATGCTGGAGCGCACCTTCACCACCATGGAAGACACCGAATATTTCATCAATCTGCCCCGGTCCGTCAGTTCGGTGCGGGTGGCGGTATTCCTCAAGGAGGTCGCGCCACTCCATATTTCTGTCAGCCTTCGGGCCAAGGGCAAATGCGATGTTTCCCTGATCGCCATCCAGTTCGGCGGCGGCGGCCATCGAAACGCCAGCGGGTTCAGGATCAAGGGACAGAGCTTGGATGAGGCGCGCGATACCCTGTTGCGCGTGCTTAGACCAGAGGTGCAGGGATAAGGCGCCGATGGCCGTAAAGGCTGCGATGGTCGAAGAGAACAAGCTGGACTGGAGCGAGGGCGTCTTTTTGGTCGACAAGCCGACGGGGATGACCTCCTTTGCCATTGTCTGCCGAATCCGCCGTCTGCTCGGCATCAAGAAGGTGGGGCATGCCGGCACCCTCGATCCCTTTGCCTCCGGCCTGTTGATCGTCTGCGTCGGTCGTCCGGCCACCAGGCAGGTCGGTCTGTTTATGGCCGGCCGCAAGGTGTACCAGGCCCGGCTCCAGCTGGGCGTGGAAACCACGACACTGGACCCCGAGGGGAGCGTCATCGCCATCCGGCCGGTGCCGGAACTGGACGAGGCAGCCCTGACCGCGTGCCT
>WRFD01000291.1 GCA_009778955.1 Desulfobulbus sp.
TGCCGGTGGACCGCACCATGGCCATGACCGGAGAAATAACCCTCCGAGGGCGGGTGCTGCCGATCGGCGGGTTGACGGAAAAACTGCTGGCCGCCAAGCGCGGCAACATCACCCATGTCCTGATTCCAAAGGAAAATGAGCGCAATCTCAAAGATGTGCCTCAGAAAATCCGCAACAGCCTGACTGTCGACTTAGTGGACGATGTCGACGAGGTCCTGCAGCGCGCCCTGATCTTGAAAGAGGGGGAAAACCTGTTCAAAGACGTGCCGTTGGATTCGATTTTCAGCGATTTTACCATCTCGGCTCACAACACCCCAACGCATTGAGCTGAGGAGAGATGGCGCAGTCAGGCCGCTCGATGAAGCAGGAACCCGCCGAAGTGATTTAGGAGGCGCTATGCCACGCCTGAACGCCGTAGGAATCCCCTTCTTTTAAGGAGGGGAGGATGTCAACTGGCTTGTCTTCTGGAAAAGCCGCTCGCAGAAGCCGAAGCGCTCAACGGCATCTTCCAAGCCGCAAAACGCCGGGCAAGAGGATTTCGGAACGACGAAACCTTCATCACCATCATCTACCTCATCGCCGCTCCGATTCAGAATATTCTGAAATCCACATGAAACGACGAAGAGCCAAATTATCAGAGGAAACCAATTGTCTGTGTCTGGCAACAGGTGTAAAAAATTACACGCCAAATTCAAAAAAAGTTTGTTGATTTTGGGCGGCAATGGTAAATTTACCCAATGCAACCTCGGGATGTGGATATTGATGCGTAACCAGCATAATCTAGGGACTTTTTTTGGCGAGGCGCTGGCCCGCCGAAAGAGCGGTGGTGCAATTGGTAATGATCCAGTCAGGCTTAAGTTTTGGCTTGACGGACAAGAGTTTGGCTGCTAAAAAAGACCGACACCTTTCGGGGCGAATAGCTCAGCTGGGAGAGCATCGGCCTTACAAGCCGAGGGTCACAGGTTCGATCCCTGTTTCGCCCACCACAGGATACTGGAGTCGTAGTTCAGTTGGTTAGAACGCCGGCCTGTCACGCCGGAGGTCGCGAGTTCGAGTCTCGTCGGCTCCGCCAGTAAAATCAAGGGATTAGATGACAATCTAATTCCTTTTTTTAATGTGGGGTCAATTTGCCCCACGCTCTGCCCCACAGATGATGAAATTTAAAAAAATGAGTTAGGCGTAAAATTGCAGGCTATGACTGCGAAGGCCGCCCCGCTTTCCAAGCGTCGTAGGCGCGGATTGCATCCTCGTGGGATGGTGGCGGCAATGATTCCACTCCAAGGCCGATCAGCCAACGGTAACGGACGTCAAATAAAACGGCTCCATGTAGTGCCGACTTTAGTCTTCCGATGCGCAGGAATCCAACTCAGCGCCTAAACGAATCATCATCCGTTCTTTTGCGCTCAGTTTGTGCCAGACGTATTCCCTACCTGCCGACAACTCTCGGCTACCCTCGTGTCTCGCTTCTCACGTAAAGAGTCACCAACGGCAATCAGGGTTTCCGGATTCATTCCAGACGGGAAAGTCATTGTTAGGGATGCTGCAAGCACAGTCTTGTCTCGTAGCGCATAGGCTTGTTCCGCCGTGTGGGTTCCGGTGATCATCGTTTCAATCTCATCGATCGGAAGTTTGATCGAACATCCGAATATTTTGTTGCTGTCTGCCAGCAGATCTCGCAGACTCTGATTACCGGCAAAATAGTCGTAAAACGCAAATCGCCAGAGGGCAATGGCAAGGCCATCAATCCGGACGTTTCCACTGCCTCCCAACCGCCGCAACTGCTCCTTGCCGTCCTTGGCAAGCTTGTACTGATTATTCTCATCCAATCGTATCCTGCGAAACGATTCCAATTCTTCCAGGATGCTGCCGAGCCGGCGTGGCGATACAACGCGGAGGGTTCGAACCCCGCCTCGCCACCAGTTTTAATCCGAACTTTGACCTAGCTTTTGACGCAACCCAGCGTCATATTGGTTTTTTTTGCAACGACAGCCTGCGCCTACTGGGTACAGGCTGGATTGATTCCGAGCAGATGGAAGGCTTTGTCCTGGAGCGGGGTGGGCCGCGTGATCAGCATGATCTTGGCCTCGGGGTTGAGCCGGGTATGGGCGATGTTATAGCAGAGCGTGGCCAGATCCTTGAGCAGGGTGCTGAAGCTGTGTACGGGCAAGTCATCATCGGCAAGCTTCGTGCAATCCTTGAGCTTGGCCTGGGCGGAACGCACAGCCTTGTGCGCCGGTGAAGGCCGGCAGCCGGCTGCTTCATCGAGGCGCTCGTCATCGAACAACATCGGTTTGAGACGCTCGCGCATGTGCCACTGGACGTAATAAGGCCAGCATACACAGGAACACATGCGCTCGCACGCGCTCGCTGTTGTAGTGGAAGACCGGACGCACATGCAGGGCCAGGGTCTTGATTGAACGGAAGGCCCGCTCCACATGCGCCAGGCTCTTGTAGGCGGAAACCGCGGCCGAGGCGTCCATGGCTGCGCCGTCCAGACTGGTGCGGATCACATGCAGCCCATCAAGCGCGGCTTCCGCGGCGATGGCTTCTTCGCGTCGGCGCCAACTGAAGCTGGCATCAGTTATCGTCAGCTCAAAATGCTTGGCCATGCGAAAGCGTTCGATGATTCCGCCAACCCGCAGGGCGATGGCCTCCCAGCCGCGGAGTGGCCGGCGGGCACGCTGGACGGCTAGCGCGATCTTGTTCAGTTGCTCCTCGGCGGCGGCCAGCAGCTCCTGACGCTTGCGGGCGCGCTGATCAGCCAGGAGCGGGTTGCGGCAGACGACCAGGCGCTCTCCTGGAAACTGCTCGCTCCGCAGCTCCATCAGGTTGCGCTCGTCAAA
>WRFD01000292.1 GCA_009778955.1 Desulfobulbus sp.
CACCCCGCAAGACGTGCTGGTCGAGGATCCAGTCTGCCATGTCCTGATCCCGAAACACCAGGCCCTGCGCCTTCGCCAGGGAGAAAAAACCTATTATTTTTGCAGCGAACAGTGCTGTGACCAATTTGCCGGCAAGCAGGAACAAAAAGGAGAGGCATGAAATTTTTTATCGACACCGCCAATATCGAGGAAATCAAAAAAGGCCTGGAACTCGGCGTGGTTGACGGCGTGACCACCAATCCGTCGCTGGTCGCCAAGGAGCCCCGCCCTTTTGTCGAGATCCTGAAAGAGATTTGTTCACTGGTTGATGGACCGGTCAGCGCCGAGGTCGTCAGCCTCGATGCGGACGGAATGGTGGCCGAGGCTAAGGAATTGGTCAAAATAGCCGATAATATTGTCATCAAGATCCCGATGATCGAAGAGGGGCTGAAAGCGGTCAAGCGCTTGACCGCCGAAGGGATCAAGACCAACGTGACCCTGATTTTTTCCCCTGCCCAGGTCTTGCTGGCGGCAAAGGCCGGCGCAACCTATGTCAGCCCCTTTGTTGGCCGTCTTGATGACATCTCGGTAAACGGTCTCGAACTGATTGCCGATATAATGACGATATTGCGGAATTACGGTTTTGCCACCGAGGTGATCGTCGCCTCGGTTCGCGATCTGAAGCATGTGGTCGAGTCGGCCCGGCTCGGCGCCGACATCGCCACCATTCCCTACAAGGTGATCGCCCAACTCGCCAAGCATCCGCTGACCGACATCGGCATGCGGCAATTTCTTGCCGACTGGGAAAAACGTAAAAAGTAACGAAGGATGTCTATGCCTTCCCGTCTCTTGCAAGGACTTCTTCTGGTCTTGCTCTCGTTGCCTGTGACGGCAAGCGCGGCAATGTACGCCTACGTTGATGCCCGCGGCATCTGCCATTACACCAATGTTCCCGGTGATGGACGGTATAAGCTGAGCGACCGGGCGCCACGGCGGATCGATTCTCCTGAAGACCGTCTGATCAGAACCATTGCCCGGCGTTCGAGCAGCGGGCTTGCCCGCATGGGGATGGATGGATTCGGCAGTACTGAGGGGTATTTCAGAACGTTCAGGACCGCCCCGCAGACTCTGGACCGCTATATCAAGCTGGCCGCCGCCAATCATCAGGTTGACCCGATGTTGATCAAGGCGGTCATCAAGGCCGAATCCAATTTCGACCCCAAAGCGACTTCCCCCAAGGGCGCCCAGGGACTGATGCAGTTGATGCCGGGAACAGCTAAGGACCTGGCGGTCAACAACCCCTTCGATCCTCTCCAGAATATCAACGGCGGCACCAAATATCTCCGGTATCTCCTTGACAATTTCAAAGGAAATGTGGAACTAAGCTTGGCAGCTTACAATGCGGGGCCCGGCAATGTAGCGCCTTACGGCGTCATTCCCAATTTTCCGGAAACCCAGAATTATGTGACCAAGGTTATGGAGAACTATCGCGCCTACCGTAACAACCGGCCGTCGCTTTCTTCGAACATCATAGTCAGGCAATTGGTAACCGTCAATTGAGCCGTCGCTCGAAAATTTTCAATCTGCCCAATCTCATTACAGGCAGCCGGTTTCTTCTCTCCGGCTGCCTGATGTTGCTTTTGCTCTTGGAACAGACCGAACGGGTCAGCTTGATCGCTTGGTTTGTTTTTTCGATTGCCGCCGGATCGGATTGGATCGACGGATATTTCGCGCGAAAATACAAAGAAGTAACTGTTCTGGGCAAGCTGATGGACCCCCTGGCCGACAAGGTGCTGGTGGCCACGGCGCTGGTCATGCTGATTCCCACCGGCAAGCTGCCGGCCTGGGTGAGCCTTATCATCCTCTGCCGGGAAATCGTGGTCACCGGGCTACGGGGGGCCGCCTCCTCGTCAGGAATTGTCGTCGAAGCCAGCAGCCTGGGAAAATGGAAATCAACCATCCAGTACATCGGCTTGGGCACTCTGATTTTTCCCGAGGGGGCGCTGCCGATCCCCTACCTCCACCAGATCGGCCTGGGCATTGTCTATGTGGCCCTGGTGCTGACGGTCTGGTCCGGCATCGACTACTTCTACAAACTTCGCAGAATTTTTCTCGAAGACGAGCGCGTGTGATCAGATAGCGTTCGCGGCATCATGCGTCCTTAAGCATGATGCAAAGGCGCAGTCTGCCTTGGCCTATGCCATTTGAAATGGGGGAAGAATATCGCCCGAGAGAATGGAAAAGTCCTGTTTCGCAAAGCGCCGATGTGGCAACGGAGACGGGAAAATAGATGGGGCAGGCAATATGCCTGCAGTTATTCCGTGGGGATAAAAGGATGATGACGATCAAGTTCCACAGGTCGGCATCATGGCGTTACCACCGTCTTTTCAGCCACAAAGCTGACCAGCGCAATAAGCGCCGGCGCCTCCACCAGTGGGCCGATGACTGCCACAAACGCCTCGCCAGAGCTCAGGTCGAACACTGCGATGGCTCTACGGCAATGGCAAGCTCGAAATTGTTGGAAGCAGCGGTAAAAAGACAGGGTTGCCGACTGTTCGTAGTTCGCTCCCGCCCGCCTGGACAGGTAGAACGACAGCAAGAACATGACCAGGAAGTATGCCAGCAGAGGGATTGCCGCCTTCACCACATCAAAGGGAAGCTGCACGATGTATTCTCCTTTGAGGGAGAACATAACCAGGATGGTGAACAGCAAGGCCCGCAGCGTCCAAGGGCTTACGCGGGGAATGAAAACCGCCTCATACCTTCCAGCCCTTTTTTCAGGCCGTACAGGCGTGAAATCACCCCGGCGATAAAAGGTATGCCCAGGTAGATAAAGACGCTTTCGGCAATCTGCCGCCCC
>WRFD01000293.1 GCA_009778955.1 Desulfobulbus sp.
AGTTTCGTCAGAAACTTTTCGCCCACATTGGTAGAGCTTTTGGCTTTTTGACGCCATGATTTTCAGCCCTGACTTTGTGGTTGTGTTGGCGATGAGGTTGACAATGACTTCGACCGTAGTAAGTGGTTTGCCCCGCCAATTCATTGAAATCGCCGAAAACATCCTGTGTGTTCGATTTTGTTCCATTTGCTCGTCCCTGTACTACAAGATATATCGGATGGACGTTCTGAGATACGCCTATGGATGTTGCCGCGTAAACAAGGGGGCAGCGGGCGTTGACGGACAGACGTTCGATGATGTCGAGACCTATGGCGTGGAGAAGTGGCTTGGGGAATTGGTGGAAGAACTCCGGGTGAAGCGGTACAAGCCTGGAGCGGTCAGAAGGGTGTATATCCCCAAACCAAACGGCAAACTTAGACCGCTGTGCATCCCGTGCCTGAAAGACAGGGTCTGTCAGACAGCGGCAACACTGGTCCTTGATCCTCTATTCGAGGTTGACCTGCTGCCTGAACAGTACGCCTATCGTCGGAGGCAAGATGCCAAGAACGCTATCGTATAGCGGTTTACGGGCTGTTGAACAGAGGGCGCCGGGATGTTGTTGACGCGGATCTGTCTGAATATTTTGACGCCATCCCTCATGCCGAACTGATGAAATAGGTAATCCGGCGCATTGTGGACCGAGCGATGCTGCATTTGATCAAGATGTGGCTGGAAGCGCCGGTGGAAGAGCAAGGCGAGGATGGCCGGACGATCCGCACGACAACGAACCGGGACACAGGAAAGGGCATCCCGCAGGGGGCGCCTATATCGCCGCTGCAGGGAGGGGGCCAACATCTTATTTAAAAAAACCAGCTATTTAAATAGCATGATAGTCATCACGCAGGCCGTTCTTTGCCCCGGCTGAGAGAAAGAATCACCCCCAGGCAGGAAAAGGCAGAAAAGACCACCAGGGCCGTCTGCATGCCCAGCAGAAACCGGGGCAGGTTGGCGTCGGTGACGGCCTGGTCGCCCAGGAACAGCGAGAACACCAGGGTGATGGTGGTGAGGCTGGTGGCCATGCCCAGGGTGCGCATGGCGCCGATCATGCCCGAGGCCACTCCGTATTGCCGCCGCTCGACGCTGTCCATGATCGCGGCGGAATTGGGAGTGACGAAGATGCCGAAACCAGCGCCGATCAGCATCAGCTCCAGGCTCACCAGCCATAGGTGAATGTGGACGCCGATGGTGAAGGCAGTGAGCAGCAGGCCGACGGCACTGATCAGCATACCCACGGTGGCCAGTTTGGCGACCGCTATCCGGCCTGCCAGGCGTCCCGCAAGGAGCGAGGTCAGAACCTGCATCAGCGGCTGGAGTAACAGGATGAATCCGGCCTGGCGTGCGGTCAGCCCTTTGGCGTACTGGAGAAAGAGGCTCATGAAAAAAACGATGCCGAAGGTGGCGGCATAGTTTCCCAAGGCGGCTAGACAGCTCAAGGTGAAAAAGCGATTGCCCGACAGCAGCTTGACATCCAAGATCGGGCTTTTATTCCGGCTTTCCATGACCAGAAACAATCCCATGCCGACGACTCCTGCGAGCAGCAGGAGTATGCCGTCCCTCTGCGACACATGGGTAGCCCCTATCATGATGCTGCCGACGCTCAGCGCGTAGATCAGACTCCCTTTCCAGTCCATCCGCTCACCCGAGGCGTTTTTTTTCGGCTCCTTCATCCCGAAAAGGCCGGTCAGAATCGCGGCAATGCCGATGGGAACCGGCATGAGGAAGATGTGGCGCCAGCCGAAATGAAGGGTGACGTAGCCACCGACCACCGGGCCGATGGAAAGACCGATGTAGGTGCAGGCTGAGACCAGGCCGATCTTGCGCGCCCGCTGCATCGGCGGATAGGCGGTCGCCACCAGGGCCATGCTTCCTGAGAGGAACATGGAAGCTCCCAGCCCTTGGAAAAAACGGAGGACGATGACCGTGAAGATGGTGGTGGCGTACCCTAGGAAAAAGGTAAACAGGGTAAAGGCAAACAGTCCCATGAGGAAAATGATCCGCTGGCCGATGATGTCGCTCAGGCGGCCGAAGGCCAGCATGAACATGGCCAGGGACAGCATATAGCACTGTTCGACCAGGCCGATTTGCATGGCTGAAGCGCCGAGATCGCGGCCCAGCGCCGGCAGGGCCACGCCGATTGCGGTTAACATGAACGGCGCCATGAATTGGGCGATGCAGACCGTCAACAGCATCATGGTAGTTGATGCCGAGGTTTTTTGTTCCATGAAGTCTCTTCTCACTCCGACAAAAGACGAAAACTTGACAAGATAATCCTGGATGGCTTGTCGGCGCCCGTTCCGGCCAGTCGCTCAGGACAATAATCTGGCTGAATTTCAATAATTCCCGACGGATGAAAAGTCAATCCCGGCCCCTTTGCGCCTGTTTCCGCGCGTCCGAAAAAGGGGGGGCCACAAGAGACGCCCGCCAACTGGTCTTCCTTGTGTCGAAAAAAAGATGTGGAGCACGTCGGTGTGGACTGCATAAACCGCTTTTCCAGCGCTTGATTTGATGAATATTTGATGTATAGTACAGATAAGGGAAAAGGCTGGGGCTATCGCGCAGAAGGCTGGCAAGGCACAGCGCACCCCACAAGCATTGCCCCTCTCAACCTTGATGAACCCCCTCTGCATAGGAGCATGATATGAGTATCAGTGAAATCAACGGGTCAATGATCAGCAGCCAATTGTATCAGTCGCAGGACCAAAAGATTGGCGGGCAGGTGGTGCAGCAGGCGGCGCAACCTGTGCAGCAGCAGGGACCACCTGCGCAGCCGCAGAGAGCG
>WRFD01000294.1 GCA_009778955.1 Desulfobulbus sp.
GCGCTGTGGCTGGCGGAGCGGCCGATACTTGCGAGAGGGTTTCTCCATCTCGATGGACAGCTCCTTGCAGGCGGCCTTGTAATCCAACCCCTCGGCGAATTTGAGCAGGTCGATGACATCGCCGGCCGCATCGCACTGCCTGCACCAGAAGGTGCCGGTCACTCCGGCCCGCTGCGCGGTCGCTCCGCCTTCCTGATTCGGCCAGAGGTGGAAGCGATCGGCGCCGCCGCACACCGGGCAAGGGCCGTGCCACTCTCCACCCTTGGCGCTGCTGACCCGCCGCACCCTGGAGGCATCCACCTTGCGATGGACGATATCGAGGATCAGCTCGCTCATGCCGGGCAATCCTCCCAACATCCCAGGATTTCGGAAATTCTCCCGCCCATTATCTCCCTCTTTTTCCCTTCTTTTTTATATGTATGGGAGGATGGGAGGATTATATACAATACGCGCGCGCGTGAAAAACCATCTCTCACGTGCGTGGTGGGTCGGGGGAAAATCCTCCCATCCTCCCAAACCACGGAAATACAGCATATTGCATCGCGAAAAAACCGAGAAAACGTGGGATGTTGGGAGGATTGCCGGTAAAAACAAGCCATCACGACCACACCTTGGTTGATTTCTTGTCGTCCTCGGCCTTGGCGGCGTCATACTCCGCCTGTGCCTCGGGCTTGATCGCAACGCCAAGGTAGTGCATCACGTTGGCTTTCCTGGAGACGATGCCTTTCTTCTCCAAGGTTTGGGTGATTCGCTTGGCGCTGTAGTTGTAGCTGTTGCCGAACGTCTGTTTCAGCCACCAGTTGCAGACCGCGATAAAATCCGAAACCGCCGTGCGCGTCTGCCACTCTCCCGTCTCGGGCTGCGCTTCCCGGATGCAGGCATCAGCCAGGAACTGGCCGATGTCGTCGAAGTTCTCGCGCTGCTCCTTGGTATAGGCCAGCACCTTCTCCGGAGGATTGAGGCCATGCGCCAGGTAGTCCAGGCACCCCTGGACCAGGCAGGCCAGCACCCCTGATGGGTCTTCGCGCAAAGTTGCCGCCATGCGTGGATCGCGCTGGCGCTCGTCCGGATCCTTGGGGTTGTCGACGAAGCGGATCGGCCAGTGGACGGCATGGAGGCGGAGCCAGAAGCCCTCGTCGTCTGACCGCATTTTCGGGATATCGTTGGTCATGAAGAAGAGCAGGTGGGTCTGCTCCCAGGATGACAGGAGCTTGTCGTTGAGGCCGCGGGCTGTGAGGATGGAACCGCTGGTCAGGTCCTTCAGCTTGGACATGGCGATCTTCTGCTTGGCCTCGCCTTCCGAGGCAAAGGCCATCTTGGCGCCGCGCAGGGCGATCACGTCGGGCTCGGGTTGTGATCCGGAGCGCTGGAAGGTCTGCTCCAACAACATGGCCGTGGGAATTTTGATGGCCAGGGCCCGGCCCAACACGCTGAAGATGATTTTCATCAGGGTGTCTTTGCCGTTGCGGGCGCGGGGACCGTGGAAGATGATCCAGACATGATCGTCCCGATTGCCGAGCAGGCCGTAGCCAAGCAGGCGCAGGATGTACGCCACCATCTCTTGGTCGCCGTCGAAACAGGAGAGCAGGAACTCCATGAATCTCTTGCTTGGGTTCAATCCCTTCCATTCGGTCTGGCAGGCATTCATGATGTACTGCTCCGGTTTACCGGGTGAGAGTTCTCCGGTGCGCAGATCGAGCACGCCGTTTGTGCAGGCCAGCAGGTACTCCTGCTTGTCCAGGGCTTGATCATCGATACAGAGCGGCTCGTCGATGGTGGCCGCGCATTCCAGCAGGTTTTCCCGGCCGGAGCGGTCCCGCAAAACGTTCAGGCGCTTGCGCACCAGCTTGGCCAGGTCATCGTCCTCGTCGACATCCGCCAGCAGCCGCTGGTACTGCTCGCACACGCGCTCGACTGCCGCCAGGGCATGCCGCGAGTTGATGTCGTCGGCCCAATGATGGCCCGCCCAGCGCAGCCAGCGGCCCCACCGTTCCACGAACACAAATCGACCCCTGAACATGGCCGCGTAGAGGTTCGCATCACCGACCCGGTTGCCGTACAGGCAAGTCTTGAGAAAATCTATAGACAGCTCGGTTTCTTTTTTCTCTTCTGACGGCGGCGCACTTTGCTCTTCCTCCTTAATCCGCGCTTCTACTTGCTTTTTGAGGTCTGCTGCCGCCTTGGGATCGTTGCTCATACACCCATCTCCCGACTACCGAAAAGCCTGTAACATTGCATGATCTGTCCGTTTTTCCGCCTAAATTTTCCAATAATCCTGCACGGGTCGCGGGATGCTCGCACCCTTAATCGTTTTTTGATCGAGGAAGGACCCGCGGCGCCGGAGCTTGCCCGAGACTCGCGTGGGAAATTCTGGATTGTTTCCCGGAAGTGGGGTTCAAGGGGAGCGCTAACGATGGAGGCCGCTATCGGATTGATAGCGGCAAAAGAAAAGGGGTTGCTGTAGACCGTCTCCATCTTATCTCCGCCCTCCATTCTCTTCCATTGCCTCCTCGCGTTTTGCTCTTGCACCATCCGGCTCACCCGGCCACGATCCCCTGTCATCCCGAGTCTTATCCTCGCACGGCTCGCACAGCCCGAAATCTGGCGCATCCCAACGGCGGCGCACCTCAATGCCGCAAGAGGCGCAGAGGTAGGTGCTCGGCACGATAGTTTTTTCCTCGGCCATGCGACCTCCTAAGCAGGATCGCCTTTTCTGGTTTCCCGCAGCACCACATTGCAGTAGATCATGTTGCTTGACTTCCTGGAGCGGGCGAGCAGGCCCATATTCTGCCCAAAGACCTTGAGGGACGGCA
>WRFD01000295.1 GCA_009778955.1 Desulfobulbus sp.
CAACCGCAACCCTTGGGCCACACCAGCCGTGCATTGTCTGTCGGGAGGCCCGGTTCAGCCGGCCCATTAATGTCATCTTTTCTACAACAAGGAGCATAAATTATGGCAGGTTTTGTGTATCAGGATCCCTTTCCTCTCGGTCAGGATGACACCAAGTTTCGGCTGCTGGAAGGTTCCCAGAAGTATGTTGCCACCGACACCTTCAATGGTCAGGAGATCCTCAAGGTCGATCCCGAAGGCTTAAAGTTTCTGGCTAACCAGGCCATGCGCGAAGTATCGTTCCGCCTGCGTCCGGCCCACAACGAGCAGGTGGCGAAAATTTTCGCCGACCCCGAAGCCTCGCGCAACGACAAGGAAGTGGCCCATGCCATGCTGCGCAACGCCGAGGTGGCGGCTGACTATGTGCTGCCGACCTGCCAGGATACCGGCACGGCCTGCATTGTGGCCAAGAAAGGACAGAATGTCTGGACCGGCTGCGACGATGCCGAGATGCTCTCCGCTGGCGTCTACACCACCTACACTGAAGAAAACCTGCGCTATTCCCAGAATGCGCCGCTGACCATGTACGACGAGGTCAATACCAAAACCAACCTGCCAGCCCAGATCGACATCTACGCCACCAAGGGCGGCGAATACAAATTTCTCTTCCTGGCCAAGGGTGGCGGCAGCGGCAACAAGACCTATCTCTATCAGGAGACCAAGGCTCTGCTCAACCCCGGCACCCTGAAGAAATTTTTGGTGGAGAAGATGAAGTCTCTGGGCACGGCGGCCTGTCCTCCCTACCACATCGCCTTTGTCATTGGCGGCACCTCGGCCGAGACTTGTCTAAAAACCGTGAAACTGGCCTCGGCCAAGTATCTAGACCACCTGCCCACCAGCGGCAACGAGCTGGGGCGCTCTTTCCGCGACCTGGAACTGGAGCAGGAACTGCTGATCGAGGCCCAGAAGCTCGGCCTCGGCGCCCAGTTCGGCGGCAAGTACTTTGCCCACGACATCCGAGTCATCCGCATGTCCCGCCACGGCGCCTCCTGTCCGGTGGCCATGGGCGTTTCCTGTTCGGCCGACCGCAACATCAAGGCCAAGATCAACAAGGAAGGCCTCTGGATCGAACAGATGGACGATAATCCCGGCCGGCTGATCCCGGCTGAATATCGCAACCGTACCGGCGGCCATTCAGTGAAAATCGACCTGAACCAGTCCATCGCCAAGGTCCTGACCGAGCTGACCAAGCACCCGGTTTCAACCGTCCTGTCCCTGACCGGCACCATCATTGTCGGCCGCGACATCGCCCACGCCAAGTGGAAAGAGCTGCTCGACGCCGGCAAGCCGCTGCCCGACTACCTGAAGAATCACCCTGTCTACTACGCCGGCCCGGCCAAGACCCCGGCCGGCAAGCCCTCCGGCTCCTTCGGCCCGACCACGGCCGGCCGCATGGACAGCTATGTCGACCTGTTTCAGGCTAACGGCGGCTCCATGGTGATGATCGCCAAGGGCAACCGCTCGCAGCAGGTCACCGACGCCTGCAAGAAGCACGGTGGCTTCTACCTCGGCTCCATCGGCGGCCCGGCCGCGCTGTTGGCCGAAGAGAACATCAAGAAGGTCGAGTGCATCGACTATCCCGAACTAGGCATGGAAGCTGTCTGGAAGATTGAGGTGATCGACTTCCCTGCCTTCATCCTGGTGGATGACAAGGGCAACGACTTCTTCAAGAGTCTTCTGTAATACAATGCCACCCTTCGGCTTTTTGTACCGAGGGACTGACAAACCATCCGACAGGCGGGGAGGCGGCACGCCTCTTCGCCTGCTTTGTCTTGCTGCCTGGTATGGACGATCTTAAAACTTCGGAGGCCTGGCGGGTATTCCGCATCCAGGCCGAGCTGATTGACGGCATCGAAGCCCTCAACGACCTGGGGCCAGCGGTCTCGATTTTCGGTGGCGCACGTTTCAGGGAGGATGCGCCCTACTACGCGGCCGCGCGCACCACGGCCGAGCTGCTCACCAGGATGAACCTGGCGGTGATCACCGGCGGCGGTCCCGGCATCATGGAGGCGGCCAGCCGGGGCTGCTTCGAAGCCGGCGGCACCTCGGTGGGGTTGAACATCGCCCTTCCCCGGGAGCAGCACCCTAACCACTACCAGAACCGCAGCCTCACCTTCCGCTATTTTTTCATCCGCAAGCTGATGTTTGCCCGCTTTACCATGGCCTCTGTTATTTTTCCCGGCGGCTTCGGCACCATGGACGAGTTGTTCGAGTCGCTCACTCTGGTCCAGACCCAAAAAATCCGGCGTTTTCCCATTGTCTTGTTCGGGAAAAGCTACTGGCAGGGGCTGATCGACTGGATTCGGGAAGAAATGCTGCTCCACCAATCGATTGCCCCCGAGGACCTGGATCTCTTCCATCTGGTCGATACCCCGGAGGAGGTAAGGGCAATTATCGGCGAGCACCTAAGGCGATGCAGCCAGTTCGAGGGCGATCAACGCAAAGGGGTGGCGTGAGCGCGTATCCGGGCACCGCTTCCGCAAGTCGTGATTTGACCAAGTACGCGACAAGCCTCTCCGTTCAGGGCGAGGAAGGATAGCGTTTTTAGTAGGCATCTTTTAAGAGCAAAAAAAATATGCAACGTCTTCAAGCTGTTAAATACGAACTGATGCCGACCGGAGAGCAGCAGCGCAAAATGCGCAGCTTTGCGGGGTCATGCCGGGTTGTGTTCAACAAAGCGTTGGCCTTGCAGAAAGAACGATACGAGCAGGGTGAAAAGAAGCTTGGTTATGCCGATCTTTGCAAATTGCTTACCGAATGGCGCAA
>WRFD01000296.1 GCA_009778955.1 Desulfobulbus sp.
ATGAAGGAGGCCCGCGCCGCCAGGGAGGAGCGCAAGAACGCCATCCTGGAGGGGCAGTTCGTTCCCCGGCCGGACGTGGATCAGGAACTGGCGGCCAAGGCCGCAATCCTGAACCAGGGCTTGAAATCAAAGGTCGAGGCCATGGCCCTCGACCTGGTGCAGAAGGTGGGCGGCCGGCCGAAGCGGGCGAGGATGCTGATGCAGGAGATGGAGCGGCTCATCGATGCGGCCTGCAGCGAGTATGCCCAGCCCATGGAATTCGAGGTGACGCTGTTTGCCTTTGACGAGGACGATGAAGACGACGATGCCGATTCCGGCGAACATCCCCAGGCCCAGGCGTGAGCAGTCCCTGCCGGTTCCGGCATGGATGCCCAGGTCGCTGATCGACCGGTGCGGCGGCGCGGTCCATTCCATCTTCCGTTTCTCCGACGCGGAGCGGGCGGTGCTGCGCAAGCGCAAGCCGCAGCCTCCGAGCGTCTGGGCGGAGCGGGACCGCATCGTTCGCATGTCGTCGATCCCCGGCCGCTGGCAGAACGTGATCACCCCTTACCTTGCCCCCCTGATGGATGCGCTGCGCTATCCCGGCGTGGAGATGGGCATCATCTGCAAGAGCCCGCAGACCGCGGTCACCGAGGGGGCCATCAATATCCTGGGCCACTCGGTCGAGCACGCGCCCGGCCCGGCCATGGTGGTCTATGCCGACAAGGACACGGCCAAGGACATCATGCGCGACCGCATCATGCCCATGTTGGAGGACTCCAGGCGCTTGCGGCGGCATCTCACCGGCGCGGTGGGCGACGAGTCCACCATCCGGGTCAACCTGCGGCACATGGTGGTGTTCCTGGGCTGGGCCGGATCGGTGGCCCGCATGGGGTCGCGGCCGATCCGGCTGCTCATCCTGGACGAGATCGACAAGTATCCGGAGAACCGCAAGGAGGCCAGCCCGGAGGCCCTGGCCGAAAAACGCACCATCACCTGGCGGGGCCGCCGGCTGATCCTCAAATTCTCCACGCCCACGGTGGAGAACGGCCCCATCTGGGTGGCGTTCTCCGAAGAGGCTCACGCCCGCTTTGACTGGCATGTGGTTTGCCCGGCCTGCGGGGCCATGCAGGTCATGGTCTTCGACCAGATCCGCTGGCCGGACGCTGTGCGGGATCCGGAGATCGTGCTCAAGGATCGGCTTGCCGTGTACCAGTGCGTCCACTGCCCCGCCGCCTGGGACGACGCGGACCGGGACATGGCCGTGCGCGGCGGCCAGTGGGTGGAGCGGGCCTCGGGCCTGGAGCTGTTCACCCATCTGGAAACGCACCGGCCGGGCAAGATCGGCTTTCATATCCCCTCCTGGATGTCGTATTTCGTGTCGCTTTCGGAAGTGGCCCATGCCTTTCTGCGCTGGAAAAAGTCCGGACGGCTCAAGGACCTGAAGGACTTCATGAATCAGTACAAGGCCGAGCCCTGGCAGGAGCAGCGCGCCGAGCGGCAGGAAGACGCCATCCTCGCCCTGTGCGACGACCGGCCGCGCGGCATGGCGCCTGGCCCGGTGAACGAGACGCCCCGCGTGGCCGCGCTAGTGGCTGGCATCGATACCCAGGCGGCCTATTTCCGCTATGTGATCCGGGCCTACGGCTACGGCGAGACCGAAGAGAGCTGGCTGATCCAGTGCGGCACGGCGCAGACCTTCAGCGCCCTGGATGAGCTGATCTGGAAGAACGTGTACCGGGACGCGCAAGGCAACGAGTACCGGGTCAAGGCGGCGGTGATCGACGCCATGGGCGCCCCGGGCCGGACCAAACAGGTGTATGCCTGGTGCGCCAGGAGGCCGCAGGCCATGGCCTACCAGGGCAAACAAAACCAGGCCACGCCCATCGCCTATTCGCCCCTTGAGTTTTTCCCCGATGTTCGCGGCAGCAAGATCAAGATCCCTGGGGGCCTGCTGCTGCGCCGGGTGGACACCACCTTCTTCAAGTCAGACCTGGCGGAAAAACTGACCATCGCGCCGGGCGATCCGGGATGCTTCTGGCTGCATTCGGATACCGCCCGCCGCAAGGGCGGCATTGAGCACGATGGGCTGCTTTTGGAGTACGCCCGGGAGATGTGCGCCGAGGTGTTCAACCCCGAGACGCTGGCCTGGGAGAATCCCAAACAAAAGCCTAACCACTTCTGGGATTGCGAGGTGATGGCTTTGGTCGCGGCCTGGGAGCTGGGCCTGCGCCACAAGCGGCCGCCCAGCAAGGAAAAGCGCACGGCTATCAAGGCCACGGCTGTGCCGATGCCGGCCATGCGAAATCTGAGCGCCGGGGAGCGCCTGGCGCTCCGCAGGAGGTGATGATGATGTCCGAGCAGCGGTTGAATTGGCGGCAGGCGTGCAAACTCCTGGGCTGTTCGCGGGGGCATTTCTATCGGCTGGTGAACAGCGGCGATTTGCCGGCGGAGCGATACGGCAGGGTTAAGGGCGTACTGGTGCTGAAATCGGATTGTGAACGCTATCTGAAGGAATGGCGGGAACGGACTGGGGGAGAAGATCAGTGAGCTTTGCCTTGAGTTCCAACAGGGCCTCAAATCCATCATTGAATAGCCGCACGACTCGGGCTGTCTCTCATCCCCTTCCTCGCTAGCACCCCGTTGTTTCGATTTTCCACAACGCTTTTCTAGGGCAGAAACACGCAAAGTTGAGATTACAGATCCCCGAAAAGCGAACCGCTCAGTACAGCCGCACGTTTGGCGGCATACCAGAGGAAGGGGAGGCTGATGCCGAAGGTGGCGGCCCAATTGTGGCCGATGCAATGCA
>WRFD01000297.1 GCA_009778955.1 Desulfobulbus sp.
ATATTGAGCCAAGTCCTTGCGATGGTTTCGATGTTGAATAAACCGGCTGCGCCGCCTGCCGGCACTGCTGGACTTTCAGTCCGCGGTTCCAACCCGCCGGCTTGCAGCCGGCGGCTGTTTAGTAAAATTCAACATGTTGCCTGTATGGACAGGCTGCATTGGCAAGAGGAAATGGTATAAAACGGGGCTGGGCTGGGCTTGCGGGCCGATGCCGCCATCGGTCGCCGCCGTAGTAACCGCAAGGCGATAAGGAGCACCATAAGGAGCACCACACATGTCCAGCACGTTGGGAACACTTTTTAAGGTCACCACCTTTGGCGAATCGCACTGCAAGGGAGTGGGCGCCATCGTTGACGGCTGTCCTCCCGGCATGGCCTTGACCGAGGCGGACATCCAGCCCCAGCTTTCCCGGCGGCGGCCAGGCCAGTCCGACCTGGCTACCCCACGCCAGGAGGCCGACCAGGTGCTTATCTATTCCGGCACTGAGTTCGGCCGGACCCTAGGCACCCCGATCATGCTCCTGGTCCACAACAAGGACCAACGGCCCCAGGATTACGGCGCGATGAGCCGCATCCCCAGGCCCTCGCACGCCGATTACACCTACCAGATGAAATATGGCGTCCGCGCCTCCAGCGGCGGCGGCCGGTCCAGCGCCCGCGAGACCATCGGTCGGGTGGCTGCCGGCGCCATTGCCGAAAAATGGCTGCGCGAGACCTACGGCACCGAGATCGTGGCCTGGGTGAGCGCGGTTGGCGACATTGAGGCCCCGCCAGCGGATGTCGAACGGATCACCCGGGCCGAGGTCGACAAGCACCTGGTCCGCTGCCCCGATCCCGCCGTTGCGGCTCGGATGGAGGCGCTGGTCAAGGATGTGCTGGCGGCCAAGGACTCTGTCGGCGGCATCCTCACCTGCGTCTGCCGCAAGGTGCCCATCGGTCTGGGCGAGCCGGTCTTCGACAAGCTGGAGGCCCGGCTGGCCCAGACAATGCTGTCGCTCCCCGCCACCAAGGGGTTTGAGATCGGTTCCGGCTTTGCCGGTACCCGCATGCGCGGCAGCCGCCACAACGATCCCTTTGTCCGCAAAGAGGGCCGACTGGGCACCACCACCAATTTCAGCGGCGGCGTGCAGGGCGGGATCAGTAACGGCGAGCCCATTGTCTTCCGGGTGGCCTTCAAGCCGGTGGCCACCATCGGCCAGGATCAGCAAACCGTTGATTTCAGCGGCGAACCGGTCACCCTGGCAGCCAAGGGGCGTCACGATCCCTGCGTGGCGCCCAGGGCCGTGCCGATCGTCGAAGCCATGGCCGCCCTGGCGCTGACCGACCTAGCCCTGCGCCAGCACGCCCGGCAGCCGTCGGTGGGCTCGTCATGATCGACAAGGAAAGCCAGGAGTCGGCCACCATTTTGGTGGTCGAGGATTCCCCGATCAACCAGCGGATCCTGTACAATCTGTTGGACAAGGGTGGCTTCGGCGTGCAGCTCGCCAGCAACGGCAAGGAGGCCCTGGATCAGCTCAAGCAGTGGCTGCCCGACCTGATCCTGCTCGACATCCTGATGCCAGAGATGGACGGACTGGCGCTGTGCCACCGGCTCAACGGCCAGAGGGCCACCCGCGACATCCCGGTCATCTTCATCTCGGCGCTCGACAACACCGCCGACAAGCTCAGCGGCTTCGCCGCCGGCGGGGTCGATTACATCACCAAGCCCTTTCATCCGGCCGAGGTTCTGGCGAGGATCGGCACCCACCTCAAGATCTGCCGGCTTCAGCGGCAGTTGGCTGAAAAAAACCGCCAGCTCGAGCTGGAGAAACAGAAATCCGAAACCCTGCTGCTCAACGTCCTGCCGGCGCATATCGCCGCCGAACTGATGGAAGAGGGCAGGTGCACTCCCCATTGCTTTGCCAACGTGGCGGTCTGTTTCGTCGATATCGTCCAGTTCACGGACGCCGCCGCCACCTTGGCCCCGGAGGTGTTGATCGGCGAGCTCAACGACCTGTTCACCGCCTTTGACCTGATCACCGAGGCCAATAACTGCGAGCGGATGAAGACCATCGGCGACGCGTATCTCTTTGTCAGCGGCATGCCCCAACCGAGCGACAGGCATGTCAGGGACGCGGCCATGGCCGCACTGGCCATGGTGGACTGTGTCCGGGAACGCAACCGCACCGGCCGGAACTGGCAGGTGCGGATCGGCCTCCACACCGGCATGGTGGTGGGCGGCATAGTCGGCACCAGGAAGTACCTCTACGATATTTTCGGCGACACGGTCAACGTCGCCGCCCGCCTGCAGGCCCTGTCCGAACCGATGCGCGTCAACGTGTCGTCCGAGGTATACCATCAGTTGCAAGACGAGTTCACGTTTTCCTCCCCGCTCAATGTGGCAATGAAGGGCAAAGGCGTGCAGTCCACCTATTTTATCGAGGGACAGCGGCAACCTCCTCCCTTGGCCGCCGCATAGGCCGCATCCGCCGGAGCCCGTTCCATGCCGTCCCGACGACCCCAGGTCCTGTTTTCGCGTTGCATACCGCCAGCCTTGCTGGAGTTGCGCCGATGAAGAGTTCGTGGACCACCGCCGACCTGATCGATTTTCACCATTTTTCCCGGATGGACGAGGAACTGCGGCGTACGGACGGAGAGGCGGTCTTGGCCAAACGTGACCGGATGATCTACCTGGCCAAGATCGAGCCGCAACTGGGCAAGGCCGATATGGCGCCGCCCCGAACCCTGGTGCGGAAGTGGCTGACCATCCGCCGGCTGCAGTACCAGCGGGAACAGGCG
>WRFD01000298.1 GCA_009778955.1 Desulfobulbus sp.
CATCAGTCTGTCGAAGCAACCGCAAGGCTTTCCGTGGGCGAAGGCATGAACCTTGAATGAAAGCCGGATGCGTTAACTGCGCACGTCCGGTTTGACGAGCGGGATGTGGAAACGGAGCCCAAGTTCACCGCGCCGCATCTCGATTCTACTAGCTTTTTTACGCCAAAACCCCATGCAAATCTCTAACCGGACATTGCTGGAAAAAATTTGAAAGAATCATGGGGGTCATCCTGGTTTCGGCGTCTGCCGGGAACCTTGGGCAACAACGCCGAAGCGCAGGGCTTTGCCATTGAGCAAGTCTGTGCACAATAGTGAGCAAGTCGGTGCAACAGGTATTGTATGATGCTCAGATACGCAGAAAGAAGCGCGATGCCGCACTGTGTCAGAGCCGTTCTGTTTTCTTCTCCTTCAACCATGCAAGGAAACGATGCACGAATATACATTGCTTGAAATCTTGGCCGCCGGTTTCGCCCTGGCGCTCGTCTTCGGCTATCTGGCCCTGCGGCTGAAATTGTCGCCCATCGTAGGCTATCTGCTGGCCGGCTTTCTGGTCGGCCCGCAGTCTCCCGGCTTTACGGCGGACATAGGTTTGGCCACTCAGCTTTCAGAGGCCGGGGTCATTTTGCTCATGTTCTGGGTGGGTTTGCAGTGCAACCTGGACGATCTTCTGGCGGTCAAGCGAGTGGCCTTGCCCGGCGGCATGCTGCAAATCGCGGTGACAACCGCTGCCGGCGCGTGGGCAGGCGTTGCCCTGGGCCTGCCCTGGCCAGCTGGCATCATATTGGGCCTGAGCCTGGCCGCGGCCAGCGCCGTGGTGCTGCTCAGGATGCTGGCCGACAACAACATGGTCAACACCGTGCATGGTCACATGAGCGTAGGCTGGTTGGTGTTCGTGGAAGATTTCATCGTGTGTCTGCTTGTCTTGCTGCCCAACCTGGCCGGTCTTGCGGGCGGCGCGGAGTCCGTCCCGGACGCCCTGTCCGTGGCCAAGGATCTGGGCGGCGCGGTACTGCGCCTGATCGCCCTGTGGATGATCGTGCTGGTTGTCGGGGGACGCGTGGCGCCCTGGTTGCTGACCCACATTGTCCGCGCCAGATCGCAGGAACTGTTCACCCTGACCGTACTGGCGGTCGCCTTTGCCACGGCTGTGGGCGCGGCCGTGTTCTTTCAGGCATCCATGGCCGTGGGAGCTTTCCTGGGCGGCATAGTGATCGGCAAGACCAAGCTCAGCCACCAGGCCGGAGCGGATATGTTGCCCCTGCGCGACGCCTTTGCCGTGCTTTTTTTTCTTTCCGTGGGAATGCTGTTCAACCCGGCCTTTTTGCTGGAGCAGCCTTTGCTCATCGTGATCTGCCTGGTCATCGTTCTGCTGCTCAAGCCTCTGACCGCTGTGCTGGCGGTGACCGCGCTTGGCTATTCGACCCAGACAGCCTTGACCGTTGCCGTCGGCTTGGCCCAAGTCGGCGAATTTTCCCTCATTCTGGTTCAGCAGGCCCAACACCTGGGCGTCATTCCCGAAGCCGTCTACAACGTGCTGGTGGTCTGTACCCTGGTGTCAATCACCGTGAACCCCGGCCTGTTCAGCGCCATCTCCAAGATCGAGGCAGCCCTGAAAAAACGGGAAAAACTCTGGCATTTTCTCAATGCCAGGGCCGAAGCCAAGGCGCGTGATGGTTTTGCCGCTCATGCCGCCCAGGGCGACGGCAGCGAAACTCCCTTGCCGGAAGGGCCTATCGCGGTGGTCGTCGGCTACGGCCCCACGGGAAAAAGCGTGGCCGAGGTCCTGTCCGGCAGGGGGGTGACCCCGGTGGTGATCGACCTCAATATGGACACGGTCAACCGCCTGACCGATAAGGGTGGATGGGCAGTCTTCGGCGATGCTGCCAAGCGGGGGGTGCTCATTACCGCCGGTATCGAACACACCGGCTATCTGGTCATCACTGTGCCCGACACGGGACGCGCAACCGCAATTGCGGCCACGGCCCGCAGCCTGAACCCAGGCATCCGCATTCTGGCGCGGGCGCGCTTTCTGGAGAAAAACCAACTGCTGCTCAAGGCCGGGATAACCGCCATCGCCTTTGAAGAGGAAGAGGTGGCCAAAAGTCTGGCGAAGATGGTGCTGGAAGACTTGCGTTCCGGCGCCGATGGGCAGCCTCCGGGCGTTTGAGGCCAGACTGTGGCGATGATGTGAAAATCGGAAGAAGGGCGTGGCCGCGCCTTGCCGCTGGATATAATCGTTCCATTTTGTATTGTCCATCTCTTCAGCTGGCGTCAAATCAGCGGCAAGGCCGCATTTGCCCAGTATCTGCAACTCATCAAGGAGCAAAGGCTCATTCCCCTGGACAAGGTTCGGCTTTGTTTTATCGGTGATGGCGCCGGCTGGATCTGGGATACGGTCCAATCAGTTTTTCCTGATTGCCGCCAGGCGCTCGATTATTTCCACTGCGCCCAATACCTTCACGACTTTGCCCAGATCCGCTTCGGGCAGAACGCCCAAGCCAGGGAATGGGCCGAGCAAGCCAAAGCGCGGCTTTTCCATAACAACATCACCGGGGTCCTCATCGGGCTCAACAACCTGAAATGCCGAACTCCCGAGGCGCGTCAAGCCCGCGCCAAACTCGCCGGATATCTCAAGGGCAACAAGGGCCGCATTGAGTACGGCAAATTGCGCCGGGGAGGGTATCCCCTCGGCAGCGGAGCCATTGAAAGCGCCAATAAGTTCATCTGTCGCGTGCGGCTGAAGCGTTCAGGCGCCTGGTGGAAGATTGACAA
>WRFD01000299.1 GCA_009778955.1 Desulfobulbus sp.
AACAAGATGGACTCATTTCCCGTTTCGTCCACCGGGATATCCGCAAGACCGGTGACCTTGACCCGATAGCGCAGCGACAGCAAGAATTGCAACATCAGGGCCAGGGGATCGCCGATCTTGTCCACAAGGCATCGCGCCGGCTGGCGGCGCAGATAGACCATGGCCCAGCCCATGAACGCCAAGACGACAACACCGCTGACTGCCAACAGCAGGGTGGGAGTAAGGTTGCCGACCGCCATGAAAAGAAGGCCGGAGACGATGATGCCGGTGAAGGAGGCAAAGTTGGAAATCCCCAAAATCTTTCCCTTTTCCGTGGCCTTGGGCCGTATTTGAATGAAGCTGACCAGGGGAATGAGATAGCAGCCGCCGCAGATGCCGGTGGCGGTGAAGGTCAGCATCAGAAAGACAAAGCATGAGCCTGGGCCCGGCAGCAACGGATCCAGGGTCGCAACCAAGAGGCTTACAGCCATGCCGATCCCAGCTGGAATCATGAACCGTCGCCAGATGTCGGCCTCGTGTCTGCCCGCCATCAGCGAGCCGATGCAGATGCCGGCCATGAGCGCCACTGAAAGCAGGCTGGTCTGAGTCAGGGAAAAGCCCATTTGGGTCAGGCCCAGGTTGTTGATGACCAGGATCACGAAGGAAGAGAAACCATAAAAGAAGGCCTCGCCGGCCAAGGTCAAAAACAGGAGTTGGTCCTGGGCATGGCACTCCCTGGCGTGGCGCACTGAATCAACCGGGCCACGCCAGGGGAAGGGGTTGCGGCCGCCGCTAGGCCGGGGAGACCTGTGGATGGCAAAGGCTGCCAGCAGCCCGGCCATTGCAACCAGGGTCGCGATCCACCCCACGGCCAGCCGCCCAAAGCCATAGATGCCTTCCGGCGAGATGGTCTTGGCAAAGCCGGGCGCCGGCAGGTCCAGCACCACCCCGCCCAAGGCAATACCCAGCAGGATGGTCACGGTGGTCGCCATTTTGAGCAGTCCATTGACCCTGGGCACTTCCCTGGCCGGGAAATTTTCCGGGATGGCTCCGTTCAAGGCCGGGCTGAACAGGGTGGCTTGCAGGCCCATTAGAAAAATAATGGAGACGATGCCCGCCCAGTTCAGATGCAGCAAGGCCCATAAGCCGAGCAGGATAGCCGCCAATTCCAAAAACTTGGCGGCCACGACAATGTCCTTTTTGGGCAGACAATCGGCCAGCCAGCCAGCCCAGGCGGAAAAGAGCACAAAAGGCAGGGCAAAGAGAAAGGTGGCCCCTCCCTGGATGGCATGCAGACCGGATGCGACCGCCAGCAGCAGCGCGGCCTGCTTGAAAAAATTGTCGTTGAAGGTTCCCATGGCATAGGTAGTCCCCATGCCGACCAGACGGATACGCGCTGTTTTGGGGTCTGCTGGCGTTATGGGCTGGGGCGGGGATTGACCAGAGGGGTGCATGGTTCGCCTTCAAGGTTGGTCATGGTGAAATATCCTGGCTCCGCATCTATGGTGGGGATGGACCGGACCGAGGAGCAGCCTGAATAAAAAAAATTATTATATTCGAGATGTTACCAAAGAAACGAGCCGCAGGTTTTCCGTTTTGCTGCAGTCAACCGATGGTCAAAAACCAAAACCGCTCAGATACCAGCGCCAAAGCAGGTTGATCTGTTCCTGAAGAAAGAGGTAGGCAAGGGCGGCGAGCGCCAGGAAAGGACCAAAGGGGATACGGGTCAGACCGCCTTTTTTCTGCTGGAACATGGCGGCTATCCCAACCAGGCTGCCGCCCAGGGAACTGGCGAAGACCACAAAAAGCAGGCTCTGCCAGCCGAGAAAGGCGCCGATCATGGCCAGCAGCTTTATATCGCCGCCGCCCATCCCGTCGCGGCCGGTCAGGGCGTAGTAGCCGTAGGCGATCGCGTAGAGCAGGCCGCCGCCCAGCAGGATGCCGAGCCCGGACTGCTGCCAGGTCACGGTGTGGACAAAAAACGATCCGATGAAACCGATGACAATGCCGGGCAGGCTGATCTGATCGGGAATTATTTGGTGATGGATGTCGATAAATATGATAACCAGCAAGGCAGCGCAGAAAAGAAAATAGAGCAGCGACTCGAGCGCGAGGCCAAACCGGTGTGCGACCAGAACCGACAGAATCGCCATGGCCAATTCGACCAATGGATACTGCCAAGAGATGGCTGCCCCGCAGGAGCGGCAACTTCCGCGCAAGGCCACAAAGCTGAGCAGCGGGATATTCTCGTACCAGGCCAGAGGGTGCAGGCAATGGGGACAATGGGAGGCCGGGAAAATGATGGACGCCCCCTCCTTGGGCAACCGGAGAATAACCACGTTGAGAAATGACCCCACCACAGCGCCGAACACTGCGGCCATGACGAGCAAAGCTGATTGCAGCATTGATAACCACCTGTTGATTTTTCAAAAAACGCGGTTTACCCGTGCTCTGTTGTATCGCTTTCCATGCCCGAGTACCAGGAAAATTCCATAATCGACAAGATCGACCGGCTGGCCGAGACCTTTTACCGGTTGACCTTACATGCGCCGCTGATCGCCACAGCCGCCCGCCCCGGACAGTTTGTGATGGTGGCCTGCGGCCCCTTTCTCGATCCCCTGCTGCGCCGGCCCTTTTCCATCCACCGCTGCAACGGGTCCGATAGCCTGCAACTCCTGATCCGAGTGGTGGGCCGGGGAACCGAACTGCTCGCCCGTTGCCGTCCAGGCCAGAGCCTGAGCCT
>WRFD01000300.1 GCA_009778955.1 Desulfobulbus sp.
AATATCTTGCATCGCCTGGGAACCGAGCTTGTTCCAGAAGGCGAACCGCTTGGTCTTCTTGAGCCGAGTGATATGCAGCTTTGCTCTATTTGCGCTGATGCCCTTGCCGAACAATTTGTAGTGCCGCCGATGCAAGGCGATGAGATGGTTATAGATCATCCCGGCGACATTGATTTTCCGGCTCAGCTGTTTGTTTCGCTTTGAGCGATACAGCTTAAAGGTATAGGCGCGCATATCAAGACGGTTAATGTTTTCATATTATGCGCAACATCGTACTCAAAATTGTAGAAAACAGCAACAATTTCAACTGAATGCGCCTTATATTCTCGCCCTGAACGGCGGAGTTTTACGGCGCGATGGATAAATATTTTTTGTGCAAACGGCTCTTTTATTCTGACCGGCTTTTTGGTTTTTGACCTTGTAGTGAGATCTCTTTTTACTGTTGCTACGCACTGTTGCCCGTCGACCAAGAGAGCAACGCCGCTTTAGCGGAAGGTTTTCTCCTTATCCAGAGGCTCGGCTCCCCTGGTTGCGCCTCCTTGCCACTGCTTTTCCTGAACAGCCGGGATTTAGGATAACTGGCCGAGAGTTGCATTGCACCGCTTCTCTCCGTGGAAATCTACCTCGTGCAGTGCATTGATTGATAAAATAAGCATCCAGGTGAGCCCGGCAACACCAATCGGTGTGAAGAGGCCTTACGGACAGAAGATGCGTGTCGCCTTGTCCTCATCGCTTTGAGCCGCCATGCCGGCAATCCTGGCCGCCAGTTGCTCGCCCTTGAAGGGAAATGCCTGTTGCGGACAGTTGCGGACGCACTGCAGGCACAGCACGCAGGTAGTGCGGTCGATCACCGGAAAAGGATTGAGAGTGATGGCAGCCACCGGGCATCCTTCGGCGCAGGCGCCACATTGCAGGCAGATTTCCTCGTTGGCGGTCAAAGGAGTCATGGCCGCCTTGGCAGCGGCTAAACTCTTGCTCGCGGCATCGGCGCGTAGGGCGGGTGAAAGATAGTCCAATCGGTCGAGGGCAAGAAAAAGCGCCTGCGGCCGCTCCAGGTTGGCGACGATTTGATCGACGAGAACATGGATCTGCGCCAGATCATCCTGATCCGGATGCCCAGCCGCCAGCGGTTGCGCCACGCTCCACATGGAGGAATGCGCCGACAGGACCTTGGCTGCCCCAACGGGAATGTAGCCTTTTTCAAGGAGTTGCTGGGCCATTTCCAGCAGGGCCAGGCCGCTGGTCACTCCGCCCCAGGTGACAAAGGGCACGGCGTGGCAGCGCGAAGCGGGCACGGGCAATTGTTCAATGAACGCATGGACCAGTGAGACCGCATGATCGCAGTAGACAGGTGAACCGATCCACAGACAACAGGGGGTTTTCAGTGGTGATGTGAAGTTTTCCGATGACGATTGATCCTTTTTGCCAAGATCAACCAGCAGAGGGTCGAATTTTTTCTGGATAAGCCGATTGTGGATGGCATTGGCGATGCATCTGGTGCTTCCCGCCGGAGAGAAAAAGGCGATGATGTGTTTGGGCATGATTGTTATCCTGGTTTTTATGGTGTGAATTGGAGGAGTGTCCCGCAGAGCATACTTTTGAGTGGTTCTATGCAAAACTCAGCATATAGATTGTATTTTTCAGCAAGATCAATGTGATATATCAAATGAGTTCTTGCAATGCAGATGCCTGAATACGTTTGATTGAATGGCAGAAACGATTCGGTACACAACGCGCTGGCGCCAAAGTTCTGGTCAAGATTCTCTGGCCCAATGGTTTTCAGAGCCCCGCATGTGGCGGCACGAAAGCCTATCATGTTGCCTCGCGCCATCTGTATCAATGTGCGCAGTGCCGCCATCAAGTCTCAACAACAGCCGACACCCCGTTTCATGCCACCAAGATTACCTTGGTCAAATGGTTCTGGGCCATCCACCTCATGGCTTCTGACAAAGGCGACATCTTCGCGCTTCGAGCATCCAAGCACCTGGGGGTCTCCTAGATCACGGCCCGCGCCATGTTGCGCAAGATCTGACAAGCCATGGCCCACTGGGATAGCATCTACCGGCTCGCCAATATGATCGAGTTGGACAACACGGTTGTCGACGGTAAACGTTCCGGCAAGAGAGGCCATGGCGCCGAAGGGAAACGGCCGGTAATTGTTGCGGTCGAAACCAGGGGAAAAAGTCATCCGGGGCTTTGTTGACCAATGTCGAAAAGTGGTCTTGTCTTGCAACAGGGCAAAGAAGAGCAGCGGCGAAATACAGAGCCGTTGCGATACATGATCATCTGAGAACCACGGCTTGCAACAGCGTGCGAAGGGAAACATGGAATGAAAACAGCGCAAATCACCCTTGAGCTGTCCGGAAAAATCTTGGAAGATCTGCTTTATCTGTCCCACTGTCTCCAACGGCATCCCAGCGAACTGACCTTTGATCTGCTCTATGCCGTCATTGAGGCCTCCATGGACAGCACCGATGCCCAGTGCCCCCTCATGACGCAGTCGTCGAACGGCATTCTGCAAATAAGAGCCTTTTATTCATCCGAAAGAAAGGTTAAAACCCCCGCCTTTCAGGCGGGCAGCATTCTGCTGGCAGCTGACTTATACTGGCGCTATGGAATATCGCCAAGGGAGCCACACGCAATACAAGATCGAATGCCATATTGTTTGGGCAACAAAATGCCGTTGCCAGTTGTTG
>WRFD01000301.1 GCA_009778955.1 Desulfobulbus sp.
CCCACCAGATCAGAGGTGGAAAGATCGTCATGGCAGGACACCGTGACCAAGGGGCGCGAAAGCCGCCAGGCCAGATATTGCATGAAGCGGGTCTTGCCGCAGCCGGTCGGTCCCTTGAGCAAAAGCGGCGCGCCATCGCGGTACGCGGCCTCGGCAATGACCAACTCGTCGCCGATAGGCAAATAGTATGGTTCCTCTTCGATCCTGAATTCATCGATGCGTATCTGTCGTCCTGCCATGTCTTGCTCCTTGAGAAGAAATTTCCTCCAATAATAAGAAGAGGGTCTGTCATTGACAACCTATGCTTTACCAGGCGATTTCATTTGCTTATTGCGCGATGTTCGGGCCATGAGTACAGTGCTTTGGCGCTACCTGGCCTTTTTCGGCCCCGCCCCATCCATCCCGCTACCCGACATTGTCCATGTGCATTGATCTCCATACTCACTCCATCTACTCCGACGGCAGCTGCACACCAGCGGAACTGGTTGCCTTAGCGGTTGCCAACGGTCTGCGGGGGCTGGCCCTGACCGACCACGATACCGTCGAGGGAGTCGAAGAGATCCTCCATCTGGGCGCCGAGGCCGGGCTGGCGGTTATCTCCGGGGTGGAGATCAGCACGAGCCTGCACGAGCGCACCATCCATATCCTTGGCTATGGCGTCGACCCAGCCAACGCCGAGTTGCAGAGCTGGCTGGTTCCACTCCAGAAGGGGCGGGAGCGGCGCAACGCCGTCATCCTCCAGAAGCTGCAGGACCTGGGGATCGACATTACCGCCGAGGAAGTCGAGGCGGTCTCCCGTTGCGGCCAGACCGGCCGGCCCCACATCGCCCGGCTGTTGGTGGCCAAGGGGGTGGTGGACAACTTTGACGCGGCTTTCCGCCACTATCTAGGCCGCCATCGGCCCGCCTGGGAGGGACGGTTCAGTTACTCCGCCGTCGAAACCATCGGCATGATCCATCGGGCGGGCGGCCTAGCCGTCCTGGCCCATCCGGGACAGATCGATCCGGCAATGTCTGCCCTGCCAGTCTTGGTCCGCGAGTTGACCCTCCTTGGCCTCGACGGCCTGGAACTGCACTATCCAGCCCATACCCGGAAAATGAAAAAACACCTGAAGGCGCTTGCGGCCGAACTCGGGCTGCTGGCGACAGGTGGCAGCGATTTTCACGGCGCAACCCGGCCCGCCCACCGCCTCGCCGGCAAAAATCTGGGATTTTGCCCGCCTTGCTCCATCCTCGAACAACTCACCGCCCGTCTGAACGGACGGCATCATTAACCTTTCTTCCCTCTCAAGTCGCCATGCACACCATTCTCATTGTCGATGACGAACCCAATTATCAGATTGTCCTGGCCGAGATTCTCAGGGACGAAGGCTACGAGGTCTTCACCGCCGACAGCGGCACCACCGGCTTGCCCATCGTGTACAGCACCGACCTGGACCTGGTGGTGTCGGACATGAAGATGCCCGGCATGGACGGCATCGAATTTTTATCGAAAATCAAGGAATACAACCGCGAGCTGCCCGTGATCCTCATCACCGCCTACGCCGAGGTGGAAAAAGCGGTCGAGGCCATGCGGCTGGGGGCCTTCACCTATCTGGCCAAACCCTTTTCCAACCAGCAACTGCTGGCCAGCGTGACCAAGGCTGCCGAGCATTACGGCCTGATCCGGGAGATCAGGCGGTTGCGAGACGAGGCCACCCCACGTTCCGGATTTGGCGGCATGGTCGGCAAGAGCGCGCCGATGCGGGCGGTCTATCAACTGATCGAAAAGGTGGCGCCCACCCCATCCTCGGTGCTGATCACCGGGGAATCAGGCACTGGCAAGGAACTGGTCGCCCGGGCCATCCACAACTTGAGCCCGCGCAAGGATGCGCCGTTCATCTCGGTCAACTGCGCCGCACTGTCCGAGCATCTTCTGGAGAGCGAACTCTTCGGCCACGAGAAGGGGGCCTTCACCGATGCGGTGGCCATGCGCAAGGGCCGGTTCGAACTGGCCGATTCCGGCACCCTTTTTCTCGATGAAATCGGGGACATGCCGCCTCAACTCCAGGCCAAGCTGTTGCGAGTGCTGCAGGAAAAATGCTTCGAGCGGGTCGGCGGGTCGGTCACCCAGCAGATTGATGTCCGCATTCTGACCGCCACCAACAAGGATCTCAAGGACGAGGTCGAAAAGGCCCATTTCCGGGAAGACCTCTACTACCGGCTCAACGTCATCCACATCCATCTGGCCCCGCTGCGCGAGCGTGTGGACGACATCCCGGCCCTAGTCACCCACTTCATCGAGAAGAACAGCCAGAACCTGGGAAAATCGCTCGATATTTCACCGGAAGCCCTGCGGCTTCTGGTCAGCCTTCCCTGGGAAGGCAATGTGCGGGAGCTGGAAAACACCATCGAGCGGGCAGCCATTCTCTGTAACGGCGACCGGATCGAACCCGAGGATGTCCATCCCGATTCCATGGAGTTGACCAGCGCCCACGAATGGAGCACCAGCCTGGAGATCAGCCAGTTCATTCCAGACCATCTCAGCCTGGCCGAAGTGCTGAACGGCATCGAGGAGAAGCTGGTGCGTAAGGCCCTTGAGGACAATTTTTACGTCCAGGCCCGGGCCGCCGAGCAACTGGGGATCACCAAGAGCCTGCTCCAGTACAAGATGAAGAAGTACAATGTGCAGCGGCGTAAGCGGTAAA
>WRFD01000302.1 GCA_009778955.1 Desulfobulbus sp.
CCCCCTTGCTGTTGCTAAAAAGAGACAGGTGTTGCGTGTTTTTGGAAGAAGAACGTTAAAACAACAAGATTTTTTGTCTCTAAAAAGAGACAGCGGTTAAGGGGGCGGCTGGCATGCGGGGCAGAAGTAGGTGGCTCTGCCCGTCAGGGAGGTCTTGACAATTGGTTGGCCGCAGCGCGGGCACGGCAGATGTCTGCGGCCGTACGCTTGGAAATGCAGTTGGAAGTAGCCGGGATGGCCGGTGGCGCCCAGAAAGTCGGCAATGGTGGAGCCGCCGGTCGCGATCGCCAACTGTAAAATCCGCTGGGATTCGGCCACGACCCGTCGCCAATCGGCCATGGTCAATCGCCCCGCCGGAGTCGCGGGGTGGATGCGGCTGGCAAACAGAATTTCATTGGCGTAGATATTGCCGATTCCGGCAATGAGCCGCCCGTTCATGAGCAGCGACTTGACCGGCGCTGTTTTGCGGTCCGCGAGCCGGTGCAGATGGGCGGCGGTGAATTCGCTGCCCAGCGGCTCGATTCCCTCCCCAGCGGAAAAGGCGCTTTCGGCGTTCTCGGCCGTTGCCGCCGGCCAGACCATCACGGCTCCGAATCGGCGGCTGTCATTCAAGCGCACCTGATGGCCGTTATCCAGAGTCAGAATGAGATGATCGTGGCGATGGCGCGGTTCGCCGCCGTCGAGCAGGCCCAGCTTGCCGGTCATGCCCAGATGGATGACCAGAACCGCGCCGCTGTCCATCCGCACCAGCAGATATTTGGCCCGGCGATCAAGGGTCAGGATGCGGCGTGCAAGGATATGTTCGTGCAGCGAACGGCTGGGCATCGGGGTCCGCAGCCGGTGGCCGCTGACTGTGATGGCGACCACGGTTCGGCCGGGCAGATGGTCCATCAGGCCCCGGCGGGTGACTTCCACTTCCGGCAGCTCAGGCATGCGCATCTCCCGTGGCGCAGGCCAGCAGATGGCCGTCCACCTCTGCCATGCGCACCGTGGCGGCCATGGCCTCCGGTTGCGTGATGTGGCATCGGGCTGTCCAGCGCGATGGATTTTGGTCCTGTTCAAGCCGCGTCAATCGAATCTGGCCGAAAAAAGAGGGGTGATCGGACAGCAAGCACTTCTTTACCGCCTCCTTGGCCGTCCAGATCAGGCCGAGGCGGGTGAGGGTCGCAAGTTGCGGATCGATCAGCGTCAACTCTTCCTCACGCGCAAACCGTTCCGCCACGTTGGCGAGTTTCGGCGTCAGTTGCTGGATGTCGATGCCGCAACTCCCCGCCTGGCACGCCAGCGCCGCCGCATAACCATGGCTGTGGGAAATGGAGATGGTCGCCTCCGGGCAGTCCGCCTGCGGGCGTTCGAGGCGGGGACGACCGTGGGCGTCCGCCAGGATCGAATACCGGCGCCACAAACAAGGCGATCCCCCGGTGGCGAACAGTTGGCGCAGGCAGTATTTGGCCGCCACCCGGCCACCCAACCACTCCGTTTGCCGTTTGGCATACCGGAATCGCTGGAAAAATTCGTGCTCGGCCGGGGTGAGCAAAAGCGTAAGCGGCCCGGGCTGCTCGATCAAGGGGGGCAAGAGCCGCAAATCCAGCAGCGCCAAACAGCAGTGAGCCGGAGCAAGCATGCGGTGCTGCTCGGCCAGATGTTCCAGATGGGTGAGGAGCGGCTGATAGGTTTTTGTGGAGCTTTCCGGGTAAACGCTTGTCATGGCTCATCTATCCGGTATAATCAATCGTGCGCCACCGGCGCCCTGCTCCGGGCTCCGGCCCCGGGTTCCTTATCCTGGCGGGACAAGGGAAACCGAAGCCGGGGCGCTCGCAGTTCCTTGTTCATGGTTCCGGACACAAGCCTATGCCAACATTGCATGATTTGGCCTTTTTCGACCTGGTGGTCGCCGCTCTTTTTCTGCTCTTCATGGTACGGGGCATCTGGATCGGCTTTGTGCGGCAGTTGGCCGCTTTTTTCGCTTTGGTAGGCAGTTATGCCATTGCCGGGCAATATGCGGACAGAATCCTGCCCTGGACCGAGCGATTCGTCGATAACCCCAAGTTAACCTTCTTTGTCAGCTTTGCCATCCTTTTCATGGTCTCGGCCTTGGCCTTTACCTTGATCGGCAAGGTGCTGCACCGTTTTCTCCAGATCACCCTGATGGGCTGGCTGGACCGGCTGACCGGGTTGCTGCTCGGCTGCGCCAAGGCTGCTCTGGTCGCCTCCCTGCTCTATATGCTGCTAGCTTCCACCTTGTCGACGACCAACGATATGCTGCGCAAATCGTATTCCGGCCCCTATCTCAAGCAGGGCGCGGAATGGTTGCGCTCGTTCGTCAACGATCCCCGGTTGCGCGACTATCTGATGCAGAAGGAACCAGCCATCCTCAAAGACCTGTTGCCGGAAAAACCGGTGGACAAGAAGGGTGAGCAGAAAAAACCGGCGCAGACCTGACAGCGTGTTCACTCCGCGCTCCGGTGCGGTGATTGCGCCTCTCCGAAAATCGCTAACCCGCCGCATGCTGCCGGTCGCCGAATCGCCGCAGCCGATCCGGCCATGAAGCGAAGGAGTTTCTGCCGCATGGAGCGGCTCACTGTCGATCACGGGGTGCGCTTGTCCCAGCAGATGCGCCGCCATCACCGTCACGGACATTGGGCGGCGGCTTCAGAAATGGTCAAGGCGCAGA
>WRFD01000303.1 GCA_009778955.1 Desulfobulbus sp.
ACCCCTTGCGTCGCGAAACGCGACGGCGGGTTTATCAATCCTTTTTCGCCCGTGACTTATACACGTTATATTGGTTCTTGCATCGTGGGGAGCAAAAGACAGCGTTCGGGTGTCCGGCGATGTACGCCTTTTGACAATGCTTGCAGATACGGAGCGGCTTTCCGTCATCGGTCAGCATGAAGCTAAACATCATTTGAACGCCCAGCAGGAGCGAATGAAAATCCCATACAATCGTCGGCTTGTCCAGCTGGGCGATGTGATGTCAGCGCCAGTGATAAAATGAAGAAAAACGCCAGTAAAAAAATGCAGGTTTAAGCCAGAGAGGATGAAGATATGGTAAACTCTTTCTGTCTCTAAAAAAGGGAGCGGAAAGGGTGAAAGAATGAAAGGAGACAATTGGATGGACATCCGAAGCGACCGGCAAAAAGGCATGAGCTACACAGAAATAGCGAGGCGATACAACATTGACCCACGCACAGCGAAGAAATACGCACAGTCGGACAGCCGGCCTGAGTATGTGCTGAGTGAGCCGAAGGCGTCAAAACTCGACCCATACAAAGAGCAGATCACAGTGTGGCTGGAGGAAGCGCCGTATTCGGCGGCACGGATTCTGGAAAAGATCCAGGAAGAAGGATTCGACGGCGGGCACAGCATTGTGCGGGAGTATGTGCGAAACAAGAAAGAACAATTCGAGGAGAAAGCAACCGTAAGGTTTGAAACGATGCCGGGGTTGCAGGGGCAGGTGGACTGGGCATTCTTCGAGGATCATTTGGTGCTTGAGGATGGCAAATGGAAGAAGCTGTACTGTTTCCTAATGGTTCTTGGATACTCACGGATGCGGTACATAGAGTTCGTGACCGACATGAGTACCAATACGCTGATCCGCTGCCATCAGAACGCTTTTCGCTACTTCGGCGGCTATCCGGAGGAAATCCTGTACGACAACATGAAACAGGTGGTCATCAAGCGGCTGCTCAAACAGGAAGACAGCACGCTGAACCGCCAGTTTGAAGATTTCGCCGGGTTCTACGGATTCAAGCCGGTTCTCTGCCGACCGTACCGCGGGCAGACCAAAGGTAAGGTGGAACGGACGGTACAGTTTGTCCGGGACAACTTCATGGTGGGAATAAAATACACATCGCTGGATGATCTGAACGGACAAGCCCTGGCCTGGTGTAACAAAGTGAACGGCAAAGTTCACGGAACCACCCACGAGATTCCGTTTGAACGGCTGAAAAAAGAGGGCCTGAACCCTCTTTCCCGTGAGTACATCATCGACAGGATCAATCTCCGTCGGGTACAAAAAGACTGCCTCATCAGCTATGCCGGCAATCAATACTCCGTTCCCGCAGAGTTCGTCGACAAGGATGTGGCAGTCGTGGCGCTGGACAATATGCTCGCCGCCTACTACGCGGGCAAGCAAATCGCCATCCACCGTCTATCCTACCAGAAGAAGGATATGGTTGTCAATGCCCAGCATTACCGGAAGATGACCGTGAAGCAGAGTTTCGACATCGAAAACACGCTCCTCGACGGCGGCAACACCATCGACTTTCCCATCAGACCGCATGATCTGAGCCGCTATGACGAGGTGCTGTGATGGATGAATTTGTAATGGATCGGCTTCGGGAAAATCTGGTGTCTCTGAAAATGAAAAACACGCTCGAAATCCTCGACAATTATCTGGAACGGGCGGTAAAAGACAATCTCAACATTGTAGACGTGCTGGATCATATCTTCTCCGAAGAAGCCATGTTCAAGCGGAAACGCGCAGTCGAGACCCAGATTATGACCTCCGGCTTCCCGATGAAAAAGACGCTGGACACTTTCGACTTTACATTCCAGCCGTCCATCGACAGACGTCAGATCGAGGAACTTGCCACGATGCGTTTCATGGAGACTGCCGAAAACATCGTCTTCCTCGGTCCCTCCGGTGTGGGAAAAACTCACCTCGCTACCGCTCTGGGCATGGAAGCTGCCGGTCACAGGTGCTCCACTTACTACATCAACTGCCATTCCCTCATCGAACAGCTCAAAAAGGCGCATTACGAGAACCGGTTGGTCGACAAACTTAGAATCCTCGGCAAATACCGGCTCCTCATCATCGATGAGATCGGCTACCTTCCGATGGATATTCAAGGCGCGAACCTGTTCTTTCAACTCATCGCCAGACGCTACGAGAGAGTTTCCACCATCTTTACCTCGAACAAGACTTTCTCTCAATGGAATGAGGTTTTTGCCGACATGACCATCGCCTCGGCCATTCTAGACCGCATCCTGCACCACTGCACCGTCGTCAACATCAAAGGTGACAGCTACCGGCTGAAGGAGCGCAAAGAATTTCTCAAGCAGAAGCAGCACATCGTCAACACCCTTTTTGAACCTGCAAACTAACCCTTTTGGCCTCATTCCTCTCTGGCGTTAACCTACAAAATTTAACCGGCCTTTTCTTGCAAAATTAAATCGGCATTGACATAGGTCAGTACCGCCGTGTGCGGTGTGCTGTCAAGCACCATTTCAGCGGGGCTTTCGGTTTCAATGATTTTATACTGGCCCAAATAAAGGGGCTTGGTGGTCGCGCCGCTGGCCGTTGTCGTTATGGTATCAACAACATCGCCTTTGTGCGCCCTC
>WRFD01000304.1 GCA_009778955.1 Desulfobulbus sp.
CCAGGCGATCATGGTCAACCCGCGCAACTGCTACCAGAACTACAACGTGGCGGTCAACGTCTCGGATAAGCGCATCTACACCTACCTGGGCATTCTCCGGGCCAAGATGCGCAACATGACCTACTGCTCGGCCGGCCAGTTGGCGCCGCTCTTGAACGATCCCCTCTACGAGACCATCGGCATCGGCACCAGCGTGTGGCTGGCCGGGGCGCGGGGCCACGTCTATGCCGAGGGCACCCAGCACTGCTCGCTGGTCGAGCGCGGGGCCAACGACGTGCCGGTGGAGGGGGCCGGGACGCTCGCCCTGACCGGCAACATGAAGGAGATGCTGCCCGAGTTCGTCCGCGGCGTCAGCTTCAAGGGCTACGGCGTGTCGCTGGCGATGGGGGTGGGTATCCCCATTCCAATCCTCAACCCGCAAGTCCTGCAGCGGACCACGGTGCGCGACCGCGACATCTCCGCCTGCGTCGTCGACTATTCGATGGATTATCCGGAAAAGACCGGCAATGTCCTGGGTCGGTTCTCCTACGAGGAATTGCGCTCCGGCGAGGTGGAGCTGATGGGCAAGAAAATACCGGTGACCTCGCTGTCCTCCTACAACAAAGCGCTCAAGATCTGCAACCTGCTCAAGGGTGAGATTCAGGACGGCAAGTTTCTGCTCTCCGAGCCTAGCCAGCGCCTGCCGCTCAACCAGGCCATGAAATCCATGAACATCACAGGACCGGTCAGATGATCACCAAAAAAATCTATCTCTATTTTCCCAAGAGCGAGACCGAGAAGCCGATCGTCTACCAACTGGTCAAGGAGTACGATCTGATCGTCAATATTTTCCGGGCCAAGGTGACGCCGGAAGAGGAAGGATATCTGAGCTTGGAGGTGACCGGCACCCAGGAGAACATCGACCGGGCCTTTGCCTTTCTCACCACCTTCGACGTGGCCATCCACGCCGGCAACAAGGGCGTGCACTGGGACGAGAGCCGGTGCGTCTGCTGCAGCGCCTGCGTGGTCCACTGCCCGACCGCGGCCCTGTCCATCGTCGACCGGGCCACCCGGGCCGTGGCCTTCAACGAGGAGAGCTGCGTCGAGTGTCTGGCCTGCATCGCCGCCTGTCCCTTTGGCGCCTGTTCCTCGGCCTTCTAATGCCAATTCGACATCAATACTGCGACATTAAACCCGTCATATGCGAGGAACGGAGCGACACATTCGCTTTACTCAGTGCAAGCGCGGCAATCCAGTAAATAATTCATGATCATAGGATGGGCGTGGGTGCGAACAACAAGAGGTCGCTCCCTCGCCGGGAGGCGTTCTTTTCTTTGCTTGCCCAAAGAAAAGAACCAAAAGAAACGGCAGCCACGCCGCTGAGACGACCCTGAGATGACCCCGGTCGCCGTGATGCGAAACTGGCGGGGCAAAAACTCGCTCCGCTCTCAATGACGCACATTATCACAGAAGTTTTGATTGAGAAATTGTATTGCCGATGCGCGTCTACCGTTCTTTTTCCTGGAAGGAAACCAACCTGCGGATAGCCTGCGAGGACTTTGACCTGGTGACCCGGACCGTGGTCGAGGAGCGGCGCAAGCTGGAACGCTATATCGGTCGTCATCCCGAATTCCTCACCTCCTTGGCGCCGGTCACCCTGATGGACGACCCGCCCGAGGCGGCCATCCGCATGGCCGCCGCCAGCGAACTGACCGGCCTTGGCCCCATGGCCGCCGTGGCCGGCGCCCTGGCGCAACTGGGGGTCGAGGCAGCCGTGGCCGCCGGCTGCAGCGAGGCCATCGTCGAAAACGGCGGCGACATCTTCGTCCATTCCGACCGCGAGGTCACCATCGGCCTGTACGCCGGCGACAACACCATCGGCGGCCATCTGGGCCTGCGCATCGATCCGGCGGATCTGCCCCTAGCCCTGTGTTCTTCCTCCTCCAAGATGGGGCATTCCTTGAGTTTCGGCCAGTGCGACCTGGCCACGGTGGTGGCCAGGGACGCGGCCCTGGCCGATGCCGCCGTCACTCTGGTCTGCAACCTGATCACCAGTGAGCGCGACCTGAGGCCGACGCTGGATCGGGTCGGCGCCATTGCCGGCATTGATGGCATCCTGGCGGTCAAGGACGGCAAAATTGGCCTCTGGGGCCGCCTGCCGGAACTGGTCCGCAACCAGGACGCCGAAGCCCGCCGCAAGATCACCCGCGATCTCCGCTCCGATTTCCAGGGTTAGTTTTTTTATTCAGCGCAGAGCGAATCGCTCCGGGACCGGCAGCTTGGCGGCCACCGGCATGCCGCCCGGTTTTCTCGGCTCGAACAGTCATTCGGGGTGAGCGGTCCGCTGAAATGATGGGTTGGGCTGTGATTGGGTGCTCTTGTCCGTGGACGTATAGTCCGCAAAGTGGCATCCTTTGGGCATGAAAGCAACTATACTCGTCGTCCCTGAAGAAGCCCTATTTCAAAAGACAGGAGCCGGCAAAGCGGCAGCTGACTTGCGGCAATCAAAGCGGCGCCAGGCAGCCAAAAGCAAGCCGGCAAAAAAAAGAAACAACTTCTCCCTCAATTTATTGAGGATCAGGCGGATATTGTGTCCCGCTCCA
>WRFD01000305.1 GCA_009778955.1 Desulfobulbus sp.
AACGAAGTGAAGCCAGAAATCGCCCAGGTTATCCCGCCTGACCGTGAAGGTTTTTATATTCCCCTGGATGTCGCGGGACTTGGAAAACTTGTGCCGCTTGCCCATGATGGCAATCTGGTTCCCCTCAAGGAGCGCATATCCGGATTGCTTCAAGGTGAAGGATTTGTACTTCTTCACCTTCTTGAAGCCAGGCGGAGCGGTTTTAACCTTGCGTTTCAGGTTGCGGAAGAAGAGCTTGTAGGCCCGGTCGATGCGCTCGGCAATATCTTGTATCGCCTGGGAGCCGAGCTTGTTCCAGAAGGCGAACCGCTTGGTCTTCTTGAGCCGGGTGATATGCAGCTTTACTCTATTCGCGCTGATGCCCTTGCCAAACAATCTGTAGTGCCGCCGATGCAAGGCGATGAGATGGTTATAGATCATCCCGGCGATATTGATCTTCCGGTGCAGATGTTTGTTTCGCTTCGAGCGATACAACTTAAAGGTATAGGTTCGCATGTCAAGACGGTTAATGTTTTCAGATTATGCACAACATTATACACAAAATTGATGAAAACAGCAACAATCTTAACTGAACACGCCTTATATCCTCGCCCTGAACGGCGGGGTTTTACGGCGCTCATGATAAATCACCCCGCCGCGTTCATAAAGGCAGAATGTGCACTTCCTCTCGTAGCGGATAATTGCCTTCGATCAGCAGGCCGTGGCGGCCATCGATGGCGATCGGGGCGCCGAAGACGATGCGGGTGCCGCTGATTTCGGCGTATTCCTCAGCCTCGAAGACCTGCATCTCGCGGCAGCCGACCACGCAGGTCTTCTCCAGCCGGGTGGCCACCACCGAGGCGTGCGAGGTCTGGCCGCCGCGTGAGGTCACCAGGCCGTCGACCATGGAAATCTCGCGGATATCCTCGGGCACGGTGTCGCGGCGGATGAGGATCAGCCGGGTGTCCGGCTCCGCCTGACGCAGATGGCGGATGTTGTCCTCGGTGAACACCGCCTTGCCCGACATGGCCGAGCCCGAAACGCCGATGCCCTTGGCCAGAATCGCCTTGTGGGCCAGGTCGGAATCGACGAAGACATTGAGATGTTCCTTTTTCTTGATGGTGATCATGTCCCTGGTCTGGAGAATGAACAACTGCTCAGGCTCAGGCCCCTCGAAAGTGAACTCGATCTCCTGGGGATTCCATTCCTTTTCGTAGACCAGGTCGCGGCTGATCGAAAGCAGTCGCTCGTAGATCTTGGGAAAGAGGCGCTCCAGGCTCTTGTCCTCGTTGCGGCCGTCGATCTCCGCCTGCTCCACTGAGATGGGATTGCTGGTCACCAGGCCGGAAACGATATCCTCACCCTGGTCGCCGGTGGCGTAATCGCCCCACAGCGCCACCCGCCGCACCTTGCGGTAGGGATGGGCGGTGAAGAGCACGCCGCTGCCCGCCTGGCCGTCGAGGTTGCCGAAGACCATGGTCTGGACGATGACCGCTGTGCCCCAATCGTCGGACACGCCCATCAGGTGGCGGTATTCCTGGGCTTTTGGGGTATGCCAGGAATCGAAGACCGCATCGACCGCGCCGATCAGTTGCTCCCACGGGTCGTCGGGAATGTTGAAGCCGCGGCTGTGCATCGCCTGCTGGTAACTGAGCGCCAGCTGCCGCATCTGCTCGGACGAGAATTCGCGTTTGTAATGGACCTGGTACTTGCGCTTGTGGGCGTTCATTCGTTCCTGGAAATCCTCGCGTTCCATGCTCTGGGCCATGCCCCAGGATTGGAGGAAGCGGCGGAAGTTGTCCCAGGCGAAATATTTCTTGTCGGGATAGAGGTTGGCGAACTCCTCGACCATCTCCTCGTTGGCGCCGACGTTGTGGATGGTGGACATGATGCCGGGCATGGAAATGGCTGAACCGGAGCGCACCGACAGCAAGAGCGGCCGTTCCGAGGAGCCGAAGACCCGGCCGGTGAGTTGTTCGAGCCCGGTCACCGCGGCCCGCACCCGCCACATGTACTCGTCGCGCGCCCGCGCGAACTTGCGGATCGCCCGGTAGCAGCGAAAAACCTCGGTGGTGATGACGAAGGCCGGCGGCACCGGAATGCCGTCCCCGGTGAGCACCACCAGGTTGAAGCCCTTGTTGCCCAGGTGGATCAGGTTGTGGGTGCGCAGGTTCTCGGCATGGAGGCTGCTGATCGCCTTTTCCGGGTTGTAGGTCATCAGCAAGTCCAGGGTCTTTTCATCCAGGATATCCTTCTGGGCCTCCAGAGTGCCTATAACTTTGCCGATGAAGTTGTCCAGGTGCTGGAGGCCGAAGGTGGTGGAGATCAGGTCTCGGAAAAAGGTCTCCGACAGCCGGAGCACCGTTTCCGGCATATTTTTTTGGTCCCAGAAGCTGTGGTATCGGGACAGAAGGTTTTCCTTGCCGATTTGGGGCACGATGATCGACAGGTTGTTCTGGTGGATGTTGGTGTAGTAGGCGTAGATGATGTCCTTGACCCCTTCGGACAGCCCGCGCATGATGTCGAGGTGCTGGGTATAGGAGAAGCGGCGG
>WRFD01000306.1 GCA_009778955.1 Desulfobulbus sp.
CTTGCATGCGTGCCGGCGCCACTACCCCGGCGGAAGCCCAGGGCGCTTGTTTCGCTCTCTTCCCCTGGAGCTGGCAGCCTTCCAGGTTCTACAGGCGGGTCGGCTTCCGCATTGGGACTTTCGAGCCCTGCCCAGCGTTCACTCGCGTTGCAGCCCGCATACTCGCCGGGTCGCTTGATGACCCTTTACACCGCGAAGGCTTCACCCGCTTGGTCACCTCCACAACTGCTTCGGTTGCTGCCGGCTGAAGCGAAAGTTGCCGGGTGAGACTTGCACCCACTGAACAGCCGCGCAAGCCACGGCGTACCGCTACCCGGAGAATGGATGCCAGGTGCGGCGCACTGCCACGCCTTTTTTTTATCTGATTACCACTGAATCTCAGCTAACTTTTTTTTCAGTTGATCAGACGCTATTTATCAGACCAGCTCTGGTATATTGCTCCCCACACTCACCATTGAGGAGCAAGGTGTGGCCAAAAAACAAGATACAGTTTCAGAAAGAACTGAGTTTGTCAGAATTCACCAGCGGCTGCTGAAGCTGGCTGAGGTTCGATGGTAATCAGATATTTATATTTGTTTGCTCGGTTGTTGCCATCGGAACCTGTCTCAACCCAGTTGGCAGCGGCAGGTTTCGGCAAAGTCTTCGGGGTAATGCCCGAGGATACATCGTCCCTGGGCTTCACTGAAGGCGCCCATCGACCAGGGCAACTTGGGCAGAAAGGCGTACAGCAGCCGCTGACCGTTGGCCGTGCCGAGCCGCTTGGCATACTCGATCGAAGTCACCATGGCCGCACCCAGTCGGGCCAACACCTGTTGCGCCGTGAGAATGCCCAGGTCGATTGAGGCGCGCACCGAACCATCCGCTTCCACCACATTTCCCACTGCCCCGCCAGCCCAGTCGGCCTTGACCAGCAATTGGAGTTCCCACTGGGAGACCTGGGCCTTGGGCACGAAAAGCACGACGCGCTCGTCCTCCCAGACCACCAGCGAACGTGTCCCTGCACCACCGTCGGTGCGGGTGTTGTTGGCCAGGGCCAGCAGGTAATCGTCAAAGAGATTGGAATGATAATCTTGGCGATAGCGGGCGACCACATCGGCGACCAGATCGCCGCAGCAGTAGCTGGGAAAAACAGCGCCATCTGCTTCTGCGACCCATTGGGGCACCAGGGCATACTGTTGATGGATCATCTGATGCGAGGCGTGCAGCCGGTAGCCGGACCCGGAAAAATCGTAGCCAAAATTCCAGCCCCACAAGGTGGCGAAGGCCTCCAGATCAGCGCCGCCGGTCAGGCGCTTGACGATCCCCTGCCGGAGCGATTCCAATTCCTCTGCGGAGAGGCGGCGATGGCGCACATCCGGCGCCATCCCCAGATGGTCCGCCAGCACCATGAACACGCGCTGATAGTAGAGATGACGCAGCCCTTCCATGTCCTCCCCGGAAAGTTCGGCGATGCGGTAGCGGATGGAGGCCGGTGCGCAATTGGCAGCGTAATGCCCCCACGGGATGTAGGAATTGCCTCGCAAATACTCGAAAATTTCGGTGGCGCCCTGACAATAATCGCCCACGATTTCGCTCTCGCCCTGGACCCCCGGCCGCAGCACCATCACCTCCTTATAGATATCGGGAAGATGGGGATTGTTGGCAATGGTTTCAAAGAGCTCGAAGTCGTCGATATCGGGACGCATCCGTCCGTTTTGTCGAAGATAGCGCAGCCCCGTGGGCGTGCCGTCGGCGGCGAAGACAAACCGGCAGCAGGAATGTGCCAACCAAATCAGTTCCTCAGGATCGGTGGAGGAAACCGCCAATTGATAACGAAGCGGCATGGGCAGTTGAATGACGATCTCTCGGATGGCGGCATCCGGACAATGCCGGCCGATCATGTCTCTCAGGGAAACCTGCGGCGGCGGCGGAATGCGGATCGATCTGGGATCGGCGGCACGGGCGTCGGCCCAGCCGGAATCGATATAGGTGCACCCGCGAAAAGGAAAAGGGTTGGGGATTTCATAAATAGTCCTGGCCCTGGTCACCGCCACGTCGCCTTCGGGAAAATTAGCGCCATTGACCACTTCGCTGCCATCGGCCATCTGGCCGAGGCAGCAACGCAAATCCCGCTCGCGCAGGTTGGCCACCCGGTAGGCGGGGGTGTGGCGGCCGACCCGGAAATGGCCGTCCGGGCGTATCGATGTGTTCAGCATATCTGTCTCGTGACGGCCGCTGGCCGCAGTAGGATTTCCTTGTGCCCCAGACATATCTCATGCATAATGCGCCACAGAAACTTTTTATTAGCACGCGCCGGGTATTTTGCCTATCGTTTCAGGAGTGGTCCATGGGGTTTCCCAAAATTAGTTTTCATGTGTGCGAATCCAGACACTGCCCACTGTTCCGTTACGGCGATGTCTTTCAAATTTCCGGAATCGCCATTTGCATGGAAAGTCAAAACGCCCACTCCTTCATCAATACCACCATGGTCCATTCACCTCCCAACCGGGAGAGTTGCAAAATCCTCAA
>WRFD01000307.1 GCA_009778955.1 Desulfobulbus sp.
TACATGGTGCGGGTCTCCTATGATCAAAAGCCGTATCGCAAGTTCATCATGCAGACCTTCGGCGCCCAGGTGGCGGCCAGCCCCAGCCCGGACACCAACACCGGCCGCGCCATTCTGGCCAGGGACCCAGACACCCCCGGCGCCTTGGGGATCGCCATCTCCGAGGCCTTGGAGGATGCCTCGACCCGCGCCGATACCAACTACGCCTTGGGTTCGGTGCTCAACCACGTGGTCCTGCACCAGACGATCATTGGTCTGGAGGCCAAGAAGCAGATGGAGATCGCCGGCGAGTATCCGGACGTGATTATCGGCTGCTGCGGCGGCGGCTCCAACTTCGCCGGCCTGATTGCCCCCTTTGTGCCCGATTATCTCGACGGCAAGAAGATTGAGTTCCTCGGCTACGAGCCGGCTTCCTGCCCGTCGATGACCGGCGGCAGGCTGGCCTACGATTCCGGCGACGTGGCCATGATGACCCCCTTGCTCTACATGTACACCCTAGGCCACGACTTCGTGCCGCCCGGCATCCATGCCGGTGGTCTGCGCTATCACGGCATGGCGCCGATCGTCTCCGCCCTGGCGCGCGACGGCATCATCACCCCCAAGGCGATCCACCAGATGGAATGCTTTGAGGCCGGCATCCTCTTTGCCAAGACCGAAGGGATCATCCCGGCGCCCGAAACCACCCATGCCATCCGTGGCGCCATCATTGAGGCCATGAAGGATCCGAAGGAACCCAAGACCATTTTGTTCAATTTTTCCGGCCATGGCCTGATCGACATGACCGCCTACGACAACTACCTCAACGGCAAGCTCAGCGATTACAGCTATCCGCAAGAGCAGATAGATGCCTCGCTGGCCCGTCTGCCCAAAATCGGCTGAACCTGGAGCGGCGCGGGCGGCGAGACGGGGCAGGGCTGCGGGCCTTTTTCTTTGGCTTGTCCTGCTGGCGCCGCTCTTGGTCGTGGGTGAGCGGCAGACCGGGGTTGCGGCCTGCCGCGCCGTCGCCGACCTGGCCGCAAACGGGGCCTACGGCCTTGCCGACGCCACGGGCGCAATCACCGACGCCTGCAATCCCGACCGTGCCCTGGCGCCGGCCAGCGTGATCAAGATCGCTACGGTTTCGGCGGCCCTGGCCATCCTCGCCCCGGACTACCGCTTCCGTACCGAGTTGTATATGGACGACCAGGGCAACCTGTTCGTTAAGGGCTTCGGCGATCCTTCCCTGGTTTCCGAAGATGTGGCCGAGCTTGCTGGGCAGCTGCGGCGCCAGGGGGTGCGGCGGGTGCAGACCTTGTACGTCGACGCCTCCGCCTTTGCCTTGGAACACCAGGTTCCCGGCCAGGAAGACAGCGACAATCCCTACGATGCCCCGGTGGGACCGCTGTCGGTCAACTTCAACGCGGTTGCCCTGACTCGGGACAGCTCGGGACAGATTGGTTCGGGGGAATCGCAAACCCCAGTTTTGCCGATCATGCGCGAGTTAGGGCAGGGCCGGGCGGCCGGTTCGTGGCGGGTGAACATCTGCGCCAGGGGATGTGATAATGCGCAAGGCCGCGTGGCCAGGTACGCCGGCGAGCTGTTTCAGGCCATGCTTACGCAATACGGCATCCCGGTGGCCGCCTTGGGCGGCATCCGGCCGACTCCAACCACGGCCCGTCTGGTCCTTGTCCACGAGAGCAGCCGCTCCCTGACCGAAATCAGCCGGGCCTGTCTGCACTATTCTTCGAATTTCATGGCCAATCTCATCTATCTTGCCTGCGGAGCCAAGCGGTTCGGCTATCCGGCCACCTGGGAAAAGGCCCGGCGGGCGGTGGGCCAGGAACTTGCGGGCCAGTTGGGCAAGGCTGCGGCGGCGGCCATCGTCCAGGTCGACGGGGCCGGCCTGTCGCGGAACAACCGGGTGACAGTCCGGGCCATGCTGCAACTGCTGACCCGTTTTCGCCCCCACCTCGATCTGCTCAACCAGGAGGCCGGCATGGCCGTCAAGACCGGAACGCTCACCGGGGTGTACAATCTGGCCGGCTATCTGCCCGACGGCCAAAGCTTCGTCATCCTGCTCAATCAACCGGGCAACAGGCGGGACGACATCCTTGCCCGTCTCCTGCGCCTGCATGAAGCAAGTCCGGATGAGTCCAAAGGAACATCCGCCCGTTCTCTCCCTCGATCGGCGCCGGAAAGATGAATTCTCCCGGTCAGGCGGATAGACAAGAGCCGCTTTGCGTTTATAGTACCTGCCACCGTTAACTGTTTTTTCATCGCAACCCATTACCCGATACAGCAACGCCCATGGAGTATTACCAGATTCTCGGGGTCGCCAAGACCGCCAACGCCGACGAAATCAAGAAAGCCTACCGTAAACTGGCCGTCAAATATCATCCGGACAAGAATCCGGGCGACGCCAAAGCGGAGGAGAAGTTCAAGGAGATCAGCGAGGCTTACGCGGTTTTGTCTGATCCGGAAAAACGCCAGCAGTACGACACCTTCGGTTCAGCAGGCTTCCGCCA
>WRFD01000308.1 GCA_009778955.1 Desulfobulbus sp.
AACCGGGTAAAAACGTCCGGGCCAAGGCTGGCCTGAACAAAGCCATCCTCGATCAGGGCTGGTCCGAGTTCCGCCGTCAACTGGACTACAAGCTTCAGTGGAACGGCGGGATGCTCATCGCCGTGCCGCCACGCAACACCAGCCGGACCTGTCCGTGCTGCGGCCGTGTATCGCCGGACAACCGGCAGACGCAAGCGAAGTTCGCCTGCGTCGAATGTGGTTTTGAGGAACACGCCGACGTGGTCGGCGCGATCAATATTCTGGCGCGGGGACGCCGCGTCGCAGCCTGTGGAGAGATGGCGCAGTCAGGCCGCTTGATGAAGCAGGAACCCGCCGAAATGATTCAGGAGGCGCTATGCCATGCCTGAACGCCGTAGGAATCCTCTCCCTTCAGGAAGAGGAGGATGTAAAAACTTCAGCATCAATCAACGAACAGCTCGGCACCACGACGGTACTGTGGGAGCTCGGCACTCTGTATCCTGTTGCGGATGGTCCGGAGATCCGGGAAGACATGACCCGCTGCCGGGAATTGGCCGAAGGCCTGGCCAACGAAGCGGCCGGCTGTATAGCCGATCTCGACGCCGAAGCCGTCCGCCGGGTGGTCGAGCGCCTTGAGAGCATCGATACCCTGTTGGCCCGGCTGGAGACCTACGCCTATCTTCATTTCATCACCCAAACCGGCGATGCCGCTGCTTCGGCCCTGTTGCAGCGGGTCGAGGAATTGGAGGCTGTGGTCGGCAAACTGACGGTTTTTTTCTGCCTGGAATGGAACCGGATGGGCGAGGCAAGGGCGCTGGAATTGCTTGGAGAGCCGCCGCTGCGCGATTATCGCCATTACCTTGCGGCGATGCGGAGGTTTGCGCCGCATCAACTGAGCGGCAAAGAAGAGGAACTGCTGCAGGAACTTAAACCGGTGGGTAGAAGCGCCTGGAATGTCTTGTTCGAAAAACTGTTTGGCCAGTTGCGGTTCGGACAGCGCGGCAGGACCGAAGAGGAGGTGTTGAGCGATCTGTATCATTCGGACTGGGAAGTCCGCAAAAATGGGGCAGAGGAGTTGACCGCCGGACTGCGCGACAATCTGCATCTGTTGACCCATGTGTTCAACACCCTGGCTGCCGAGAAGATGATCTCCGACCGGCTGCGCCGCTATCCTTCCTGGGACAGCGAGATCAATCTGAGCAACGAGTTGAAGGACCGAACCGTTGCCGCCCTGATCGAGGCGGTGGTCGCCCGCTACGACATTGTCCATCGGTATTACCGGTTGAAGAGGCGTTTGCTCGGGGGAGGCGAACTGTTCGATTACGACCGCTACGCGCCGGTTCCGGGCGGCGAGGAGGCCGCCATTCCTTGGGAGGAGTGCCGGCGGATCGTTCTGGGCGCCTTTGCCTGTTTTTCATCCGAGATGGCTGCCATAGGTTCCCGCTTCTTCGATGAAGGCTGGATACATGCTCCCATCCTCGCCGGCAAAGGGGGAGGCGCTTTTGCGCATCCTTGTGTGCCCGAGGCCCATCCCTACATCCTGGTCAACTACACCGGCAATGTGCGCGATGTCGCCACCGTGGCGCATGAACTGGGGCACGGTGTGCATCAATTCCTGGCGGCAAAACAGGGCTATTACAACAGCGATACGCCGCTGGTCCTGGCTGAGACGGCCTCGATCTTTGCCGAATTCATGGTGTTCAAGGCCCAGGTCGATCTGCTGTCGCCACGAGCGAGACTGGCCTATATCTGCCAGAAATTGGAGTCTATTTTCGCCACGGTCTTCCGCCAGGTGGCCATGAACCGGTTCGAGGCGGCGGTGCATGCTGGCAGACGCCGGCAGGGAGAATTGTCGGCGGAACAGCTCTCAGCCCTGTGGTTGGAAAGCCAGATCCCGATGTTTGGCGATACGGTGACCCTGCGGGACGACTATGGCCTGTGGTGGGCCTATGTTTCCCACTTTCTCAGCACGCCCGGTTACGTATATTCGTATGCCTTCGGAGAACTGCTGGTTCTGGCGCTTTATGCCCACTATCAGGCGGAGCAGGAAATATTCGTCAGCCGCTATCTTACGCTGCTGCGATCTGGCGGCAATGGTTCACCCTATGAGTTGGTTCGCCCTTTTGCAATTGATCTTGATGATGCAACCTTTTGGCAAGGCGGGCTCGAACTCATTGACCAGATGGTGTCGGATGCCGAACGAGAGGTGATGGTTATTGGTAACGAGTGAGAGTTCTTGGCTTATATCTTTTCTTATTTACAGGGCAATATATTGGCAGCGTCAAAACTCTTTCCTGAATCCGTGCCTCCTGTCGGACCTACTCTGTTGGGTCTGCAGAGGGCGATTGTCAGGCTGAGTGGCTGATGCTGTTGTTTATAAACCGAACGCCACGGTTTCCTTGGTGCCTTGTTTTTTGAAACCAAATTTAGGCAAAATGAAGACGCTGTTATCCTGTGGTGTCAGATAGTCGTCCCTGAAGCCCAATTTCAAAAGACAGGAGCCGGCAAAGCGGCAGCTGAC